>JAISIL010000090.1 GCA_031262035.1 Spirochaetaceae bacterium | reverse complement strand
GGATTTTAACAAATCCGCAAATGTCCCATTTGCGGATTTCTGTAGGGGCAGGGCGCGCCCTGCCCCTACAGCCCCATTGCCGGCCATCGTATTACCCACACCGGTGTAATGCATTGGGTTGTTTGTTTGTAATTTCAACATGTCCATAATTCCCTCCCGAAATTATAATTTGTTGGGCAGGCTGACCCTGCCCCTACGGTTATTTGCCTATTTCCAATGCCTTTAGGAACATTGATTTGGATGATTCTATCATTGAGGCGTTGGCCTCGTAGGCGCGGCTGGCGGCTATCATGTCTACCATTTCGGTGACTATATCAATGTTCGGGTATTCAACATAACCTGCGTTTGGCCCTGAGGTGATTGCATCAGGGTGTTTGGGGTCATAGACAAGCCGTAATTCGCTTGCATAATCCTTTTGAATTTCGGCTACCTGCACCCCGGTTCCCAAACCCTTGTCTAAACCTTCCGGCAAAAAGGGTGTTTTCCATATTACCGGCTGGTTCATTGATTGAAAAACCACCCGGCTCCTGCGATACGCACCGCCTTCCGGTGTCCGTGTTGTGTTGATGTTGGCAAGGTTATCTGCGATAACATCTGAACGAAGCCGTTCTGCGGTCATGCCGCTTGCCGATATGTTTATTGCACTAAATAATCCCATTTTTTATCCTCCTACGAATTCTGTAATACCATGTTTACCTGGCCGAATTGGAATGAGGCGGCGTCTGCGAATAAATTGTAGAGCATTTGTGTTTTTAAGGCTGCCATCTGTTCCTGTTCAGGGTCGACATTATTGCCGTTATCCTTTGAGGTGGTCAGGTAATCGATTACCCTTTGCGGCCTTACATTACGGTAATCCACCGGGTCATAGTTCGAAAAATGCATGGGATTACTCCTTGCAAGTTCCAGAGACGGCTTTTTGTTTTCAGACGCCAGCGCCTTTTTCAGTTCCGACTCGAAGTTGATATTACTCCGTTTAAAGTTCGGCACTTCTGCGTTGGCATAATTGTTTGCAATGACATCGAGCCGCATGGACTGCACATCCATTGAACGGCTCAACAGGTCAATTGTCTTCGAAAATGTATTCATAACTTACTCCCCTCTAGTAAATTATCGGTAATAAAAAATAAAACCTTACTACTTACTACTTATAATATATATCTCCCCAGGTCCTGGTCTTTTGCAATGCTGGCCAGTTTTTCATTTACATAGGCTGCATCTATCGGGATTGTTGCCGGTGCAATATCCGGTGCATCAAAGGAAATATCATCAAGCAATGTCTCCATGATGGTATGCAAGCGCCGGGCTCCTATGTTTTCCAGCTTGGAATTAACCTCTGCGGCCAATATGGCTATGCGTTCTATGGCATTGGCTTCAAAGTTCAGCACAATGTTTTCTGTGGCAAGAAGGTCGACATACTGTTTGGTCAGAGCGTTTTTCGGCTCGGTTAAAATACGCAGGAAGTCATTTTTACCAAGGCTTTCAAGCTCTACACGCAATGGGAAGCGTCCCTGGAGTTCCGGTATCAGGTCCGAAGGCTTACTGACATTGAAAGCTCCGGCTGCAATAAAGAGAACATGGTCTGTTTTTACCGGCCCCCACTTGGTATTCACCGTAGCGCCTTCTACAATAGGCAGAATATCGCGCTGAACCCCTTCGCGGGACACATCGGCGCCGCCATGCTCGCCCTTTGAAGCAATTTTGTCGATTTCATCGATAAAGACAATGCCCATTTCTTCAACCCGCTGACGGGCTTCATCGCTTACCCTTTCCCGGTCGAGCAGTTTTTCCTGTTCTTCCTGCACAAGGATTTCCCTGGCACGGGCTACAGTGACATTTTTTACCCGTCGGCTGCCGCCAAAAATACCGGCAATACCGGAAAGGCTGTCTCCCAGTTCCTCCATTCCGCCGCCTAAAAACTCAAGGCCGGGGAACTGGGGATTTTGGTTCACCACAATCTCTACCATTTTATCTTCGAGCTTCCCTTCGTGAAGCATCTTTCGCATTTTTTCCCGTGTTTCTTCCCGTTTTTTATCGGCAGCGCTTTTTTTCTCAGGCTCTTCATCGCCGACATCTCCTTCGGCTGCTTCTTCCTCATCTTCTTCTGCTTCCCCGGTTTCATCGGGAAGCGGTATCACGGTATCATTGGCCTGGTCTTCTTCCCCATTTGCAGCTTGTTCGGCATCCTGCAGTTTGCCCAGGGGAATGCCCAATTGAAACATAGTGCCACGGATTGTCGGCCCATTGCCATCGGAAGAACCAATAGTCACCTGGCGAATAGGCACCGGGCTTCCGTTCCCCTCAGGCTGCTGGGGCTTCTTTTTATTTGAAGGAACAAGCAGGTCGAGCAGAGCTTCTTCGGCCTGCTTCTTTGCCTGCTCCTCAAACTTTACTTCCATTTCTTCTTTTACCATAGCCACACCGGCAGCCATCAGGTCGCGAATCATCGATTCGACATCACGGCCTACATAACCTACTTCGGTATACTTGGTGGCTTCAATCTTGATAAAAGGCGAGCCGGTGAGCTTTGCAAGCCGGCGGGCAATTTCTGTCTTACCAACGCCGGTAGGGCCTATCATCAGAATATTTTTCGGAGTGATATCCTCGCGCATTTCGGTATCAAGTTTCAGGCGGCGCATTCTGTTACGCAATGCAACAGCGACAGCCCGCTTGGCTTTTTTTTGGCCGACAATATACTTGTCAAGCTCTTTGACAATCTGCTTTGGCGTCAATTCTTCGGCCATCGGCTTTTTTGTTTTTGCATCAAGTGCTTTGCTTTCTTTTGCCATATGTTAATTATAACTCCTCTATTATGACATTACCGTTGGTATATATACAAACGGAGCCTGCAATTTTAAGGCTCCTTTCGGCAATTTCCTTTGCGCTCAAATCGCTGCCGTCAAGGTAGGCCCGTGCTGCCGAGAGCGCATAGTTCCCGCCGGAACCGATAGCGATTGTAGCAAACTCAGGCTCTATGACATCGCCGGTGCCCGACAAGAGCAGGGTTGTTTTGGCATCGGCAACAAGAAGCATCGCCTCGAGCTTTCGGAGCATCTTATCAGTGCGCCAATCCTTGGTGAGCTCCACGCCGGCGCGGGTTAAATCGCCTGAATATTCCTTCAATTTTTCTTCAAAGCGGTCAAACAGGGTGAAGGCATCGGCTGTTGCCCCGGCAAAACCGCAGAGAACCTTGTTATCATAAATGCGGCGGACCTTCCGCGCATTGTTTTTAAGGACCGTTTCCCCCTGGGTAACCTGTCCATCGCCTGCCATTGCAACCTTCCCGTCCTTGCGAACAACAAGAACGGTGGTCGAACGAATTTTTTCGTATCTCATCATATATCTCCTACGGACACGGCAAGCCGTGTCCCTACGGGTCGATAAACCGCCCCGTATCCACAACCACATTATGCATGGGGATGTGCTTTATAGTATACTCTTTTTAGGCCTTCAATGTCAACATGGGTGTAACGGGCTGTGGTTGAAATGTTTGAATGGCCCATTAACTCCTGCACAATGCGGACATCGCAGCCGCCGTTTACCAAATGGGTGGCAAAACTATGCCGCAGAGCATGGGGGTTTACATGCTTCTTCAAATTGGCCGCCTCTGAATAGCGATCAATAATATAGCGGAGGCCCCGAACGGAAATCGGTTTGTCATGCATGCTGACAAAGAGCCTTGCCGTTTGTATATTTTTTTCCTCCCGGACAAGAAGCCATTCCCTGATTGCTTCTGCTGCCTCTTCGCTAAAGAACACCTGCCGTTCTTTATCCCCCTTACCGATAACATTTGCCCCCTTACAATCCTCCTCAAGCTGATTAATCTGTAAAAAGGCCAGCTCGGAAATCCGAAGGCCGCCGGAATACATGGCCAGTATAATGGCCTTGTCCCTTTCCGGCCAGAGAATGTGCTTTGTCTCCTCGGTTTCATAGAATTCGGCCATTTCGCCTTCCCAAAGGAAGTTTGGCAGGGTCTGCTTTGTCCGCATATTGTGAATGCCTGTTGCCGGATTCGTTTCGCGAATTCCCTTACGAACCAGGTAGCGATAAAAACCACGAATAGTAGACATGGCACGATTACAACTAGCCTGATGAATTCCCTCCAGGGACATATCACCAAAGAATAAACGCACATCATCTTTACTTGCCTTGATAATATCAATGTCTGAATGCTCGCAGTAAATTTCGAAGTGCTTCAAATCGGTCCCATAGGATAAGAGCGTGTATTTTGAAAAGCCGCGCACTGCTTTGAGATACTGCAGATACTCGCGAAGCAGCGGAGTATCAAGAGAATCTATGTCGTGAAATAGAATCTCAGTCTTTTCCATCAGCATCCTCCGAATGTAAATAGTCACAGTCAGGGTTTATGCAGGATTTATGACTGCCATTTACCTTATCATATTTTTCTACCAGGAACCAACCGCATTTCGGGCAGCTTTGTTCCAGCGGCTTAAAGTGGCTGATAAAATCGCATTCAGGATAATTAGTGCAACCGTAAAAACTTTTACCGCGCCCCTTAGCCTTTCTTTCTACTATATCACCGGTTTTACACTTTGGGCATTTTGCTAAAGGAATAGACTTTGCATTGTGGCACTCGGGAAAACCGGAACAGGCAAGAAAGTAACCATAGCGGCCCAGTTTTTTTACCATGGGCTTTCCGCATTTTTCGCAAACATAGTCTGTCGGCTCGTCAAGGCTCGTCTTTTCCTCGCCCAGCTCGGAATCTACCTTATCAACCTGATTTTTAAAAGGCAGATAAAATTCACGGATAAGCTCCGGCCAGGAGATTTCTGCGTCCTCGACCTTGTCCAGATTACTTTCCATTTGGGCGGTAAAACCCGGATCCATAACCTGTGGAAAATGCTGACAGAGGAGGTCTGCAATTTTTACCCCCAGAATAGTGGGCTTTAACTGCCTGTTGGCCCGGGTAACATAGTAACGGTCGAGCAGCACCGAAATAATCGGCGCATAAGTTGAAGGCCGTCCAATGCCTTTTTCTTCGAGGGT
>JAISIL010000073.1 GCA_031262035.1 Spirochaetaceae bacterium | reverse complement strand
ACCGCCTGTTCTTTGAATTCCTTTTTGTAAGTCCTTCGTTTTTCTTTACCCATAATTTCACTCCTGTAAATTGTATTATGGGCTTAACTTTTTGTCTACCTGTTGGGGTCAGGTCCACTCCGCCCTCCCCTAGGGCAAAATCATTTAACTTTATAATAACCACGAATAACACGAATGGCCTTTGGCCACACGAATTTTTGCTTACTTAACATATATTATTCGTGTCGGCGAAGCCGATTCGTGTATATTCGTGGTTGTTTCTTCACACCCCCTTGTTTTTTTCTTTTCATCATATACAATGAAAGCAACAATAATATTTGGGCTTAATTGCGCAATAAGGAGAATTTTACTATGCCAATAGACAAGAAAAATATAGCGGCCTGTATTGACCACACGCTTTTAAAGGCAGAAGCTTCATCTGAGGCTGTCCGGAAGCTCTGCACAGAGGCAAAGGAGTATCACTTTGCCTCTGTGTGCATTAATCCCTGGTATGTGTCCCTGGCCTCTCAGGCTTTGGCTGGAAGCGATGTGAAAGTATGCACGGTTATTGGTTTTCCGCTTGGGGCTGCTGAAACTGAGGTAAAGGCCTATGAGGCTGCCTATGCCGTTTGCCAGGGCGCCCTGGAAGTAGACATGGTAATTAACCTTGGCATGCTAAAAAGCGGCGACTATGCCGGCCTGGAAAACGATGTTCGTTCAGTAGTGCAATCTGCCAAAGAACCTAATCCGGATGCCATTGTAAAAGTAATCATTGAATGCTGCCTTTTAAGCACCGAAGAAAAAGAAGCGGTATGCAAAATACTCCTTAAAACAGGGGCCGAATATGTAAAAACATCCACCGGCTTTTCTACAGGCGGGGCAACAATAGAAGATGTCCGTTTAATGAAAACTATAGTCGGCGATAAAATGAAAATCAAAGCGGCAGGCGGCATCAGAACCTACGAAGACGCAACCGCCATGCTCGAAGCCGGTGCAGACAGAATCGGCACCTCAAATGGGGTCGCTATTGTCCTGTCCCCCGTATGCGAGGCTTGAATTTCTAATTACTGTCCTTCCCTCAGGGCAAAATCATTTAACTTTGAAATCATAAAAAACAACCACGAATATACACGAATTGGCTTCGCCGACACGAATATTCTATGGTAAGTAAGCAAAAATTCGTGTGGCCGAAGGCCATTCGTGTTATTCGTGGTTAAATTAACTTTTCGGAGGGGCTAATATTCATACACCGCTGCATTAATAATATTGCTTGCCCGGCGGGAAAGGCGGGTGAATGTTGTTTTGCAGAGGGTAGTATCGTTTTCCGGCGACAGATTAAGGCGTTCAATTTTTGCAGACACTTCCTGAATACCGCTTGGCAGTTCCAGTTCCAGGTTGATTGTTCCGCCTGAATGCAGGGCTTCTATCAGAGGCAGCCTGACCGTGCAGCCTTGAATCGAAAGCCCGGTTACACTGCCCTTTATGCCGGTCTTGTTTGCCAATGGGTCGGCGGCAATGCTTGCCGGGAATGTTCTTTTGGAAACCTTGTATTGAAAGGGGCTTAAACCTTTTTGCTTATAGGCAAAAGGCCCTTCCAATTGTTCTATTTCCAGTGCCGGCCCCCAGGGGCTGGGAGTTTGGCTTATAGCCCTGCCTTTAATAAAAAAGCTGTAGGGCATTCTGCAATAAAAGGCCAGCTCAACAGGGCTCTTTACCATGATGTTTACCGGAAGGCCCACTGCGTTCTGCGGCCGGCTTATCAGTATCTGTTTATTACGCACCACAAAGGTGTGCACGGGGTAGCAGGCATCGAAGGCGGCCTTCTCTTTTATCCATAGAAGGGCGTCCATGCCGCTGCTAATTTTCCGGGCACTGATTCTTTCTGCCTGGCTCTGTTCGTCGAGTTTTTGCCGCAGGGCAAAGAGCTTAAAGATTTCATCTGTTGTGCTAAATTGTTTGTAGGCCTCTTTAAAATGACGGTCTGCCAGCGAAGGGTTTTCCAGCACCCGCTCCCTATCCTTTGCGGGGCTGTATTTAAAGAGAAGCTTGATTATCCTCTTTTCGTCATCAGTGAAGTTCATTATTCTTCAATTAATTTCCTTAATCGGGGTGCAATTTCATATTCGGCCAGGTCGCCGAGGAGTATCACATCCTCTTCTTTGTAGGCGGCGAGCATCTGTTGAAGCAGGTCATTGTATTCTTTTAAGAGAGCTTCCTCGCCGGCGCGGCTTAGCTGGCCTGCAATCTGTTCCATCAATCTGGTAAATTGAATGATAGTTTCGGCAGCCTCCTGGCTTTTGCCTGTTTGGAGGTCAAGCGGCAGCTCTCCGAGCTTGTCGGCTACAGCTTCAATCTCCTCGCGGCAGAGGCTGCCCTCTACAACAAGAATATTGATTTCTCCGACAGAATTGATATCGCGCGCATAGGCAGCGGTAGCGCCTTCGGCGTCAATAGTCCGCTTGTCAAGCTCGAGCCCCTGAAAGCGCATTCCTTCAGATTCAATCCAGGGGATAAGACTGGTAAGACAATCGTCAATAGTCTTCTCCGTATCCAAGGTAACATCGGCCAACTTACCATTGATATAAATCTTCATACTAGATTATCGGTAAAAAAAATAATATAATTAGATGAGGAAAAATATGAATCAAGACCAGGTAAAAGAATTGCTCTTGCAGGTAGAAGATGCGCCGCTGGAATTTAGTGTGGTGTTTAGCGGGAAGAAGAGTAAGAAGGTGAATGGGCTTTACAAGCCGGAAAGCCGGGAGATTATTGTTCATAACCGGAACTTTGAAGGCGACAATCAGTTGATTTATACGGCGCTGCATGAATATGCGCATCATCTGGATGCCTGTTCCCGTGGGGGCAAGCTTCCCGGGCGGGCACACACGGCCAAATTCAGGGCAATTCTTCACAGCCTTCTCGAAAAGGCCGAAGAAAAGGGCCTTTACCAAAATGTTTATGCCCAAAATAGTGCGCTTGCAGCCTTAACCGATGAGATTCGGGAAAAATACCTCCGGCAAAACGGCCTTTTGATGAAACAACTGGGCGAGACCCTTCTGAAAGCCGAGGAACTTTGCCGTGCAGCCGGTGGCCGTTTCGAGGACTATGTTGAACGGGTTTTATGCATCCCCCACCTTTCGGCAGAAATGGCCATTCGCTCTTACCGCTTCGACCTTGATCCATCCCTTGGCACAGACAACATGCGCTACCTCAGCGGCCTTCGCGACGATGATAAAAGGCAGGCGGCAGAAAGTGCCCTGCTCCATGGCCACAGCTCCGACGAAGTCCAAATCGCCCTGCGTGAAGCAGACGGCCTGAACGAGGGCGGCATCAAACCTCTCTTGCCATTAAAGCCTCCCAGCGAAGATGATGAAAAAGAACGGCTTGAAAAAGAAAGGGAACGCATAGAAAAGACAATAAAAAACCTTGAAAAACGCCTAGCCGATGTGGAAAAGGCGCTTGAAGAATTCTGATATTGCTGCAAAAAGCCGCCTGAAAAAGCCCGGGCTCTTCATCTTTTGTAAGGCGTCTTTGGCGGCGCTTATTTCATTGCTATTAAGGTCGCGCCGGTAAAGGTTTTCTTCTATTTCGTATTCCAGCCGGGTTACTTTTTGCGGAGCGTCTATAATAACCGCGTTGATATTCTTCCAGCCAAGGCTTTTGGCTGCTGCAAGGCGGCGGCCCCCGGCAATTAATTCATTCTGCTTACTTAGAAGAATGGGGCTTATCTGTCCTAACCTTTTCATGCTGTCTGCAAGGCCGGCAATATCGCCCATTTCTTTTCGCACCCGCTTTTTTACTTTAATGTCATCAATTGCTACTTGCATATTTCATCCTCCTCCTATCACTATTGCCCTAATTCATAAATGGATTGTATGTCGGTATACTCAAGCCATAATCAGAATCTGTATTGCTGTTTGCCTCGCTATCGCTGTCTCCACTGTTCTCTGTTATTGTGCTCTGTTCTGTGCTTGCAGTATAATTATAATTTAAAATCTTATTTATGTCAAGACTGGGCATCTGCAGGCTGCTTGTAAGGGAATTTGCATCGAATAACAGATTCTCCTGGCCGGGAAGGACAATACTTGCAACGGAGGACTTCTGTGCCGCAGGAATATGGTAGTTACAATAGCTCGTTGGTTGTGTCCCCTCCAAAAAGAACAGCGATACCTGCCGGGGACAGGCGCTCGATGCCAAAAGGCCGGTATAGTTGCAGACCTTTGCCTCGACAATACCGCTAGGTGGGACGGTAAATTCCTTAAAGGGGAGTCCCTGATGAATATCCCGCATGTAATCGGCCCAGACATAACCTGCCAGGGTAGAACCGGTAAGGCTTACCCCCAGGGAATTACCCGGTTTATCAAAACCAAACCAGATAGCCGTTGTATAATAGGGGCTAAAGCCCACCGTCCAGGCGTCCGACCAGTTTTGCGGGGTGCCGGTTTTTCCGGCAAAGGGCATGGTAAAGGATTTTCCGTTTTCATCTTTAAAGATAAACTTGGAGCCCTGTGCCGAAGGGTTTCGTAAAGTGCCTACTTCTACTGTTTTACGCAGAATATTGGTCATTACTGCTGCATTCTGAGGGCTTATTATCTGTATTGCATCGCCTTTTTTTCGTTGTTCTTCCCTTATTTCCCGTTCTACATCCATTACCAGCTTGCCATTGCGGTCTTCTATGTAGCGTATGGCAATAGGCCGCACTTCCTGGCCCTGGTTGGCAAAGGTGGCAAAGGCCTTGGCCATTTGTATAGGCGCTACGGAAATAACCCCCAAGGCCAGAGGATACACCCGGGGGAAGGTCCGCCTTATCGTAGCTTCATCGTTAATGCCTAAAAGCGCAGCGGCCCTTTGTATGGCTGCATCAAAACCAATGCCGTCCAATATTTTTACGCTGGCAATATTTTGCGAAGAGGCAAGGGCATAATAGAGGAGCATTTGCCCAATGTAGGTGCCGTTAAAGTTTACCGGAATATAAGGTGTGCCATCCTGGTTGTGGAATACGGTGGGCGTATCGTAAATCAGTGTTGCCGGGGTAAATTTCCGGCTGTCAATCGCAGCAGAATAATACAGGGGCTTAAAGGAAGAACCCGGCTGCACAGAAGCCTGTGTCGCCCGGATTAATTGGTTTGATTCATCGTAATGCGAGCCGCCGACAAGGGCCTTTATATAGCCTGAGTCCTGCTCCAGGGTGATTAATGCCCCTTCTACCTGATTCTCTGCCGCGCTTGTTTTCATATCGGCATAGGCCGAGTTGGTAATTACTTTAAGGTCCTGCATGCCAAAGAGCAGGGCGCCCATATCGAGTATCGGGTTTATCGTTTTGGTGTAACGATTGCGTGCCAGGTATTCATTCTGGCCTGCGGCAGTTTGATCAATGCCGGTAAGGTTAAAGGTCAGGGAAAGAAGCTGTGCAATGGGCGTCCATATCTGGGTAGCATCGGTAAGACGGACATTTTGTTGGGCATTGTAGGAACGGTTTGCCCTATCGATGCCCTGGTTTACATATTTTTGTGCGGCATCCTGAGCGTCCAGGTCGAGCGTTGTATAGACGGTGTAACCGTCACGGTAATAGTCCATTGAACCATACATCAGGCTGTCCAATTCACGGCGGACATATTCACTGAACCAGGGGGCCTTGTCTTCACGGTTGTAGTAGGCCGATGTGGCTACCCGGGTATAATCGTAGTTGTCCCAGTATTCGGTAAAAGAGGCCTCCGCTTCGGCCCTGCTGATATAGCCCAGTTCAACCATTCGGTCGAGCACTGAACGCTGCCTGTCCATTGCAATATTGGGATTACTTAAAGGATTATACCTGCTGGGGCTTGATAGCTGAATAACCAGCACCGCCGCCTCGCCAAGACTGATATTCCGGGCGCTATGGCCAAAAAAGTATTGGCTTGCCGCCTCGACGCCATACACACCGGGGCCCATAATCATATAATTAAGGTAGAGTTCAAGGATTTCATTCTTGGAATAGCGCCTTTCCATTTGAATGGCATACCAGAGTTCAACGAGCTTTCTTTTAATGCTGTAATCGCTCCGGTCTGCATAAAGGGTGCCGGCAACCTGCTGGGTAATGGTAGAACCGCCTCCCAGGCTCTGCCCGGTGATAATACCAAAAGCCGCACGCATGATGCCCCGCACAGAAAAACCACGGTGATGATAAAAGTCGGGGTCTTCACGAGCCAGAGCCGCATTGATAAGGTGCTGGGGAAGCTCATTCAGGCTTACCAGTTCCCGCTTCTCATCGCCTGCAAACTCGGTAATTAAGCGGCCGTTAATATCGAGGAGCTTTGTCGGCAGGGCAGGGGCTATCTCGTCCCAATTCTCCGTATTCTCGACATTGCTTGTTCCGGCAATAGCCAGCCCGACACCAATCCCAATCAAAATAGCAAAAAGAACCGAAAGCGAGGCAACAATCTTTTTCCCTATATCTTTCCCAGATTTCATTTCATTAGTCTTACTGTCTTATTATAGTAAAAAAAAGTCTTTATGTGAAGTGTCAGTAATTAAATTTTCATGATAAATTTACTCCTCCCCCCTTGCGGGGGAGGTAGGGTGGGGGGGCGAGATGGCATAGCGCTTATTTGCCGCTTTCCGCCTCATCTTCGCTTTCTTCGTCCCCGCCTTCTTCGCCGCCTTCCTGCTTTTTCGCCTTAACTTTCAGCTTGGGGAAAGCGATTTTAGGAATGGCAATCTTGGGCATCTTCTTGTGCACCCGGTTTACATCGCCAACAATAGAACTTAAGAACATCAGAAAGAAAAGCACGGCAACCATCACCAGAATTTGCCAGGAACTCAGCACCTCGAGAATAATTTGAATAGTATCCGCCCGACTTATTGGAGGCATATTTTATTATCGGCAGCTAATACCCCATCTTGACAATTTTACATTCTCATTGTATAATGGAGACATGATAAAAACAGTATTTATAAAGAAAAGAAACAGAAAGAAAACCGATGATGGCTTTACCTTTATAGAAACCCTCGTTACTATAGCGATTATCCTTATTTTGACCGCAGCGGTTGGTTTTTCGGTGGTCCGTTATCTTGACCAAGCCCGTCTTGCAGCCTGTCGTAACCAGATAGAGACCTTCCGTCTAGCTCTGCAATCTTATTACCTCGACTGCGGGCGTTATCCCAGTAAAACCCAGGGCCTTTCTGCCCTCTGGGAAAAACCTATTCTTTCCCCTGTTCCGGCTCGCTGGAAGGGGCCATATCTTGATAGAAAAGTTCCTGCCGACCCTTGGGGCGGTGAATACATATATGAAAATCCTGGTGAGAATAATCTGCCATTTGCAATAATCTCCTACGGCTCTGACGGGCAGAAAGGTGGTGAAGGTAATGATGCAGATATTGTTTCATGGGAGTAGAGCCGACGAAGGTTGGGCTACCCTTGTATCATTAGTTCTCATTTTTATTCTTTCATTTCTACTCCTGTCAGTCATTCCCTCAATATCTGCCCGGAAAAAAGCGGCCTTAGCATACCGGACAACAGTAATAGAAAGTATTGAAAAAGAAAATACGGAGGTCCGGGCAATATATGACTTTAACTGACGTCCTTGCAGGGACGGCGATACTTATCTTTTTTCTCGTCGGCTTTTCACAAACGGCATTTCCTGCGATGAAGGCATGGAATGCAGCAAATGTTGAATATCGGGAAGCAAGGAGCCTTGAATTTGTGGCAAATTCCTTTAGGGCTGAATGCGCCAAAGAGGCACGAAATATGAAGGCATGGGAAACGGCTGTTTCTACGGTAAAAGAAATGACCTCTTATGAAATAGAAGAAATAAACCATGAGGACAGTGCTGTGGCGATGCGTTTAAGGTGCACGGTAGGCAGCAGTAATTACGAGATTTTAGCACTATGTGCCGGAGGTATTAAGAGATAAAGTGAGAAAGCTTATACTACCAAGAAAAGACCACGAATGTTATTTTATCCCATTACCTGAGAAACCGGTTCGTAAGAAGATCTTGTGTGAATATATAAATAAAAATCTCAAAGAGAGACATCCGGGGTTTTCGGATAACTCTGCAGTCGATATAAAGAAAATAAGTATAGACGGTAAAAAGTGGCTATTACTTACTGTTATGGAAAAGGCAATTCTGACAGAATATAAAACCCTGCACCCACATACGGTTCTTTTTACCATGACCAGCATTCTTGCCAATGTTAAAAATTTTGCCGGGCACAGAGATTATGTTTCTGCAACTGAAATTATAGGCTACAACAAAGAAACAAAAACCCCTTTCAGCCTTCCCCTTGCAGAAGATGAGGCTGGTTCTTCAAAAAGGTTGACTTCATACCCATCGGCAAAAAAGATAGCGTGGAAATGCAGTGTCTACAAGTCAAAACACAAAGGTTTAAAGGCTGCCACTGCACTGGTCGTAAGTTTAGCCTTTGTGTTAACAATCAGTTTTGCTTCATTTGCAAGTCAGAAGGAGGCTGCTGCCATTACAGAACCTCAAAGAAATCCTCTTGTCAAAGAAACAGAGCCTGAAAACTTGCATCTCCCCAGCAGTCTTGCAATTCTTGCAGATACTGTGGCGGTAGTTTTAAGTAATGGAATACTGATTAAGCAATGGCAATATGACGAGAGCGATTCTGTTCCTTTACTGATAAGTCTGAGAGGTGGAGAACCTGAAAAGATTAGGGGGAGCTTTTTAGAGAAAGATTATATAGGCAGTTGTTTCGTTTCAGAAATAAAATATGAAAATAGTATAGCTGTGTATAATCTTTCACTATTTTTCAAGGACAAGTATGCACTGCCCCGTCGCCAATCTTTTACAAATCAGGAATTACCTCTTTCAATATTTGCAAAGATAAGAAATACAATTCTGTCTTTAAAGGCATCCATTCTGGCAGAAATGCCGCCTGAAGATACCGGCGATACAAACTATGCATCTCTTTCGCTTGAGTCTCCTGTGGACAGCATCGTTCAGGTCTTGAATATTATTGAAAGAACACTGAACGAAGCATCATGTTCAATTGCATTAATGAGTCTTATTTATTCTGAAGACAAAAAATCATTTGTATTAAACTGTTCGTGGTCGCCGGGATTTCAGACTGACAAAAGGAAGAACGAGAACATATTGCTTGCTGAAGCTTTTGGGTGGAAACCGGAACCTGTTGTTACATTTGCTGTTAAACACACCCAGCATGTCCAAAAGCTGTTGCCCGAAGAACAAGGCTGGGTAAAAATAGGACGGGCGGTGAATGCAGATGGCAGTATTATTACTTACTACCGGAATAACGAAGGAAAAATCGTCAATATAGAAGAGGCCGGAAATTGAAACATATATCTTTTATTATTGTTTTGTTTGCAATTTTCCTTGCAGGCTGTGCTACCTACAATCTTAATGGTATGATTTATGATTATGAAGGACAACCTGTACAAAATTTCAGAATTAGCATTAAAAAGAACAATACTGTTTCAAGCGATATTGCAGGTAGATTTTATTTTTCGAATATTAAGAAAGGAAATTATATATTAGAAGGCAGCAAGGACGGTTATGAATCACTGGAAAATCCTATTGAGGTTTTTTCAGATGCTCAGGTAGTGTATCTTAGAACTGCCTCACTTGACAACCTTCTTAAACTTGCCTATTCGGCATTAAGCAAAAACCAATTTACCGAGGCCGAAGGCTATATAAAAAGAGCTCTTGGAATTAAACCTTTGACAGCCGAAACATATTTTTATGCTGCCATATTATATTTCAGAAAAGGAGACTATGAAGAAGCAAGAAACAACCTTGATGAGGCAGAGAAGATATCGCCAAAAAGCGATGTAATTAAAAAATTTAAGATGGTATTGGAAAAAGAGGTGGAGGTACATAAATGAGAAAGAGCATACTATATAGTATTGTAATAGTGCTGTTTGTTCTATCATTTTCAGCATGCCCTATGAATGAAACACCGCCCTATGTTGTAAGTGTTCCCCAGTGCCTTGTGGGCAGTAAGGAGTCTTATTATCAGTTTGCAGGAATAGAGTTTGAATTTCTCAATGCTTCAGATAAAACTATTTCGGCAATACATATTTCATGCAGAGTGTATGATGCAGAGACAGAGAGAAATCCATTTATTGGTTCAAACCAGATAAATGTCAGTTTTGATGAAAACATTGAAGCCGGAGTAAAGAAAAAGCTGATTATCACACTCGACCCGTATATATACAATGCTCCGGAAGAACCGTATCTTATAGATTTTTTCTATATAGCAAAGATTGAATATGCAGACGGAAGTAAATGGGAGGATGCGTATGGCACATACCATGTATCAAATAGGGATGAATAAAATGTTGCGTAATATTGTAGTGGCGTTGTTTTTATTATTGGTTCCCGTATATGTTTGTATGGCAAGCGGACAGAGTGGAGGCGGAGGCGGAGGGGGTGGATCTTCATTTGTAGATAGTAATAATAATGGCGTTAATGACCCTGAGGAAGGGCATGGTTCGGGCGGTAGTAGTGGCGACGGAGGTACCACAACCCCGACAGAAAACCCTGCATTGGCTGCAGATGCCACCGCCGGCGAGAGTGCCAATACTGCGAACGCGTCTGACAATAGCGGAGTGCCTGCTGCCGGAGATGCAGGGGATGGAGCTACAACCGTTACCGGCACCTCAGACCCTCCGGCAAATAATGCGACAACGCTAACAAATACCAATGCTAATACAAACAAAGGCACAGAGAGTGCCGATGGGTCACCGACAGGCGGAGACCCGGTTCTTCTAACTACCGGGCGTTATCTTTTTAATGAAACGGACATACATTTTCCTGATATAGACAAAGATTTTGCCGTTGGAAGGTATTACCGGAGTGAAGGCAAGGTTGAAGGGAGCCTTGGGCAGGGCTGGATAACAAGCCTTGACAGCAGAATTATACTTGGAGCTAACCCCTATTACCGGCAGCTTGCGAATGATTATAAAACGAATTATGTGGATGTTCTTTCTCGTAATCTTGACGAATATATTGAAGGGTTCAAGGAAAGATGGAGAACCGGAAGCGACTGGCGGAACACAGAGAGCATCTACACAAGCCGGATAGAGGAGCTTAGGGATATTGAAGCAAGTGCAGAAGCGAATGTTGAGGATATGACTGATTTGAAAGGGAGGACTGAAGGTTTTTTGGTATATGTCACTACCGCAACAAGGAACAGGATAGAAGCCGCATTGGAAGAAGCGGAAGAAATACTGAATTCTGTTCAGACAAAAAAGGCGGCATACGAGGCGGCGCTTCCTGTGATACAAACAGAGATGGGGAACATAACAAGCCTTGAAGGGCAGCTTGCCTCTGCCCGTGTTACACTTGCTGTGTATACAAGCCTTGCAGACAAGTCTGATTCCATAATGAGCGCCAACGGCAAGGTCATATATCCGGCAACGCCTGAATACTACTATGCCACAGGTTTTGACACGATGACCTGGGTAGACCCGACAGGCACGGCACGGCTTTTTAAAGAAACGGGGGACGGGATATGGAAGCCGGAAGCGAAAGACGATTTATCGACTACAATCAGTGAAAACAGTGCGGGCGGCTACATTGTGAACATCAAAGGGGGTAATAAATACTATTATAATGATAGCGGCCTTCTTTTCAAGTTTGAGAAACTTGACAGTTCTACCATTACGATTACCTGGAAAAGCAACGGACAGATAGAAAAGATAAACGACAGCCACAGCAACGAATGGAAGGTAAGCTATAGCGGGAACTATATCAGTAAAATAGAAGGGCCGTTAAGCCGGTCGGTAGCCTACAGCTACAGCGG
>JAISIL010000161.1 GCA_031262035.1 Spirochaetaceae bacterium | reverse complement strand
ATGGAAGATATTAACGAAGGCCTTCCCGGCGACATTGTTGCCCTTTTCGGCATTGATTGTGCCAGTGGCGATACCTTCTGCGGCGGCGGCCTGAATTATGCCATGACCTCG
The DNA here is from genome assembly GCA_031262035.1 of Spirochaetaceae bacterium. Taxonomy (GTDB): domain Bacteria; phylum Spirochaetota; class Spirochaetia; order Treponematales; family Breznakiellaceae; genus JAISIL01. Next base: position 31,911 of record JAISIL010000161.1, on the reverse strand, counting down.
ATGTTTGTGCCCAATCCGGTTATCAGCCTGGCCATTACCCCCAAGGATAAAAAGAGTGCCGATCAGATGGCAAAGGCACTGAACCGCTTTACCAAAGAGGACCCCACCTTCCAGACCTTTGTCGACCCGGAGAGTAATCAGACTATCATCAAGGGAATGGGCGAGCTCCACCTTGAGGTATATATAGAAAGAATGCGCCGCGAGTATAAGTGCGAGGTAGAGACGGGCATGCCCCAGGTTGCCTACCGCGAGGCTATTACTCAGCGTTCGGACTTCAACTATACCCACAAGAAGCAGACCGGCGGTTCCGGCCAGTATGGTAAGGTAGTCGGTTATATTGAACCCTTTACTCCGGAAGAAGGCCAGAGCGATTACGACTTTGTCAATATGATTAAAGGCGGCTCTATTCCCACGGAATTTATCCCCAGTTGCGACAAGGGCTTTAAGACGGCAATACAAAAGGGCAGCCTTATCGGCTTCCCCATTGTCAATATTCGCTGTCTGATAAACGATGGGCAGAGCCACCCGGTAGACTCTTCGGACATTGCCTTCCAGCAGGCTGCATTGGGCGCCTTCCGTGAGGCATACAACAAGGCCAAACCGGTTATCCTTGAGCCTATTATGAAGGTGTCAGTTGAAGGCCCAACAGAATTCCAGGGAAATATTTTTGGTTCTGTTAACCAAAGGCGTGGTATAATTGTTTCATCTACAGAAGATGGCGCCTTCTGCCGTGTCGACGCCGATGTGCCGCTTAGCGAGATGTTCGGCTATTCAACAGTGCTCAGGTCGATGACCCAGGGCAAGGCCGAATTCACCATGGAATTTGAGAAGTATGGCAAGGCCCCGCAAAGTATTTCCGATGAGCTGATTAAGGCCTATCAGGAAAAGCGGGCTAAGGAAAATAAATAAATGGGAGACAACAATGATTAAAGAAGAACTTATAGCAAAATCCCCCGTGCGGGTGTTTATGAAGGCCATTGGTGACGGCTTAAAGGCCGGCGAAGTGGGTATTGTTGCATCGCCCAGCGGATTGGGTAAGACAAGTGTCCTAGTGCAAATTGCCCTGGACAAGCTTCTGCAGGGGAAGAAGGTAATACATGTCTCCTTTACCAAGTATCAAGACCATGTCCTTGCCTGGTATGACAACCTTTTTGAAGAGTCTGTCGGGAAAAAGAACCTGGAAGACCTCAATGAGGTAAAGGACGAACTTGTCCGCAACCGGGTTTTCCTTAAATTTACCCAGGACGGGGTAAAGGTTGAACAGATTCTGCACACCATAAAGGCCCTGGTAACAGCCGGCGAGTTTGATGCAAAAACCATTATTGTCGACGGCTTTGATTTTAACGAAGGCGATAACCAAGACCGCCTGCAAAAGGTCCGGGACTTCGGCAAAGAATACGGCCTTGCATTTTGGTATAGCTGCAACACCACCGACGGGGCACCCTTTAAGGCCTTCGAAAACCTCATCGATGTCATTGTCGCCCTGGAACCCCAGAAAAACTACATCAAACTGGACATCGTAAAAGACCGTGCCACCATGCACCCCGACACACCGGAACTAAAGCTAGACACAAAGAGTTTGCTGTTGCTGGCGTAAAGGACGCAAAACTCGCAAAGACTGATTTCGATAGATTGTCTCTCACAAAGGCCACAAAGTTTTTTCCTTCGTGGCTTTGTGAGAGGTTTTACCGCGAACCACGCCAACAGGGGTGTGGGTGGCGCTTGAGGTGGTTAAATAAGTCTAATCTGTGGAATAAAAATAAAATCTGCTGTGTTTATTGTAAATAGTGGTAATTTATGGGTTATAGCTGTTGCAGCAATAAAAGCATCAGGTATTTGGAGATTATGGCTTTTTGAGTAGCTTTCTATTATCACACAGATACATCATGCCTACTCCAGGCTTTTTCACGAATTGATTTCAGAGAAATCGGGCGGTCTTTCCATATACCAAAGGCATCTGCTTTTTCACTTTGAGATTCAATTGTTTTTTCCCTTACGGACCTGTATTTGCTTGGCGATTCTGCTAAAACAAGATAAAAATACGCCTGTCCTACAGGAATATCCCGTGGAACATCAAATTCCAGGTGGTGGCTTGCCGGAATTTCTATTTTTGATTGCATAGCTAACATGATTTAAATTATAGTAGAACCTTGGACTTTTGTCAAGTACGATGCATGGAGCGTGCAATTCACGCAAAAACAACCACAGAAGCTAAGCCGCCTGTATCGCCACGAACCACCCGAACACACACGAACTTGTTGTGTCCATTCAATAAACCTCACGCAAAGGCGCCAAGAACGCAAAGTTGTTGTTAGCTATCATATCAATATTCCTTCTTAATTATCGTTACTGGAAAGAATATGATAAAGCCGGTTACAACCACTCCGCGTCCTCCGCGCCCCCGCGTGAGCTTCTTAGATAATTTCTAAGTGCGAAAAGCAGGGGATTAACCGCGAACCACTGACGCATGTATGCGTTAACCACGAACGGTGGTGTGGGTGGCTCTTGGGCTAATTGGTGCCAGGCACTTTTTTGTTTTAAATGATTTTGCTCTGGCTTTCGACCCATTGACCTTTTCGTTCGGATGTGGTATACTTGAGATATGGTTAAGAGGATATATATTGATACTTCCATCGTGGGCGGTTATTTTGATGATGAATTTGCAGATGAAACCCAGGCCCTCTTTCAGAGGCTTGAGAGGAAAGAAGTTTTGTTTGTAATTTCAAGTGTATTAAAACAGGAGTTAACATTAGCGCCACAGCAGGTTCGTGAACTTCTTGGCAAATATAGTGACGATTGCTTTGAGTATGTTGAATTAACCCAGGAAGCAATTGATTTAGCGAATGAATATATCGCAGAAAAGGTTATAGGTAAAACTAGCCTTGATGATTGCCGTCATATTGCTATTGCGACAATTTATAAGGCAGATGTGCTGGCTTCATGGAACTTTAAACATATTGTAAATCTAGAAAGAATTCGAGGATATAATGGTGTGAATTTGAAAAATGGTTACACGCCATTGGAAATCAGAAATCCAAAGGAGTTATTGCATTATGACCAAGAGGAAACCGAAGAAACAGTTTGATTGTATCGCAATGAAAAGAGCTATTCAAAAGCAGATTTTGGCTAAAACCTCCGGGATGAGTTCAAAAGAATTGCTTACTTATTTTAATGGCCAATTCCAACCCGTGGTAGGGGTGGATAATTATCCCCCTCAGCGCCCCCGTGTGAGCTCTACGCAAATGTAATGCCAGGCACCTTTCCCTAAAAATTAACCGCGAACCACGCTAACCACGCGAACTTGTTGTATCCACCCGATAAACCTCACGCAAAGGCGCCAAGGACGCAAAGTTGTTGTTAGCTATCATATCAATATTCCTTCTCGACTATCGCTACTAGAAAGAATACGATAAAGCCGGTTACAACCACTCCGCGCCCTTCGCGCCTTTGCGTGAGCTTCTTAAATTATTTCTAACTACGAAAAGCAGGGGATTAACCGCGAACCACGCCAACCACGCGAACGGGGGTGTGGGTGGCGCTTGGGGCTTAATTGGTAATTGGTGCCAGGCACTCTTTTTAGGAGGCAGGTCGAACACTTGACTTTTTTGGTGGGATACTGTATTGTTAGACTATGGAGATAAAGAATGCCTGAATTAAGCAGATTTTATGGAATGGTGCTCAAAATGTTTTACAGAGACAAGGAGCACAATCCGCCTCATATCCATGTTATTTACAATGATAAGATTGGATTAATGGATATACAGACCTTTGAGATGATTGAAGGTGATCTGCCTCCTGATGGTCTACGACTGGTAAAAAAGTGGATGCAATTACATCAGGCAGAATTGCTTGAAATCTGGAACACTCAAAAATTTATTAAAATACCGCCATTGGATTGAGGTATCTATGATGCATAAAATAAAAGATGTCAAGCCGATGGGAAATATGATGTTGGATGTTATATTTACCACTGGTGAAGAAAGACAGTATGATGTCCGGCCACTTCTGGAAAAATTTGATGCTTTCAAAACTTTAATCTATGTCAATGGTCTGTTCGAACAGGTGCAAGTAGACTGCGGCGGCTATGGTATTGCCTGGAATGATGATATAGACCTTGACTGTGAAGATCTGTGGTATGACAGTATACCTCTCACCCGTTAGAAGCTTCCTTTGTTATCTTTGCGGTTGCAAAACCACGAACCTCCCCAACACACACGAACTTGTTCTATCCATTCAATAAACCTCACGCAAAGGCGCGGAGGACGCAAAGTTGTTGTTAGCTATCATATCAATATTCTTTCTTGACTATCCTTGCCAGAAAGAATACGATAAAACCGGTTACAACCACTCCGCGTCCTCCGCGTCTTTGCGTGAGCTTCTTAGATTGTTTCTAACTACGAAAAGCAGGGGATTAACCGCGAACCACGCCAACCACGCGAACGGGGTGTTCGTGCGGTTGGCGTGGCTTTCTTGTCATTACCTATTGCACTACTCCGCTGGCGGCGTCTCTGATTGGTTCACTGCCAGGGTGAAGGTGGCAAACCCGTCTGGTGTGTATGGTTGTAGTCTAATGTAGTAAGTGGTTTCTCCTGTCAAACTATAAGAAACATACCTTTGGTTATCATGCCATCCCAAATTACTCTGATAATCCACAGTACCAACATCTGTGTACACTGTTGGTTGGTCAAGAGCACCAACGGTAAAATCTGCATGGATATAGTAAGTACCACTACTGCTTGGAGTAAACTTATACCAAGTGTAACCATCATCATACTCTGTTGTTGCTTCCTCTGACCAAGTGTTCAGCATAAGCTCTGTGACATCAGGAGGCACAATACTTTGGTTCATCGTTATAGTGAAGGTGGCAGAGCTGTAGTCGCCATATGGTAGTAACGCAATGTAATAAGTGGTATCGGCAGTGAGGCTATAAGCCCCATACCCTTGACCTGTGTAATACCATCTACTACTCGAATCGATACCTATAGTACTACCACCTGCAGTATACACTTGTGGAAACTCAAGCCCACCATCAGTTACATTCGAATGTATGTAGTAAGTGCCACTATTGTCGGATGTAAACTTATACCATGCAATAGCATCATCATATTCTATTGTTGCTTCATTAGACCGGGTGCCAAGTGTGAGTGTTGTGACAGAACCCATATCATCCTCCTGCTGGAAAGGCGCATAAGACCATTGGTTCACTGCCAGGGTGAAGGTATTTTCGCTGTAGTTAGAGCCAATTGGTTGTAGTGCAAAATAGTAGGTGGTATCGGCTGTCAGGTCTAAATAAGTATATTTTTGACCTGGACCTATCTCTCCTCCCCAATGTTCCGATGAACCTTGTTGCCAAAAACCGTCAGCAGTGTATACTCTTGGAGATAGAATATCACCCTCAGTTATATCTGCATGTATATAGTAACGGTCTGTGCTACTTGGGGTGAAACTATACCAGGTATAAGTATAGGAATCAACCCATTCTATGGTTTTTTCTTCTGACCAGGTGCCTAGTGTAAGTGTAGTGGCAGAACTCATATCTTCCTCTTGCAAAGGGGCTGTTAGTGCCAGGGTGAAGGTAGCTGAGCTACTGCCAGATGGTCTTAGTGCAATGAAATATGCTTTTCCGGCTGTCAAGTTATAAGATACGGATTTATTCCCAAGGCCTGTTGTCCAATCATTATCTAAAGAAGTCAATTGGCCATAATCTTCAAAAATTCGGGGGGGAACAAGACCTCCTGTAGTAACATTTGCTTGTATGTAGTAAGTGCCTGTCCTGTCAGTGTTGAAAGAGTACCAAGTGTAATAATCGTCACTTACATATTCTATTGTTGCTTCTGATCGCCAATAACCTGTATTAATATATGTAGAACCAGGGGGCCCAATATTCATGTTCGCTGATACAGTGAAGGTAGCTGAACTATAATGATTACCATCTGGCCGTAATGCAATATAGTAGGTGGTATTATATGTTAGACTGTACGCAACATAGTTAATATTACTAATACCGGAAGGCCAATTTTTCCAGATTACATAACCAGTAGCTCCATTGTAAGTCCCAGTTTCAGTCATTTCTGGTGACACTTCGTTGCCATCTGCTGTATATACGATTGGTTCCGCCAAACCACCTGCTGTAACATCCGCATGTATGTAATAAATGCCGTCTACTTTAATTATCCCAGCTTCAATTTCATTGCCGTTGTAACTGGCCGTCGGCGTGAACTTATACCAGGTATAGGTATCGTCATCGATATATTCTGCTGTCTGTGCTGATGACCAGACTTGATCGTTGAGTTGTCGAACCGTTTCCCCATCCCAAGGCAGTGCCACATAGGGGCCTTTTTTAAAAGGCGCAATTGAAGTAAATGTGCTTGCTAAGGTGCCACTTGCATTGCTGATGCTGAGTTCGTCGCCGCTTATTGAGTAATCAAAGCTTACCATAGGAACGCTTTGTCCGGAGATTGTCGCCGTAAGACTTAATGTGTTGCCCGATACCTCAACATTCATCCCCGTGGCATTGTATATGCCGGTTCCGGTGAAGTTGCAGATGTGCTCGGAGGTGAATTCGAGGATGTAGTCTTCAGGTAAGAGCACAGAATACCAGGAACCGACCAATTCCGCAGGTATCGGTTCTGGTTCTTCATCCGGCGGGTCAGCCGGAGGCGGACAAGCCGTGAGCATGAGCGAAATGCCGGCCATGAGCATGCAAAGCATGCGGGCGGCAATACCGAGTGAAAATAGTTTGAGCTTTTTCATTTTAACTTTCTCCTTTTTATAGTTTTTTGCCTATAAATGCCTATTTTATTTCTTACTTCTTTTGGGTGCTGTAGATACAATCAGGCTTATATTGAGGAGCCGTTTGCTTAGTTCTGTAAGTAGCGCCCGCCCCTCTGTGTTCATTGCGAGGTATGCCTTGGTGATGGTTTCAATCTTAGTCGATATATCATTTATCATAGTCGTTAATACATGGTTATTATATCGTAAATACATAATATTGTCAAGTATTTTTCCCTTTTTTCGAAAAAAAAGTTATTTCCATAAGCCAGGATATTAAATCTTACTTGATTTTTCAAAATTAATTGGATATACTATGTCTATGGGAAAAAGGCTGGAACTGTCCGATTTTCAAGATTCAATAAATAACCGTCTCATCACTGTTCGAAAGGCCTTAAAAATATCTTCGAAAAACTTTGCCGACTCTATCAAAATCAGCAGGAATTATCTTTCCGAAATCGAATGCGGTAAACGCAAGGTCAACGACCGCATCATCAAGCTTATTGCTCTGAACTTTGGGGTAAACGAGGACTGGCTTAAAACGGGGGAAGGCGAGATGTTTGCCGATACCGAAGACCCCCGCCTCCGCCAAATTATCTCAAACTTCCAGCAACTCGACAGTTTCCTCCAAGACTACCTTGTCCGCCAACTCGACTGGATGGTAAAGGCCTTCCCAAAGGAAGAGTAGGGGGATTAAAGTCTATCTTCGGCATCTTTATAAACTTTAAATTTTGCCCTTTTCCCTATGGCTACTATTTCAATGATTTCAATACCTTGGGAACTTTCTCGAAAAACAATACGAAGACCCATCTTTTTGTGCTTTAGTTTCCTGCAAGACGATAAATTCCCATGCAAAGCCTTTCCGGCTTGCATTCCGCTTATTCTTATCCTGTTAAGCGCTTTATCAACAAACACCAACTCTGAGCCATCAAGAGCGTCATATTCTTTTCGGGATTTATCATTCCAGGCGATTTCAAACATTATTCCCAGCCGTCATTTTCATCAATTGTTGGATTTTCCCGGGCTTTTTTTCCCCGGACATCAAAGTCTGTATATAAATGGCCTGTGTTCTGTTCAATTCGTTCAAGTGCAATCTTGTCAATACGCCGGTCTAAGTCATCATTGCTAGTATAAATAGGCTGAATATTCAAAGTATAGGTAACCTCTACGCCAGGCCGAAAAATCTCCGGTAAAGGCACATCAAGGTGCCCTGAACGAGGTATGGTTGTGGTTTGATGAATCGTCATACTTATATAATACTAAATTTTTCCCATTCTGACAAGCCCTTGTAAGTGAAATCGCAGCAATTAAAAATTCAAGCATCGCGTACGGGGAGCCAGACAATCTTTTGTTCGGGCTAGCTGAAAGTTCCGCCTTCGGCGGCGTCATGATTTTCTGCCTATCGAGAAAGCGATGACAGCAACTTTCAGATGCCCTCACAAAAGATTGTCCGGCCTCCCCTGCCCCACGCTATGCTTTATGAATTACTAAAACAAGCTCGAAAAAAAACTTATCTTTTGGCGCTCGCTTGCCGATAATTAAGTTATGATAATGGAAAGTTCTGCTGATGGCAGGATAGAAATTCGCTTTACTGAGAATAATCTGGAGGCCTATGCTAATTTCTTTCCTCCACAAAAGAGTGGGAAACCTATCACCAGTGACTATATCAATTATGTGCTCGATAATGAAAATATCCATTTCGGGGTTGATTGGGATACTGTTCAATCTAGCGCTTTGCAGTGCAATACCCGGATGGAGCCTATTTTTGATGTGCTCCTTGCTAAGGGTGAGCGGCCGGTCGACCAGATTTCCGAATATTATCAGGTAATTCCCCAGCCGAGTATCCGTCCGCCGGAGCCGAAGGGGAATTACCGTCTTGATTATAAGCAGTTTTCGCCCTATACGGTTGTAAAAGAAGGCCAGCGTTTGGCTACTTTTATGCCGGCGGTGCCGGGAAAAGAGGGAAAGAATGTCCTCGGCGATGTTTTACAGTTCAGAACGATTAATCCCAGCGGTGTCAGTGTCGGGGAAAATACAAAAACGGATGATAAAGGCATCTATGCAGCTATTGCCGGCCAATTGATTGAATCGAATCACAGTTTGAATGTGTATCCTTCTTTGCAGATAAAGGGTTCTATTGGCTATGGAACGGGGCACATCAATTTCCCCGGTGACATTACCATAAATGGCGAGGTTGCAGACGGCTTCAAGATATATTCCGGCGGCTCAATTGCTGTTAAACAAACCATTGATGTTACCGAGATAATGTGCAAGGGTAATTTGCTTGTTGGGGCCGGCATTTCGGGCCGTGAACCGGGGCTTGTGAAGGTAAATGGCGGTATAAAGACAAAGTTTATCCAAAGCTGCCGGGTTGCCTGCAGGCAAAAAGTGATGGTAATGTCCAGTGTGACCAATTCTACTATTTTTACCATGGCCGACCTTGAAATGGGCGAGAAGGGTTCAATTTCCGGAAGCGATATTTGGGCAATCCATGGGGTAAAGACAATGAATATTGGCGGTGGCGGCAAACCAACAAAGATTCACTGCGGAATGGATTGGACGGTGCAGCAGGAAATGAACCGCATTAAAGAACAACTGCGCATATTGTCAGGAAAACTCCGGCAGGCAAATGATATTATAGATGCCAATAAACTCAATGCAAAAGCAATGGCAAATGTGAAAAATTCAGCAATGGAAATGGAAGCCGAAGAGCGAAGCCTCAATGCAAAACTTACCGGCCTTATGGATAAAATCTACGCCGATACCAATGCAATAGTCGTCGTCTCAGGCGACCTTGCGGCAGATACCCTGATAGAAATCTGCGAGGCCTCCTTCTATGTTACCGAACCACTGAAAAGGGTTCGCATACGCCTGGATAAAGCGACATCCAGTTTGATTTCAGAGGGCTTACAGTAGTATTTAACTAGGTGGTCTCGACAAGCTCGACCACCGGGGGTTGAGCTTGTCGAGACCCATTCGCGTAGTTCGCGCTTAATTAATCGTATGCCTTGAAAACAGCTTCTGCGGCGATGCGGCCATCGCTAATGGCACGGACGACAAGGCTTGCACCGTTGCGGCTGTCGCCTGCGGCCCAGACCTTGGGGTTGCTTGTATGGAAAGAACCCTGTGTGCGTATATTTCCCCGCTGGTCCAGTTCCAAGCCTAAATCCGCTGTAATGCCATCCTGCACCACATGGGTAAAGCCCATTGCCAGGAGCACCAGGTCGGCCTTTAGGTCAAACTCCGTCCCCGGTATTTCTTTCAGGGCTGCATCGAGCTTGATGCATTTCAGGGCCTGCACCTTTCCGTCTGCACCGGCAAATGCCTTTGTTCCAATTGACCACAATCTTTCACAGCCTTCCATGTGCGAGCTGGAGGTTTTTAATACCACCGGCCAGAGCGGCCAGGGCTGGGTTTCGCTGCGGTGCAAGGGTGGTTTTGGCATCACTTCAATCTGGGTAATGCTTGCCGCCCCCTGCCTGTTTGCCGTGCCTACACAGTCGGCGCCGGTATCGCCGCCGCCTATAACCACTACATGTTTTCCATAGGCAGTAATGGGCATAACAATCTGTTGATTATGTAAATATTTGTCTTGCGGTATGGCCAATGCACGGTTTTGCAGGGACAAATAGTCAAGGGCCTGTTCAATGCCGCTTAGTTCACGGCCGGGAACCGCTAAATCTCTTGGCTGCCTTGCACCAATAGTGACAATGATTAAATCATATTCTTTTTCAAGCTGCCGGACATCAATATAGTGGGGCGCTTGTGCGCTCGATTTGCCCGGATGGTTCACTCCGAAGCCATAAAGCCCTTGCCCCACCGGGGAGTTACACTTAAAAACAACCCCTTCTGCTTCCATTATTGCCGTGCGGCGGTCGATAAAGCTCTTGTCCAGCTTAAAATCGGGAATACCGTAGCGTAAATAGCCTCCGGGTTTGTGGTCTGCCTCATAGACAGTAACATTATAGCCGCCGCGGTTCAGGTAAAAGGCTGCAGAAAGGCCTGCAGGCCCGGCTCCAATCACGGCCACCTTGGCATTGCGCCTTTTAGCCGGGGGTTGCGGCTTGACAAGGCCCATTTCGAAGGCTTTTTCGATAACGGCCAGCTCGTTCTGCCTTATGGTCACCGGCTCATCGTTCAAGCCCAAGACACAGGAGGCCTCGCAAAGGGCAGGGCAAACACGGCCGGTAAATTCGGGAAAGGGGTTTGTGTCTTGCAAAATGGCATAAGCGCCTTCCCAATCACCACGGAAAAGGCGGTCTTGCCAATCGGGCATTACATTGGACACCGGACAGGCCCAATGGCAAAAGGGCACACCGCAATCCATGCAACGGGATGCCTGCAGGCGCCTTTCATCATCGCCAAGGCGCTCTTCTACTTCACTGTAGTCATTAATCCGTTCTTCCACCGGCCTGTAACCGGAAATCTTTCGTTTAATCTTCAAAAAACCACGCGGGTCACCCAAAATTCACTCCTTAGTATAAAATCTAGCGCTATTATAATAAACTTTGCAAAAAGTATCTAGCCCTTTTTATACAACCACGAATAGCACGAATCGGCTACGCCGACACAAATAATTTACGATAAGTAATCGAAAATTCGTGTCGGCAAAGCCGATTCGTGTGTATTCGTGGTTATTTTTATGATTTCAAAGTTAAATGATTTTGCTTTCCGCCCCAATCGTAGTCTCCGGGCCGTGGCCGGGGTAGACTTTTATTGAGGGGTCTAGGGCGAGGAGCCTTTTCAGGCTGCGTTCCATTGAATTTTGGTTTCCGCCGGGGAGGTCGGTGCGGCCGATGCCCATGTTAAAGAGGGTGTCGCCGGAAAACAGAATGCCTTTATCCTTTAGCCAATAACAACAGGAGCCGGGGGTGTGTCCCGGTGTGTGCAGGACTGTCCAGTTCTTGGGGAGGATGCTGCCTTTGTGGCCTTCTTCGACAAATTCTGTGGGTAAGGGTAGGCTTTTTCGGGACTTTTCCAGCATAAAAAGGTCAGATTTATGCATGGCAATAGGCACATCGGGCCATTTTGCATGCAGAGCAGGCAAGCCCTGCGTATGGTCGCTGTGCCCATGGGTCAGGAGAAAAAGGCAGGGCTCCAATTGCCGGCCTTCAATCTCTGCTGCAATCCGCTCGCCTTCATCACCGGGGTCAATGACAATGCATTTAGCCCCATCTAAAGGTACAAGATAACAGTTCGTCTGCAAAAAACCGACGGGTATCGTCAAAAACAATTCACTCATACTTGAACTATTATAGAAGATATGCTACAATAATACAAGTGTCTTTTTGTATTAAGAGGGAAAGTATGAGAGAAGAAAAACGAATACGGCCGCAGTTGGGAGCAGGGCTTTTGTATCCTGATACGAAGGAAGAGATTGAAGAGGAGATGCGTGCTTTCGGCCTCGGCCGGGGACGGGTCAGGGCGATTATGTCGCCGCATGCAGCATTCGGCATGTCCGGTGCAGCCTCTGCAGCCGCCTACAATGAGGCAATGGCCTTTAATAACGAGATTAAGCACATAGTGCTGCTGGGCGGCGTCCATGAGTCGGAAGAAGCGGGCATCTTTTTAAGCGAATCCGATGCTTTTGAAACGCCCCTGGGGAATATTCCGGTAGAAAAGAGCCTGAATGAAGCCCTTTCGTCTTGTGCAACGATATTCAGACTGAACGATTTACCCCATCTGCAGGAAAGTTGCTGCGATGTGCAGTTGCCATTCATCAAAAATTGCTTTCCCAAGTGCTCAATCCTCCCTATTCTCTTGAGTTGTCCTAAAAAAACAGGTCTTGCCGATAAGAAGATACTGATAGACAGTCTTGCCAACTCGCTATTCATCAGTTTTGAGTCTCTGCTTGATAAGACGCTCTTTGTTATCTCTGCGAACCTCGGCCTTGATATAAACTGGAAGGTCGCCGAAGAACAATCAAAAGAGATAATCAGGCTGCTGGAAGATGAGGACTACGAGCAGTATATCAAAGCGGCGCTTTCAGGCGAAGCCTCTTTCTGCGGCGCTTATGTGACGGCAGCCCTGCTGAAAAGCCACCTTTTGGATGACTGCATCTGCGAAATGGTGCCTGGCACCTTTGGGACCGGGGCACAGGCCGGCATGGTAGGCTACTATGCAAGCCTGGCTTGGAAGAAATAGTGTTTTTCGCTATACTGCTTTTATGGACATGAAAATAACGGATATTCGTTTTACCGACCTTGCGGGAACGCCCTTTCACACCATCATGATGAAGGTGTTCACCGATAAGGGCATTATCGGTTATGGCGAGGTGCGCGATGGGGCCACCAAGACCTATGCGCTGATGCTGAAACACCTTCTTATTGGGGAAAATCCTCTGGATATTGACCGCCTGTTTCGGAAAATCAAGCAGTTTGGCTATCATGCACGGCAGGGAGGCGGGGTAAGCGGCATCGAAGTGGCCCTCTGGGACATTGCCGGAAAGGCCTACGGCGTCCCCGTTTACCAGATGCTCGGCGGGAAGTTCCGTGACAAGATTCGCTGCTACTGCGACACCGATGTTGAAGGCAAGCATACAGGTAAAGAAATGGGGGAAGCCCTGAAAAAAAGAATGGCGATGGGCTTCACCTTCCTTAAAATGGATTTGGGGATTGATATGCTTATCGGAGTCCCCGGCTGCCTCACTGCGCCGCTCGGTTTTCTTGATATATATAAGGAAGAAGATGCACAGAATATTGCCCATCCTTTTACCGGTATCCGCATTACTGAAAAGGGGCTCGATGTCCTGGAACAGTATGTTGCCGATGTCCGCAGTGTTATTGGCTCTGATGTCCCCCTTGCTATTGACCATTTTGGCCACCTGGGAACAGAGGACTGCATCAAACTGCTCCATCGTATAGAACCTTACAACATAGCCTGGGCCGAAGACATGATTCCCTGGCAGATGACCCATGAGTATGTCCGCCTTCGCAATGCCACAACGGTTCCTATCTGCACCGGGGAGGACATCTATCTGACCGATGGCTTTAGGCCCCTTCTTGAGGCTCATGGGGTCAGCGTTATTCACCCTGATGTTTTAACGACAGGCGGTATTCTTGAAACAAAGAAGATTGGCGACCTTGCTCAGCAGCATGGGGTGGCGATGGCTATCCACATGGCAGAAACACCGATTGCCTGCATGGCGGCAGTGCATGTAGCCGCTGCAACGGAAAACTTCCTTGCCCTTGAAAATCATTCGGTGGATATTCCCTGGTGGTCGGACCTGGTCTACGGCCTTCCCAAGCCGCTGGTGGAAAAAGGCTTTATTACGGTGCCTGATAAACCGGGCCTTGGTATCGAAGGCCTTAACGAAGAACTGATTGCAGAGCATATTCACCTCGATATTCCCGGTCAATGGGAAGATACAAGCGCCTGGGATAAGGACAGGAGTAACAACAGGCTCTGGAGTTAGCCTTTTTATGCCACACAGTTCCGATAATCTTACCGAAGGCGGTATTGTATCCAAGTTACTCCTTGTTGCAGGGCCCATCATTGCAAACCAGATTGTGCAAATGGTCTACAATATGACCGATATGTTCTGGCTAGGACGCGTAGGAAGCAATGCCGTTGCTGCAGCCGGTTCTGCCGGTATGTTCATGTGGCTTTCCTGGGGCTTTATCAGTATCTCGCAGATGGGTTCGCAGATTGGCGTCTCGCAATCTCTGGGACGGGGCGACAAGAAGGCGGCGCTGAACTACTTTCAGAATGCCCTCTCGCTGGCCCTGGGTATCGGCCTCCTTTATGGGGCTCTTGCCTTTATCTTTAACAAACAACTTATCGGTTTTTTCCATTATAAAGAGGCCGATGTTGCACGGAATGCAAGTATTTACCTTTCTATAGTAGCTGTAATGATGCCCTTTAGTTTTCTTCTGAATGTTTTTTCAGGCTCTTTTCAGGGCTCGGGCAATTCCCGCCTGCCTTTTCTGGTAAACCTTTCCGGTGTGATAACTAATGTGGTGCTCGACCCGGTGTTTATTCTGCTGCTCAATATGGGTGTTGCAGGCGCCGCTATCGCCACGGCTATCGGGCAGGCCGTTTCGGTTATTGTGCTCTGTATATCGATTTTCGGCCGGCACATAAAGCCTTTCGAGGGTTTTCGTATTCACCTGCGCTTCGAGAAAAAATACATTGTGCAGATTCTGAAATGGGCTCTGCCGATTGGTGCACAAAACCTCTTCTTCTGCTTTCTCTCGATGCTGACAAGCCGCATGGAAGTGCAGTTTGGAGCGGTTGCCGTAGCGGCCGGCAAGGTCGGCTCACAGGTAGAATCGCTAACCTGGATGATAGGCGGCGGCTATGGTTCTGCGCTGGTCGCCTTTATCGGGCAGAACTTCGGCGCAAAGAAATGGCCGCGCATCAGGCGGGGAATCAAACTTTCGATGCTCATCATGTTTAGCTGGACGGCACTGATAACTATTTTTCTTTTTACCGGCGGCGGCTGGGCAGTTTCTCTCTTTCTCAAGGAGAATGATGCCATTGCTCTGGGCACCTTGTATGTCCATATAGTTGCTTTCTGCCAAATTGCAGGCGGCTTTGAGTCGGTCTGCGCAGGTGCCTTTAACGGAACAGGCAGAACGATGCCTCCTGCCATAGTAGTCATTGTGTGCAATTCTCTGCGTGTAGTCCTGGCATGGTTCTTATCGCGAACAAGTCTGGGGATTGCCGGTGTGTGGATAAGTATCTGCGTTGGAGCCTTTGTCCGGGGCGCCTGGCTGGTTATCTGGTATCTTGTCTTTCAGAAGAAGCTGCCCAAGGGGGAAGAGGGTTAGAGGTTTAATGCTCCCTTTTTATTCTCTGTCCAACAGTAATTCATATAGTTTTTTTGTTGTTTTCAAATTCCTTATTGTTATATTTTGCCACATTGGTGTTTTTATTATCTTTGTAAGATAACTTCCGCTCAGTTTTTCAGTTAAGCGTGTTATGTAAAAAATGTTTTTCCCTTCACTTATTGTATCTTCGCCTCTCTTTGTGTCTATATTACTCAGGACTTCTTTTGTCGTTAATGGTTCAATTAAGAATACAATGTCATATTTATATTTTTCATTCTCGTCTCCAAATGTAGCCGGTTTATTATTCAAAATGTTTTCAAGTTCATTAAGTGTCAGTATTAATACATTAATTTGGACATCCAATTTTTCAAATAATTTATTTTCAATCATTTTTGCTAATTTTATTTTATTTTTTTCACCATCCTTGAATAAAACATTTCCACTTTGAATATATGTTTGGACATCTTCAAAGCCCATTTCTTCGAATATATTTTTCAAGAAATCCATTTTAACAAGATTTTTCCCACCAATATTTATCCCACGCAATAATGCAAGGTAATTAATTTTTTTCATACTATGCTCCAAATTATTATATTTCTTTCGTCATTTCTATACACCCATTTTCCCAGGCCGTTTAAATATTTTGATATTACATTTATTTTTATTCATGAAAAATCTTTTGTTTTCTCTCCTCTTATCATAATAAGCATATACACAAAATGTAGTTTAAATATTTGTTCCTCTATTTCGATAATACTATTAATATCATTTTGAAGAGCAATTCTAATACTGCTTTCGTTTATTGTTTTCTCAAATATTCTTTTTATTTCCATATTACTTTCCTGTTTTTATTTTATATATTCCTCTGCCAATATTGCATATTCACTAAAGTCACAAACTCCTTGATTGTTCCAATCCGCCTGCCTCATTGTTCCTTCGTATTTCATTCCACATCTTTTCATTACTTTTCCGGAATTGGGGTTATTTGGATCATGCCTTGCTTCTATTCTATTCATTCCAACCTCCTCAAATAGATACTTTATTACACATTTTAATGCCTCTGATGTTATGCCTTTGTTCCACCATTTTTTACCAATACAATATCCAATATGCGCCATTTTTATCTTGTCATCTTGCTTTACAACGCTTATACTTCCAATTGGTTCATTTATTTCTTTGAGTACTATAGCCCATTGATAAAAATCAGGTTTTTCATAATTATTTATCCAATCTTCTAATACTTGTCTTGATATGTCTATACTTTCATGAGCCGGCCATGTCAAATATTTTGTAACGTCATTATCATTAGCCCAATTATTATACATACATTCTGCATCATCAATTATAAAACGACGCAAAATAAGTCTTTGAGTAGATATTTCATTTGTTCCAATATGTTTCATATACAATACATCTCCAACCGGGCATAATCCGAACTTCTTACTTATACCGTTTTATGATATGGATATTTTATCATATTTTGTATTTTCTGTCAATAGAGTCAAATGATTTTGCCCTGTCTTGGCGGGACTTATGGTGCGGATTGGTTATGCGCAGTTTTCTGCCTCCTATTACAATATTTACCCACTGGATTCATATCGTTTGTATAAACTGATATAGATATTGTTCCATTATTGGTGTCCATAATTTTAAATAGCCTGCCTGGGTTGGATGAACATCGTCAGCCATGTATAAATCATAATCATCCTTCAACGCTTTATTTAAATCATTATTATTCCATAAATCAATGACTCCAATGTTCCATAACTTCTGTATTTGTAGTAAACCATTGACCATTGTCTCATATTCATAATTCTCGTACTTCGTGTTGGTAAAAAAGACTATTGGGCATTTAAAAACCTGTTTTATATATGAAATAATAAATTCAATGGCGCCGGCTATGGTATTCTGATCATATTCATTACTAGAATAATCTGGCCCCTTTATACTTCCAAAAGGCTGTTCCGTTCTTGCATCATTTGTTGAAAGTTGAACAACAAATAAATCAAATAATGAATTCTTTGGGATAATACCTGGATTACTAATGCGTGCTGAATATGAGAAAGGACCATTGTTTACAAGTGTAGTCCCGCTAATTGCAAGTTTCTCATAATAACAGGAATTCCGTTTTGAAATATACTCAACAAAAGAATCTCCGAGGGATGCATGTCCAAGTGTTACTGAAGAACCAAGAAAACAAACATTCATACCTTGAAGCGGGCTACCAGGGAGAATATCAACATTTTTTAGATGATATTCTTTACTGTTCCCCCCCAGATTTGAAATATACTCATTGTAAGATTTCTTATCGGACATATCATTCCTCCTTACTATCCTGTATCAGTTTTAGCTTATCCGGATTCTTATTAAAGATATTCATCACTTCTAAAATAATCTCCAGAATGCTTCTTAGAACTTTGTCTGTTCCATTACCCAAAATCTCAGGGCTTCCCAATCTGTCTGAAATAATTTTACCGATTTCTTTAATATGAGTGTTCTTTTCTGCATTTCTTTCAGCTAAAGTGTCGCCATGATAAATAAAGTCGTCCAATTTAAAAGACACTTCGCATTTTTTACTATCGTCTGTATATTCTTTGTCCACTTTTTTATAACTTGAAATGTAAACTAAATTGTAATGTATTTGATGTCCATCTTTTTTGAAACAAGCTGTTGTGTCATATACTTTAGTTCGAAAAACTAAAGCAGGACATAAAGATTGCCATGCCTGTGGCGAATATGCTATATATCTGAAATCATCATATTCAACCTCATTTTGAATATTAAAAAGACTTGCTTCGATCTTCCATTCTTTACATTTTTTCTTGAGACAGCTTTGTATTATTTCGTCAGGACATTTTTTAGTTTCAATTAACCATTTGTTATTATATGTTTCCTGGATTGGTTTTTCTTTGCTTATATCAATATGAGTTCCTGGAAACATCCAACTGCCCTGTGCATTTGCTCTATCTGGACCATCACAATAAGTAACGTTATCATATAAAATAAAATTAATTTTTTTGTCTTTAGGTGAGTATCTTACAGGAACACTCATAACAACAAAAGCAACCGGTTGCTTATTAGTTAGTAATTCTTGTTTTGATAACAACATTTGAAATAATCCTGCCCATTTTTTCTTGAGATATTTTATAATATCTTCAGATGTTTCAAAGTAGCTAATATCACAATTCATCTTATATGTTTTTAATTTGTCGATGAATGCATATATTTTAATATCATCAACAAACCTATATTTAACGCTTGGATTATCTTTGTTTTCGAGATATGTTTCATATTCCGTAGCTACATTTTTGTCAATAAATATAAATACATTCTTTTTCTGAGATCGAGCCTCATTCAATTCATGATTAGATATAGACTCTCCCTCAAATAATGATTGTGTCCCATATCTTCCACCAACTATAGATATAAGAATATCAACATTTTTAATTGCTTCATAACAGTATTTTTCAATTTCTTCTTCTTTATCGTAAGGAATATGTCCTTCTTCATTCATTACAGGTTCATAACCCATTGAAATAATAAACTGCTTTAAATCTTGACGATATTGTCTGAGATCATAAAAAGTTGAACTAATAAATACACGTGGTTTTGCCATTTTTTACTCTCCTCTCTATAGTATAATACAAGAAAGTATTATTATTCCAATTATATATTGTATGATATAATTATATCTATCATACAATATTTTATCAAGTCCTCCATTTTGGACGACATGGATGTCACCTGCAACAGTAAAATTAAACTATGGTAAAAATGTCGCATAGACGTTCCGGGTGTTCCCGACGTTTACACCCGAACTCTTTCCTATACCTTCTTTGCGATTCCTATCTATCCATAGGTTACAGTGTTACAACAAATTAGTCAACCTCTTTGGGCCTTGT
This sequence comes from Spirochaetaceae bacterium, assembly GCA_031262035.1. Lineage (GTDB taxonomy): Bacteria > Spirochaetota > Spirochaetia > Treponematales > Breznakiellaceae > JAISIL01. The sequence goes on along the minus strand of JAISIL010000161.1, from coordinate 12,467 downwards.
ATTTTTGATCACTTGTTGAGGATGGCCAATTGTGGTATAGTGAAGGGGATATTCGTTGTTTAAGGGGAGACAAGGTCGGAAATGCCCACAATATACGATAATAAAGCAAAATTTCTCTCCAAAGGCTTAAATGAAGCTCTTGCAGGTAGCGTTCGGGCGGATTTTTGTGTGGGTTACTTTAATCTAAGAGGTTGGAAGGCGCTTTCAGATGCGGCAGATAATCTTTCTGGAACTATTATTGACGAAAATGGAGAAAATGTCGAGCGAAAATGTCGCCTACTTGTGGGCATGAACGAGACCTCCGGGGATGAGCTTCGAAAACTGTATTCGATAGGCGGCGAAGTTCATCTGGATAATGCTACGGCAAACAGGCTTAAAAAGGATGCACTCGCTCATTTTATAAGCCAATTGGGTATTGGCTGCCCTGATGATGCGGATGAAAAGACATTACGGACACTTCGCCGGCAACTAAAGCAGGGAATTGTCTGCGTAAAATTGAGCCTGTATCGGTTGCATGCCAAACTGTATCTGGCCTATCATGATGAAAGGTCGCATCTCAAACTGGAAGGCTATGTTGGTTCCAGCAACCTGACATTGGCAGGGCTAAAAACACAGGGCGAGTTGAATGTCGATGTGCTGGAACAGGACGCCGCAGAAAAATTGGCCTTGTGGTTTGATGAAAGATGGAATGACCGCTACTGCCTTGACATAACAAAAGAGTTAATTGCCATAATCGAAAATTCCTGGGCGCGGGAAGAAACGCTGCTGCCCTATTATGCTTATCTTAAAATGGCTTATCATTTGTCAAGGGAAGCACGGAGCGGCATGAATGAGTTTCATGTATCATCTGAATTTCACAAGGAACTGCTTGATTTCCAGGAGAAGGCCGTGCAGATTGCCGCAGGGCATTTGAACAGGCGAGGCGGCGTTGTGATTGGAGATGTTGTCGGCCTGGGGAAAACCATCACTGCAACAGCCCTTGCAAAAATATTTGATGAAGATTACGGCTGGAGCATTTTGATTATATCGCCTGTGAACCTCGTGAAGATGTGGCAGGGTTATGTTGACCGATATCGCTTGCATGCAAAAGTAATGCCTGTCAGTATGGTACAGAAGGAACTTTCAAATACAATACGCTATAAACTGGTGATAATTGATGAAAGCCAAAACTTGCGTAACAGTGAAGGTGTGCATTGGATTGCTATACATAAATATATCAGTGATAATGAAAGCAAGGTAGTGTTACTGACAGCAACGCCCTACAATAAAAGTTATGTGGATTTATCAAGCCAGTTGCGTTTATTTATAAATGATGATACCGATTTGGGAATAAGCCCGGAGTGTTATATAAAAGCGCTTGCAGGTAATAGCAGCAATGGTGTTGCCCATTTTGCAGCAACTCATCCTGATACAAACATACATGGTATACGAGCATTTGAAAAAAGCAATTGGCCGGAAGACTGGCAAGAACTGATGCGGCTTTTTATGGTGCGCCGCACACGAAGTTTTATCAAGGCAAACTATGCAAAAGATGATGCTGAAAGCGGCAGAAAGTATCTTTTGTTTAGAGACGGCACAAAATCATATTTCCCCACAAGACTTGCCAAAAAGGTGGAGTATAAATTTGACCCATTTGACCAGACTGATATTTATGCTAAGTTGTATTCATCACCAGTAGTAGAAAAAATAGGCAGTCTTTCTTTACCTCGTTATGGATTGCAGAACTATTTATTGCCGGAAGATAAGAGGCCGACAAATATTACCGACGAAGAAACAACGGTATTCAAAAACATGAGCCGGGCTGGAAACCGCCTTATCGGTTTTTGCAGAACCAATCTTTTTAAGCGGCTTGAAAGTTCGGGCTATTCATTTTTGCTGTCGATTAAGCGGCATATTTTGCGTAATCAGGTTTTTATATATGCTCTTGAAAATGGCTTGCCCCTGCCAATAGGGAAAAACAATGCGATTAACCTTGATGAATATCTTGAAGATGAGGATATAGAAGAAATTATCCGCGAACCACGCCAACCACGCGAACAATTTGATTTGTCTGCTGAAAAAATTTATTCATTATATGATTCTGATTCGTTTCATAAACGGTTTGATTGGGTGCGTTCTGAATATTTTAGTGATGAATTATTAAAGACGCTCAAGAAAGATAGTGCAATGTTGCAGGAAGTTCTTACATTGGGTAATGACTGGAACGGTGATGATGACCGGCAGTTAAATGCTCTTGCCGATTTATTGCAGAAGCACAAAGATGAAAAAGTTTTGGTGTTCACACAATTTTCTGATACTGCTCACTACATTTATGACGAATTGAAAAAACGAAATGTTCAGGATATTGAAGAAGTTTCGGGCAGTGATGAAAACCCGACACTAAAAGCATGGTGTTTTAGCCCAGTATCAAATAAAGAGGCAATTGCAGAATCAGCAGATAAAGCTAAAATACATAAAATCCGTGTGCTTATTTCTACTGATGTGCTTTCTGAAGGGCAGAATTTGCAAGACTGCCATATCGTTATAAACTACGATTTGCCCTGGGCTATTATCCGCCTGATACAGCGGGCAGGCCGTGTCGACCGCATCGGGCAGGAATCGCCTGAAATTATTTGTTATTCATTCTTGCCGGAGGACGGGCTTGAAAACATCATCAATCTGCGTGGACGGTTGACAAGGCGTATCAAGGAAAATGCGCAGGTTGTAGGAAGTGATGAAACCTTTTTTGACGGCGACCCCGTGAATCTTGCCGATTTATATAATGAAAAATCCGGCATAATGGACGAGGACGAAGGAGACAGTGATGTTGACCTTGCTTCCGAAGCGTATCAAATCTGGAAAAACGCAATTGATAAAAACCCGCGCCTGGAACGCATTATACGAGACTTGCCAAATAATGTGTATACTACGAGAGAATTAACCGCTAACCACGCGAACCACGCGAACAGTAATGAAGGTGTAATTGTATATGCACACACCAAAGATGATACTGATATGCTAACACAACTTGATTTAGATGGCAATATTGTCACTCAATCTCAGGCGCTCATTTTGAAAACTGCTGCCTGTGAACCAAACGAACCGTCTGTTGAGCGACACGAGACGCATCATACACTTGTCAGGAAGGCAGTTGAAAATATCATTGCAGACAGCAAAAACTTAAGCGGAACGCTTGGCAAAAGAACAGGCATAAAGTATCAGGTGTATTCAAGGCTTGAGCGTTATTACGAAGAAGCGAAAGGCACTATATTTGATACCGACAGCCTGAAACTAACCATTGATGATATCTTTAAATACCGGATGCGTGAGAGGGCAAAGGACATCCTGAACCGTGAACTGAAAGTAAAAGCCAGCGACGCACAACTTGCAGAAACGGCAATTGCCCTGCGCGACGAAGGGAAACTTGTGATTTATGATGACAGTGAAAACGATGATAACGAACCTGAAATTATTTGTTCTATGGGATTAAGAATGGGGGCAAAACATGCCGCTCAATAAATCTGCTTTTTCATCATACATCAAAGCCTTCGACTTTGCCGGCCTTTTTAACGAAATGGGCTGGGAGCATACAAGCATTAAACCTGAAACTATCACTGTTGATGATATATCATACACACTAAGCCCCTGTGCAGAGAAGCGGGGTTTTATTGTTTTTGTCTGTGTTGGTTCTGATAATACATTTCCCAATTATTCTACACAGCAGGAAATTGAAAAGCGCCTGAATAAAATTTACAGTGAACATATCATTATCTTTATTGACAGCAAAAAAACTCAGGCGACATGGCTTTTGGTAACACGCGCATTGGGGCAGCCGGTGAAGCGCTCTAAAGTTGAATGGAATATAAAACGCAGCCCCGAGGAACTTTACCGCAGGGCTTCCGGTTTTGTGTTTCGTCTTGCCGATGAGGATAGTATCACTATTGTTGATGTAAAAGAACTGGTTGGCGGGCAGTTTAATCAGAATAATGAAAAAGTCACCAAAAAATTTTATGAACGCTTTAAAAAAGAGCAAGATAGTTTTGAAAGTTTTATCACAGGCATTGCAGAAGTCGCCGACCGCGATTGGTATGCAAGCCTTATGTTAAACCGTTTAATGTTCTGTTATTTTATCCAAAAGCGTAATTTTATCAACAATGACCGTGATTATCTGCGACATAAATTGGAAGACCACAAAAAAAACCTCCCCACCACCGGGGGGGATAGAGGGGGGGCAAATTTCTACTCATTCTATAAGAAATTTATGCGCCGTCTTTTTCGTGAGGGCCTGGGCCTATCACAGAATGATAGACCTAATGCAAAAAATTTTATTGCAGAATTTGGCCGGGTGCCTTATCTGAACGGCGGCCTTTTTGATACCCATGAACTGGAAACAAAGTATACTGATATTGATATACCTGATAGCGCGTTCGAGAAAATTTTCAAGTTTTTTGATGAATATAACTGGACGCTTGACACGCGTGAAACTGCAAATCAGGAAACAAATGAAATAAATCCTGATGTTATCGGTTATATTTTTGAGAAATATATCAATGACCGTGCCGCGATGGGCGCTTATTATACAAAGGAAGATATTACTGATTATATCGGCAAGAATACGATACTGCCGTTTTTCCTGGATAAGGTGAAGGAGCGGATGCCTGAGGTGTTTGATGCGGGTGGCGGCTTCTGGCAGTTCTTACAGGATAGCGGAGACCGGTATATCTATGATGCAGTGAAATATGGAGTTGAAGATCTCACACAAAGGCGCAAAGGCGCAAAGGATATTACAGATTTAAATATCCCAGATAAAATTAGAGCTGGTTTAGATATTACACAGCCCGATTTACTTGAACGCCGGAAGGACTGGAATATTGCGACTCCGTCTGAGTTTGGCCTTCCTACTGAAATCTGGCGGGAGACGATTGCGCGATGGCAGCGTTATTTTGATGTTTACACAAAAATAACCAAAGGCCAGATACATGATATAAATGATTTGATTACTTACAACCTCAACATCACACAGTTAGTGTATGATTACCTCGACCAAACCGGTTCCTGGAAGTTTATTCTGGAGTTTTATTTTTACGGCCTTAAATTTATCAGCGTCCTCGACCCGACCTGCGGTTCCGGTGCTTTTTTGTTTGCCGCTCTGAACATACTGGAACCGCTTTACGATGTGTGCCTCCGCCGGATGAATGAATTTTATCCGGCAGTTTGCAGAATAGAACGCTTTAGAGACGAACTTGCGGAAATTGACAACCATCCCAGCCGAGAGTATTTTATTTATAAAACAATTATTCTGAATAATTTATACGGCGTAGATATAATGAAAGAGGCAACGGAAATTGCAAAATTGCGATTGTTCCTAAAACTTGTCTCTTGTGTTGAAGCGGATTATAAAAAGCCGAACATGGGGCTGGAACCATTGCCTGATATTGATTTTAATATTCGAAGTGGTAATACGCTGGTGGGTTTTGCTACGGAAGATGATATACAAAACGCATTTGCAGGGGATTTGGCCTTTAATCAGGATAAACTTGATGCTATTTTAACACAGTGCAAGGGTATATCAAAAACATATACGCATTTTAAACAGATGCAGTTGGTAACAGGCGGGGATTTACACACGGTAAAGGCGGAGTTGCGTGCGCAGTTGGGAAAGTTGCGGTCTGAACTTGATGGGCTGCTGGCTTTGAAATATGGAATAGGTTTAACCGCGAACCACGCGAACTCTCAGTATGAAAAATGGCTCGCTGTCCACCAGCCTTTTCATTGGTATGCAGAGTTTTACCAGATTATTGCCGGTAATGGCGGCTTTGATGTGGTTATCGGGAACCCGCCGTATGTGGAATATAGCAAAGTCCGTGGCATATACACAATCCAAAACTACCAGACAGAAAGTTGTGGTAATTTGTATGCCTTTGTTATTGAGAGAGCAATGTATCTTATGAATAAAAAAGCCAGAAATGGTATGATTATTCCTATTTCCAGTATATCTAATGATTCATTCAATAGTTTGCAGGAAATATTTGAAAATGAAATGGTTACATGGCAATCAAGTTATTCAAATCGACCTGCCAAATTATTCCAAGATGTAGAGCAACGATTGGTAATATATTTAGCTAAAAAGACGAAGAATAAGGATAAAATATATTATTCAACGAAATACCATCATTGGTATGCCGAAAATAGAGATGTTCTATTTTCAGCATTAGCATATGTCAAAACTCAAAGAATGTATAATGAAATGGGGTTTGCAAAATCTGGCAGTGAAATAGAATTAAAAATCAAAGGTGTATTGAATGTATTACATAATGATACACTTGCTTTATATACTACAAAGATATCAAAGCATGAGACATGGTATCATAATGGGCCAACTTATTTTATCCGTGCAATGTCTAAAATGCCAAATAGCGATAAGAATATGAAGGCATCTAGTCATTATAAAAAATTATTATTTGACAATAAACTTCTCAATATTGTTCCATCAATTTTTAATAGTTCACTATTTTATTTCTTCTTTAAAAATTATAGTAATTGCCGTGATTTTTCGGTGAGAGAAATTATGCGGTTTCCTATTAGTTTTTTTGATAAATTATTTATTTCAGAACTTAATGATTTAAATAGTAAATTGCAGAAAAGTTATAATGATAATAAAGAAATTAAAAGCAGAGTATATCCTAGTGGCGAGATATATTATGAAGAATATTACCCAGCAAAATCCAAACCCATCATAGACCAAATCGACAAGGTTTTGGCGAAGCACTACGGGTTTAGCGAAGAGGAACTGGACTTTATTATCAACTACGATATAAAGTACCGTATGGGGCTTGGGGGTTTGAGCGAGGGGGAGGAAGGATGAAAATTGACAAGAAATTCTATATGTTATATAATATTAAGGAAATAATTATCGAGGAGGAATGCTATGTTACAAGCCACATTTTCAGTTTCTGAGAGTATTCTCTTTGCATTGCGAGAGAATATTACCGAATTGGTTTCAGCAATGCGGAAAGAATATGCCATAAAAATGTTCCAGGAAACACGGCTTACTCTGGTGCAGGCAGCCGATTTTTGCGGGCTTGACCTGTATGACTTTACCGCCCTTCTTGCCGGGCGGAACATCCCGGTTATTAACTACAGTGTTGAAGACCTGGACAGGGAACTAAAGGCGAATGGTTTAATATGATTATAATTTGTGATAGTTCACCTTTAATTGCTCTGGCGATTTGCAACAAGCTTGCTATCCTTGAAAAACTATACGGGAAAGTTGTAGTGCCAAGGGCAGTATATAATGAAATCGTGGTAAGATCGAAACCCAATGCTTTGGAACTAATTGAATGGACAAGGGACAAAGTAGTTGATATCAACGATGATGATTTGGCCGATGCTATAAATGTTGTTCTTGACCGTGGAGAATCGGAGGCTATTGCTCTTTATAAAGAGTTAAATGCAGATGTGTTACTCATCGATGAAAAAGCCGGTCGTGAATATGCTGAAGGGTATGGTGTTAAGATTATAGGAACTCTCGGTGTTTTGTTAAAGGCTAAACAAAGTGGATTGGTAAAAGAAATCAAATCAGATATTTCTATTTTAAAACAATCCACTATACGCATTTCTGATGAGTTATATGAGCGAATATTAGGACTTGCAGGTGAAATAGGGGGAAGCAATGGGTGAATTATGTAGGCATGAGATTGAGGCAAAAAATTGCCTATCTTACTTGACATTATTTACCGATTTTAATATATTTAATAGGATGAAGGAATCAGAGTGAAGAGCGTTAAGAAGACTGAAAAAACGATTAAATTATTCTCTTTCTTTGCAGGAGCTGGTTTCCTAGACCTTGGATTTGAAAAAACAGGTTTTACGATAGACTTTATGAATGAAATATCAGAGCCTTTTAAAGATGCCTACTGCTTTGCCCGTGAGAAGATGAATATACAGGCGCCTCGCTATGGGTATTTTACTTGTGATATAAAAAATTTCCTAGAAAGATCAAAGTATCAGGTTAATCTAGAACATTATCTCTCAAGAGCTCTAAGTGATGGTGCAATTACAGGCTTTATTGGTGGTCCGCCATGTCCTGATTTTTCTATTGCTGGGAAAAATTTGGGGAAAGAAGGAGTAAACGGGATATTAGCTCTTTCATATGTAGATTTGATTTGTGTCATGAAGCCTGATTTCTTTCTCTTTGAGAATGTAAAAGGTCTATATCAAACAATAGAACACCGTAAATATTTCGATGAGTTAAAACAGAAACTGAAGAATGCCGGATACTGTACTTCTGAACGTCTGACAAATGCTCTTGAGTTTGGGGTTCCTCAAGACCGGGATAGAATACTCTTGTTTGGAATTTTGAAGGATAAGATAAATTCCACGAAATATGATAGTGGTGATGAACTTGTTGATTTTTTATGGAATAAATATGCTTCATTTCAACTTGATACGGTTAAAAACCAAAAGTGGCCTGAGTGTAACGACTTTGGCCAGATATCCAAGTTTACATTACCGGATGAATATAAAAAACTGACAATTCAATACTGGTTTGATCAAAATGATGTTGAGGATCATCCGAATGCAAATTTTTTCTTTCAACCAAGAAGCGGTTTATCAAAATTTCAATCTATACAAGAGGGCGATGTTAGTAAAAAATCTTATAAACGATTGCACCGCTGGAAGTATTCACCAACAGCAGCGTATGGAAACAACGAAGTTCATTTACATCCATACAAAGAAAGACGACTATCCGTAGCAGAGGCGTTAGCGATACAGTCCTTGCCAAAAGAATTTCAATTGCCGCCTGAAATGAGTTTGTCTGATATGTTTAAAACAATAGGAAACGGTGTGCCTTATTTGATGGCCAATGGTGTTGCTGAGACTATCAAAAATTATGTACAGGAGAATATTAGATGAAATATACACTTACGGATATTAAACACGATTTGGTCTCTTTGCCTCCAAGGGACATATTCATAAAGTATATAATTCGCTCAGATAACTGGTATTTTGAAAATGTGCTAGGTATTCCGGAAAAAAATATAAGAGATATAATCGACGAATTTAATATCTTGGTAAGTAGCACTCTGGGAGTAAATTTCAATAGTGTGATGGCAGTTGGAAGTAGTAAGATTGGATATAGTCTATCGCCAAGGAAAGGAAAAACACTTAAAAACTTTTCAACAGATGGTAAAGAACGTAAGATTTCTGATATTGATATTGCCATAGTATCAAACAGACTGTTTAACCATTATTGGGAATTATTTCGTAGTTCATACACTATTCAAAATGAATATCATTACAAGTATATTGCAAGAGGGATATATAGAGGTTATATTAATGAACGGGATTTAGTGAGAATAAACGAATGTAGAAAAGAATGGAGTATTAAGGCAAATCAGTCTAAGAAAGAATTACGAAGAAATCTATATTTAAAGCATGATATATCATATAGAATATATAGAAGTTGGGAAGATTTTGAAGAATATAATATTCAATCAATAAATACTATTAAGGAGTTATATCAATATGGAAAAAATACTTGAAGTTAACAGGAAAACAATTAGTGATATTGTTAATGATTTTGTTACTGGGAAACTGGTAATTGATTCATCTTACCAGAGGAAACATGTTTGGCTTGAACAGGATAATGTTAGACTCATTGAGACTATATTATTAGACTTTGTCATACCGGAAGTATTCTTTTGGCCTATGAGTATTGATTCGGATACAGGTAAAATGATAACGCATATTGTTGATGGGCAGCAGCGTATTTTGGCGATAGTAGATTTTATTCAAGGAAAGTATAATTTGTCGAAGAAATCTCTTACAAGTGAGGAAATAAGAGATGCATACGGCGAAAAATACTTCTCTGATTTTTCAAGTGAGGATAAAGATAAGATATGGAAGTATCGATTATCTATTATAGAGATAGGTTCAGGCTTTAAAAGGAATGATGTAATCAGGATGTTCAATCGTTTAAATATGACTAATTATAATCTTAATTCACAGGAAAAACGGCATGGAAAACCCAATCTCAGTTGTTTCGGTGAGGCATCCGAGGCATTGGCATCATCAAGCTTTTGGGATAAAGTACATCTCTTTAGTCCGAATGATGTTAGGAGGATGAAAGATGTAGAATATTGTTGTTCTATCTATATATTGGCCAATGAAGGAGTGTTTGATCAGACGAATGATGAAACAATAAATCATTATTATGATGATTATTCCGATTTATTTGATGAAGATGGCAATTTGATTGCAAAAATAAAGAGGGCGATGGGATATATTGAAAAATTCTATAACAAAGAGAGTAAATCATTTATATCAAAAAAGGCTCAGATGTTTACATTATTCTCTTTTGTATTTAACTTAATTGATAATGATATTAATTGCACAAAGGAGATAATAAATAGAGTTAACTTATTTATTAAGGCATATAACGCATTTAAAAATGAGTATGATATTTCTTTCGATAACTCTGAAATTCAGAAACTAAATGAAGATATAAAAAAATATAAGCTGGCTTCATCTGAGGGTATTAACAAGCTAAAAAACCGTATGATTCGGTTTGAGGTTTTATATAAGTTGTGTACAAATGATTCACAGCAACTCGATGAAGAATTACAACAGTTATTGGAATTGTATAAAAGGGAGATTACAACACATATTGATAAAGATGATATCGAGAATAAGAATTGAGAGAAATAAATGGACAAACTAACCAAAGAACAGCGAAGCTGGAACATGAGCCGAATAAAGTCTAAAGATACATTGCCTGAAATGCTTGTCAGGCACGCGCTTTGGCACATGGGATATCGTTATAGGCTATATTATAAAAAGTTGCCGGGTAAGCCGGATATAGTTATGCCAAAATATAAAACAGTTATTTTTGTTCACGGATGTTTTTGGCATAGGCATGAGAACTGTAAAGAGGCCTCGCGGCCAAAAAGCAACTCAGAATATTGGGAGAATAAAATAGGCAGGAATGTTGAGCGGGATAAAAAGAATATTGATATGCTTGAACAGCTTGGATGGAAGGTAATTGTTATTTGGGAATGTCAGATAGATAAAAATGTGGATAATGCGATATCTTTCTTAAAAAAAATTCTCATAGAAAACAATATATTAAGTTCAAAACTAAAGAATGGAACTATGCCTTATGATATCTTGGAAAGTAGGGCGTAGTAAGTGTACATCTGCCTGCTTCTTGCATAATACATAATTTTTCTATATACTATTCTTCAAAAGAACACTATACAAATGAAGCAGCCAAAGAGGCAAACCATCTTAGCTTGGCGAAAACCGCATATACCCAATACCACCGGCTTTCCAGTATTATCAATAAATTAAAATACTTATATAATCAGGTTAGGCAGGCATGGTGTTTAACTAGATATATCATACCTTGCATTGTCTTTACACTGTGAAAGTAGGTTAGCGGTCAATTTTTTGGGGAGTTTCTTGATGTATTGACAGAGAAAATTGGATTTTGTATAGTAAAATATGGATGCCATAGTGAAAGGAACAACCGAGCGCCTATTCCTGATTTTCATGCAAGTCTTTGCTTGTGGGAAGTTATGTGCAATTTGTCCTGAGATGATTGTGAATATAAAACTGAATATGTTGGGGAAATGAATATATGGATTTATGTGTGTATACATGGTTTGGTTATAGGTATCCATTTGAAGATATAATTAAACTAATAAAAGACGCTGGTTTTCAGGCAGTTATGACATGGTGGGGAGACGAATTTATTGAATCAAATGGACCAAAAGAAGCCCAACCGGATATAGTGCGAAAAGCAGGATTAAAACTTGAAAACATTCATTTATCCTTTACTGGAATAAATTATATCTGGGAAGATTCAATAAACGGAACGGAAATATTTGACAAATATGTTTCATATATAGATGATTGCAAAAAATATGAAATACCTGCGGCAGTAATGCATTTAACAAGCGGAGAAAATCCGCCATCTTATAATCAAACTGGTTTAAATCGAATTAAGCGGCTTATAGAAAGAGCGGAAAAAAACAATGTAAATATTGCCATTGAAAATGTGCGCCATCCGGAATATCTTGATTATGTGTTTGAAAATATACAATCTGACAAATTAAAGTTTTGTTATGACAGCGGACATGAAAATTGTTTTACGAAAGGAATAAAGTATCTTGAAAAATACGGTGATAAATTAGGGGCGATGCATTTACATGACAATAATGGGATAAAAGATGAACATTTATTGCCATTTGAAGGAAATATAAATTGGGAAAGAATAATGAAGCAAATACTTCAGACAGGATATGGGGGATCACTCGCATTTGAGATAGATTCACAATATATTGATGTGTCAAAAAAATATACGGCTGAAGGTTATTTAGCAGAAGCTGTAAAAAGAGGCAAAGAATTAATGGAATTAATGAGATAATGAAAATTGAAGGAAAGCAAGACCAGTAATTAAAAATTCAAGCATAGTGTACGGGGCG
>JAISIL010000053.1 GCA_031262035.1 Spirochaetaceae bacterium | reverse complement strand
CGGCTTCCGTTTGTCAGGCATCTTCGACGCCGCTTTCTCAAGGCTCCCTAAAAGCCTCCTCAGTATTCCCCGTCCCATGCCTCATTATAGCATGTTTTGTTTGAATTATGAATTACTGAAATACAAGAACTACCCCTTGCCCTTTTCTTTAAAAATTACTACAATAAAAGAAATATCTTAAAAAAGGAGCAATAATAAATGGAAGAACTATTTATTGGCTTTACTTCATTCACCTGGCAGAGTGCCGTGATGATTGTAGTAGGAGCCGTCCTCATTGCCTTGGCGGTTAAGAAAGAGTATGAACCAATGCTGCTTTTGCCTATTGGTTTTGGCACAATCCTGGTGAACCTGCCGCTTTCCGTTGTGTGGTCACACGAAGGAGCCCCGGGCTTTCTGCAGCTTTTATTCAATGCAGGCATTCAAACAGAGCTTTTTCCCGTGCTTATCTTCGTTGGCGTAGGCGCTATGTGCGACTTTAGGCCAATGTTCAAGAATCCGGTAATGATGTTCTTTGGTGCGGCAGCCCAGTTCGGCATCTTTATTACTATTTTCCTGGCCATTGCCATTAACGGAAACGGCACCTTGCTTGGCGATACCCCGGCACAGGTCCTGAAAACGGCAAGCTCAATCGGCATTATCGGTGCGGCAGACGGGCCAACCTCAATTTTTGTGGCAAGCCGTTTTGCCCCGGACTACCTCGGCCCTATTTCCGTAGCGGCTTATTCCTATATGGCCCTGGTGCCCCTTATTCAGCCGCCTGTTATACGGCTTATTACCAGCAAAAAAGAGCGGCAAATTAAGATGACCTCCACCGATAAGGACATTCCGAAAAGCCTCTGCATCTGCTTCCCCATTGTGGTGACCTTTGTTGCCGGCCTTGTTGCCCCCATGAGTGTCCCCCTTATTGGCAGCCTGATGTTCGGTAACCTTGTTCGTGAATGCGGCGTCCTTGAGCGGCTTTCCACGGCGGCACAGAACGAGCTTTCCAACATTGTTACCCTGCTTTTAGGTATCACAATCGGGTCTTCAATGCAGGCCGCAAGGTTTTTGACCCTTCCCACCCTGATGATTCTGGCACTGGGGCTTATTGCCTTTGTGTTTGACACTATCGGCGGTGTCTTTTTTGCCAAATTCCTCAATTTGTTCCGCAAAGAAGACAATAAGATTAACCCCATGGTAGGGGCTGCAGGTATTTCCGCCTTCCCCATGAGCGCCCGTGTTATACAGCGTATGGCTACAGAGGCAGACCCAAATACCTTTGTTATTATGCAGGCGGTAAGCGCCAATGTATCCGGACAAATCGGAAGCGTTATGGCAGGCGGCATCATCCTTGCCTTAGTGCCCATGCTAGTTGGAGGCTGATATGAATAACTTTATACAGATGATTGCCCAAAGCGGCAACTTTCCCAAGGCCCTTTTCCTGATGCTTGCAGGAATCCTCTTTGTTTTTATTGTGCAGATAGTCTTCTACGCAGTAATCAAACTCTGGCCCAAAGGAAAGGCCGAAGCACAGGCCTGAATATAGGCCAATAAAAGCAAGCCCCTTCGGTCTACCAATTCCGAAGGGGCCATACTTTTATTAATCTAAACTTTATATAAAATAATAAACTTTTTAGTATTTTTATAATATACTATTTTCTTGAAGTAAAGTCAAGTAGCTTTGAAAAAAAATATTATTTTTTATAACCACGAATAACACGAATCGGCTTCGCCGACACGAATATTTTTCACTATCTTTACAAATTTCATAATCCGTGCTATAATATCAACTATAGGAGAATTTTCTATTATGAAGAATGCGCAAGACATAGTTAAATTGTTAACTTTGGAAGAGAAGGCTTCTCTTTGTTCAGGGCTCGATGTTTGGCATACAGAGCCGGTGGAAAGGCTCGGGCTTGAGCCTATTATGATGTGCGACGGGCCTCACGGGCTGCGTAAGCAGCCTGAAAGGGACAAAACCGTTCCCGCCGTCTGCTTTCCCCCTGCGGTCACAACCGCTTCCAGTTGGGACAGGCATCTTGCAGCAGAAATTGGCGCTGCAATCGGCGATACCTGCCTTGCAGAAGGGGTATCTATCATTCTAGGGCCGGGGGCAAATATCAAAAGAAGCCCGCTTTGCGGACGAAACTTCGAATATTTTAGCGAAGACCCCTATGCAGCCGGCGAAATGGCAGGAAACTACATTAAAGGCGTGCAGTCCAAGGGCGTTGGCACCAGCCTTAAGCACTTCTGCCTGAATAATCAGGAAACAAGGCGCAATACCGAGGACGCCATTGTTGATGAACGGGCAATGCGCGAAATATACCTGACCGGCTTCGAAAAAGCAGTGAAGATTGGCCGTCCCTGGACACTGATGTGTTCATATAATCTGATAAATGGCGCTTATGGCAGCGAAAACCATAAAACCCTTACCGAAATTCTCCGTGAAGAATGGGGCTTTAAGGGCCTTGTAATGAGCGACTGGGGCGCAGTGAACGACAGGCCGCTTGGCGTTAAAGCGGGACTAGACCTTGAAATGCCCGGCCCTTCACCGGCTAATGACAAGCGAATTGTCAAGGCAGTTCAGGAAGGGAAACTCAGTATAGAGGCCCTTGATAAGGTGGTTACCCGTGTTGTGGAACTAATTTTAAAAAGCATGCATAACAAGAAGCATCATT
>JAISIL010000156.1 GCA_031262035.1 Spirochaetaceae bacterium | reverse complement strand
ATATTAAATAATATCATACTTTTCCAGTTTTGTCAAGTATGAAAAATTATTTTTTAAAAAATAATTTTTTTTGCAATTAGTCCCCACCAGCAACTTTCGGTGCAATAAACAGGGCAAGGAATAAAAGCACAATAGAAATTGCCAGGGTGATAACTGTATCCAAAGCAAAACTCATATTGTGCAGAATACCACCGATTAAATAACCGGGAATACAGGCTGCGGCTACCGTCATTGCGTAGGGTATCTGGGTTGCAACATGGTCGATATGCCGGCAATGTGCCCCGGTGCTGCTTAAAATGGTGGTATCCGATATAGGCGAACAGTGGTCGCCGAATACCGAACCTGCCATAACGGCTGAAAGGGTGATAATATTCAATTCCGGTGCTACAGTCATGCAAATATCAATGGTAATCGGGATTAAAATACCAAATGTGCCCCAGGAAGTACCGGTTGCAAAGGAGATAAATGCTGCAACAACAAACATAATAACCGGAATAAGAATAACCGGGAAGTTTGATGTAGTCACAAGGTCTGCAACATAGGGTCCGGTCAACAACAAATCACGGCAAACGCCGGAAATTGTCCAGGCCAGAGTCAGAATAATAAGGGCAGGAACCATTGACTTAATACCTGAACCGATTGCGGCAAAGAAGTCCTTAAAGCTCATAATCTTCCGGGGAAGATAGATGAAGAAAGTAACAAGCAAGGTACAGAAAGCGCCTAAAGCAAGGGCAGGCCCAGCAGAGGTATCGCCAAATGAACCAATCAGGTTCCCCTGATTTCCGCCACCCTCTTCAAAGAAACCGCCGTAGAGGAGCATCGACAAAACCGAGAAGACGACAAGGAAAATAACCGGCAGAACAAGGTCGAGAACCTTTCCTTTTTCGGAAATTTTTAGGTTAGCAAGGTCATCTTCGCCGTGTTTATCAGTTGAAGCCTCCGGCAGGTCGAGCTGGCCGGTTTCATAGGCCCTTTTCTGTGCACGGGCCATTGGACCGTAATCGCCATGGGGCCTGCAACCCATATAAATAACCATTATAATAGTAAGAATTGCATACAAATTCATCGGAATAGCCTGAATGAAAAGCTGCAAACCCTGGCCTTCCGGAGCATAAGAGGCAACCGCCGCCGCCCACGAAGAAATAGGGGCGATAATACAAACCGGCGCCGCTGTTGCATCAATGAAGTAAGAAAGTTTTTCATGCGAAATTTTATGACGGTCAGTTACCGGCCGCATAACCGTGCCTACAGTAAGGCAGTTAAAATAATCATCTATAAAGATAAGACAACCGAGCAGCGCGGTGGTAAGCCCTGCAGCCCTTGTCGTTTTAATCTTCTTTACCGCCCACTCGCCATAGGCCCGAGCCCCGCCGGCGCGGGTCATAAGAGCGACGAGACTGCCTAATAGCGCCAAAAAGAGCACCATTGCAGCATTTTCCCCGAGTTTCGCTCCCATAAGGTCCATGGTTGTCTGAAAAATACCGACAAACCCAAGGCCGCCTGCGATTGAATAGATGATTGCTCCCGATAGAATGCCGAGAACAAGACTGAAAATCACCTCCTTGGTGATAAGCGCCAAAGCAATGGCGATGACTGGTGGTAAAACCGACCAGATTCCTACATTGATTCCTTCCATAATGCATAAATATACAATATCTTGCATTTTTTGTCAATATAGTATATAATAAAAATATGAAAAATTTTATTGAGCCACGAGTCCTCAAGGGATTCAGGGATTTTTTGCCGGCCCAGGAGATTGAAAGACGGCATTTAACGGAAATTATAGAGAAGAATTTCCGGAGTTTTGGTTTTGTTCCTATTGATACCCCTGCCCTGGAGTATGCAGACATTCTTTTAGGCAAAATGGAAGGTGAAATAAACAAGCAGGTCTACCGTTTTGCCGACAATGGCGGCCGTGATGTGGCTTTACGCTTCGATTTAACGGTTCCCTTTGCCCGTTTTTGTGCTGAACATTACAGTGAATTGGTTTTACCCTTTAAAAGATACCATATTGCAAAGGTTTGGCGTGGGGAAAACACCCAAAGAGGCCGTTACCGTGAGTTCACCCAATGCGACGCCGACATTGTAGGCACAAAAAGCCTTGCCACCGACGCAGAAATTATCCTCCTCATGCGGCAAACAATATTGGCACTCTTACAAGGCGGCGGTATTACCATAAAGATTAACCACCGGGGCCTTTTTAACCGGTTTTTAAGCGAATTGAAGCTGGGGGAAAAATCGGCCGATGTGCTCCGTGCGGTGGATAAACTTGCAAAAACCGGTGAAGAGGCCGTCATGGAGAACCTTATCGATATTTCCGGCAAGGCAGAAGCGGAAAAAATAATGAGATGGGTCAAGGCAAAGGATTTAGAGGAATTGATTGCCCTGACAGGCGGCCCTTCCGATGAATCCAATGAACTGGGCCTTTTGTTCAAGTATTTTACCGATGCAGGCATTAGTGACGCAGGCCAAAACGGCAGTTCCCTTGTGCTTGACCCTTCAATTACCCGCGGCCTTGATTATTATACGGGAATAGTCTTTGAAACATTCCTCAATGAGATGCCGGAAATCGGTTCCATTTGTTCCGGCGGCCGTTATGATAACCTTGCAGCCCTTTATACAAAGGAAAACCTCCCCGGTGTGGGCGCTTCCATTGGCCTAGACCGCTTAATTGCAGCCCTTGATGCCCTGCAAGAAAAGCAGGGGAAGCCGGCAAACCAAACAGGCTTTGCCGATTGTGCCATCTTATGCAGCAACGAGGATGACGCAGGGAAGTATCAAGCCCTGGCAAAGAGGTTTCGGGATGCAGGCCTGGCCGTAACGGTCTTTACCGAGGCAAAAAAACCGGTGCAGCAATACATACAGGCCGAGAAACAGGGTATCCCCTGGGTGTTGACAATAGAAGAAACCGGATTAAGCCTACGTGAAATTGCAACACGGCAAGATTACAAAGATTTGAGTGCTGAAGAAGCGATTAAAACTATAAAAAAATAATCTCACGCAAAGGCGCCAAGACGCAAAGGTTGCAGTGGTAATCAAATTGAAACTTTGCGCCTTTGCGCCTTTGCGTGAGCTTTTTTTCTAGACCGCCCTCAATATATCCGCGTAGATGCCCCCTGCGGTGACGGCGGCGCCTGCGCCGGGGCCTTTTATTACGAGGGGTCTTTCGCTGTAGCGTTCGGTGGTGATGACAATCATATTATCTGCTCCGCTTAGGGCCATGAAGGGGCTGTTTTGACCGACACTTGCAAGGCTTAATGAGACGCCTTCTTTGGAGATAGAGCCGATGTAACGGAGCACCTTGCCGTTTGCCGCTGCTTTTGCCCGAAGGCTGCCAAAGTAGGAATCCTGTTTTTCCAGTTCTGCCCAAAAATCTTCCAGCGTGGGGGCGTCGATGCAGCTTTGTGGGAGAATCGGCTCGATTGTAACATCTTTTTCTTCTATATCTATACCGATTTCCCGTGCAAGTATCAGAACCTTGCGGGCGCTGTCATTGGCCTTTAGGTCTTCGCGTGGGTCAGGTTCCGTGTAGCCCAGGGATTTTGCTTCGTGAACCAGTTGGGAGAAGGGGGCGCCGCTGCTGAAGGAATTGAAGATGTAGCTTAGCGTTCCCGACACTATTGCTTCAATTTTGAGAATCTTGTCTCCGGTTGCCAGCATGTCTTTGAGGACGCTGATAACAGGCAGGGCTGCTCCAACGGTGCATTCATAGAGGTAAGGGGTGTGCCGTTCCTTGGAAAGAGCCATGAGTTGTTTGTAATAGGATAAGGATGATGAATTGGCACGCTTATTCGGTGTGACCACGGGAATTCCTGCATCAAGGATAGTAGCATACTTTGAGGCTATTTCAGGGCTTGCCGTGCAGTCGCAAAATACCCTGCCGGGAAGCTTTGTGTCTATCATCTGCTTGATAAAGCCCTCAATAGTAAAGTTTGCATCAAGTTTTATGTCGCCAAGGGCTGCAATCTGCACATTTTTATTGGGGTTTGCCTCAATCTGCTTCTGCAATGTGCTGCCGATAAGGCCCAAACCGACAAGAAAGAGGTTTATTTCTTTTTTGTTAGCGGCAAAGAAAACATCATGCACGGCATTTAGGGCAGCAATGACATCATTTTTATTGATAACCACTGAAATATTTATTTCCGATGAGCCCTGCGCAATAGCCGATACGCTTACCTGTGCCTTCCCCAGGGCATAAAACAACTTGCCGGAAACACCAGGCTTTTTTCGCATACCTGAACCGACAACAGCAATTATCGCCTGGTCTTCTTCGATATCCGGCTTTTCAATGGCATTTGCGCATATTTCCAGAGCAAATTCTTCTTCCAGGGCCTCTGCGGCAGGCTTTGCAGCCTCGGGTTTAACGGCAAAACAAATAGAATATTCACTGGAACTCTGGCTTATAAGAATGACATTTATTTTTTTAGCGGCAAGCGCACCGAAAAGCCTGCTTGAACTGCCTGCAATACCAACCATGCCTGAACCTTGCAGCCTGACAAGGGATACCGGGGAAAGAGAAGAGATACCACGGACGGGGGAGATTGTGTTATCTTCCAGGGAGGGTTCATTGGTAATCAGTGTTCCGGCACAATCGGGGTTAAAGGTATTCTTGATGACAATCGGTATGCCTGCATCCCAGGCCGGCCTGACGGTAGGCGGATGGAGAACCTTTGCCCCAAAATAGGCCAATTCCATTGCTTCTTCGTAAGAAATTGTATCAATAAGATGCGCCTCGCTTACTTTTTTGGGGTCGCAGGTAAGAATGCCGTCTACATCTGTCCATATTTCGATAATATCGGCCTTTAAGGCTGCACCAAAAAGCGCTGCACTAAGGTCTGAACCGCCACGGCCCAGCGTTGTAGTCTTTTTCTGTGAATCCCGTGCAATAAAACCGGTGACAATTTGCAGTGCGCTGTGTTTATTAAAGTAATCGCTAATATTTTCATAGGTTTTTTCTATATGAACATTGGCCTGCCCTGCCCTATTATCACTTATTACCAGTTCCCGGGCGTCAAGGTATTCGGCATTTATGCCCTTTGCCTTAAAATAACAGGTAATCAGGTTTGCAGAAAGCCGCTCGCCAAAACTGGCAATGGGGTCGGTATTCTCAGTCCGTTCTGTTTTTTGCAGTTCATCAAAAAGAGTATCCAGAATAGCCTTGGTCTGATTATAATCATCGCCTTGCATCAATTCGGCGGCCAAACTAAAATGCCTGTCCTGTAAGGCCTTAAAAGCAGGACCTTCACCCGATTCACCGGACTTTGCATAGGCCAAAAGGGAATCGGTTACACCGCTAAGGGCCGAAACAATAAGCGCCCTGGGTTTGCCGTTCTTCGATGCATCGCCTTCGTTTAATTCTTTTTCAACAATAGAAACCAGGGCCTTCAATGCCTTGGCACTTCCAACCGATGTTCCGCCAAATTTAAGTACTCTCATGATACTTTAATATATCAATTTTGTTGATTTGTGTCAAGGCAAGCTTGAAATAGCGGCAAATATTCGCCGTTTAACGGCGCCGTCATTATTGGTGAAGGCGGCAATCTTTTGGCGCATCTTCTTTCGACCGGAATTAACGCCGTAGGGGCAGGTACAGGCAGCGGCGAGGATGTCCAGTTCTTTGGCGCAGTCGATTATCTCTCTTTCTTCCAGCAGAGCCAGCGGGCGGATAAGGCTGACCGGATATTTTTTGTAGGCCAGTTTTACCGGCATGCCTTCGGCTTTGCCTTTTTCCAGCAGGTTCATGAAGTAGGTTTCGATAATATCATCCAGATGATGGCCCAGGGCAATTTTGCTAAAACCATGTTCCACAGCGTATTTCAGCAATTCCGAGCGCCTTTGGGTAGAGCACCAGTAGCAGTTCATCTCACGGCCGGGCTTGAGTCTGCCAATAACCGGCACAAATATATCCGCAAAATCAATTCCCCAGGTCTGCAACTGTAAGCGTAAGGGTGTTTTTTTGCAACAGGAACAAAAATCCGTAGAAATATGCAGGGCGTGCAGGGAAAAAGAGCCACCAATCATTGCCTCAATCTCATTTTTGGCAGCACTGAGTGCATAGGCAAGGCTTGTAGAATCCTTTCCACCGGACACGGCAAGCAGTATTTTGTCGCCTGCTTCGATTAAGCGGTAGTCCAAAACAGCCTTTACCACCAGTTTCCGGACAATTTCACAGGGGGATGCGGTTTTTAGAAAGCGGTTTGACATGACTACTTGAGTATAGACAAATAATGGCCTTTATTCAAGGGCTTTTTTGATTTGTCTTGACTAAATTCCTGAAGATTGCTACTATTACAATATGTCTATCAAATTGGATACAAAGAGAGTTAAGTAAATGTCTGTAAAACTTTTGAAAAGCCCATTTGAAAAATCTTTCAAAGAAGTAATGAGACAAACAAAAAGAGAAATAACCATTTCAAGTCCTTTTATTAATAATGCCGGAGTTTCAATTCTGCTTGATTCTATTGAAAATGTTGATAATAAACGTTTAAATATACTTACTAATCTTTCTGCTAGAAATGTTGGTGATAATATTACACAACCCTCTGCATTACTAAAACTGTATAATGCATTTAAAGAAACGACTGTTTATAGTTTATCAAAACTACATGCTAAAGTTTATATTGTGGATGAATCTAGTGCAATTATTACATCTGCAAACCTCACTTATGGCGGGTTAGCAGCAAATTTTGAATATGGTGTATTGATAAATGATGATGATACTATTCAGAATTTAAAATATGACATTTTGGCTTATGCTTCTCTTGGGTATATATTTGATAAGTTACTTCTGGTTCAGATTGAGGATATTAGTCAAAAAATCGAACACTCATATGTGAAGAATAAGCCAAATGAAGAAGAAATGGAATTACAAAAATTACTCAAACGTCAACAAGAAGTTAATAAAATTCTTGTATCAAAGTATGATAATAAAGAAACTCGTCATGGGATATTTACAAAGACGATTATGTATATTCTAAACAGGAAGAATGAAATGACAATACAAGATCTATATTCTTTTGTTCAAGAAATACATCCGGAGATGTGTGATGATTCCATTGAATACCATAAAGAAAAGCGATGGAAAATTGAGGTTCGCCAAGCATTATTTTATTGGGAACGAAAAGGAATTGTTAAAACAGAAGGCAAACCAGGCCACTATATTTGGAAACTTGTATCTAAATAAGATAAGATTATTGTGAGGAGGGTAAAGTGGAATACAGTAAAATTAGCAACAAAGAGTATAAGCGATTAGAGGATGTAATTTCTGGTCTTTGTAATGGTATTTGTGGTCATTGTGAATATGACGTTCCAAATGGTAAAGAAAATAGCACCTGTCTCGTTTTGTGGATAAAAGCAATACTGATGGAACATATAAGCAGTTAATAAGTCTCAACAACTAATTGAACAATTACTAATTGTACAGTTAGCAATTATTATAATATAGATGGTATTTTCTTTCAAGTCCCTTCTCCCTTACACTTTTCCCCTACATCACGACACGCCAGTTGAGGTTGACAGACCATTTGGGTGTTGTGCCTTCCAATGGCCAGTTGCAGCCGGCTTTTGCTCCGAGGGTCCAGTGGGGTTTTTTGTAGGTTATG
The DNA here is from genome assembly GCA_031262035.1 of Spirochaetaceae bacterium. GTDB lineage: Bacteria > Spirochaetota > Spirochaetia > Treponematales > Breznakiellaceae > JAISIL01. Next base: position 3,066 of record JAISIL010000156.1, on the reverse strand, counting down.
CCTAGTGATGTGTCGACGCCGTCTTTTGTGTGGTAGCCTGTGCCAAAGGTTAGGTAGAGGGGCTTTAGGTTTAGTTTGAGGTTGCAGCCTGTTTTAAAGAAGCCTTTTTCAGAAGATGGGGATTCAAATGCCGGTGCATATGCGGCATAGAGCTTTGTGCTGAGCGGCTTTATCAAAAAATTGAAGTGCCCGGCTATTGTCGATTGCTCTTTTGCTTCTGTGCCGCTGTCATAGGACAGGCCAATTTGGACCGGGTGAAAAAGCCCCAGGTATACATTCGAGGGAAAACGATAGACGGCGTTTGTTTTTATTTTCAGGCTGTCTTCGTTTGCCTTCCAGTGAAACTGAATGTCGGCACGGTAGGTTTCGGATTTTTTCAGAAGATGCTCGTATTTAAGGCCTCCTCTGATGCCTCCCTTGCCGCTTTTTCCTTTTGCATCGGTAAAATGGTCATTAATGCCCTCGATTGCAAGGTGTAATTTCCAATTCCAGGGGATAAAAGGGGCCAGTTTTGAGTTAAATTCGACTGCAGTGCTGCCAAAACAGCCTCTTCCCCAGAATTCTGTTTCGGAAATAGCTCCATCGGCCTGTATTTCAAGGCCGGGGAAGAGGTAAAAAGCATGGCCGCCGTAGATATTGCTCCTTCTTTGTGGCAAAGGATAAGTTTTACTGAACCAGCCTGTTGCTTTTAGTGCCTCCAAGGTGGAAAATTGATTAAAAAATTCAATACCGAGATGCTGTCGCCGGCCTTTTGCATCGGAAAAAATCAATTCGCTGCCTGCATCGTAAGAAATTCTTTGCTCAAACTCAGTTTGTATTTGTGCAAAGCCCATTATCTTTATATCCTGGGGCAAGGTCCACCAGGGGCTGGAAAAAAGGCCGTAAATCTCTGTCTCTTTTCGGGAAGCCTCTTTCTTCAGCTCTGATTCCGTTGCCTTATAGCTTGATGCCCAATGGACATTGCCGCTAAAGGGATTGGCAAGCCGTGCCGGTAGGCCTGCATTATTCAATGCACCATACAAAAGCCGTGAACCACTGCCTCTATGGTAAAGGCCCAGGCCAAGGCCGCTCTGCCCTGCCCCGCTTTCCCATGTGGTTTTTTCCCAAAAGGCTGAAGGCCGTGCATCATTGAGCAGCAGGCGGCCTTTTATGCCGGACATCTCAAGGCTGCCGTCGAGACGGTTCTCCATCTTTTTATCCCATGCCCAGGACCCCTGCATAAGCAGGGATGTATCCAGGGCAAAGAGGCTTGCGGCAAGGGTAAAAATAATAAATGATAAGAGTATTCTCATACTCTATGTATGGGAGTATTGTCGAAAATGCTTGCATTTTAAGAAAAACAATTCGTAGATTATTCGTGTCGGCGAAGCCGATTCGTGCTATTCGTGGTTCCTGCTATTTTGCCGCAGTTTCTTGCAGTAGTTTTAGGGTTTTTTCGGCGCAGGTGTCCCAGGAGAAGGCTTTGACCTGTTCGAGGCCTTTTTCGCGGCATTCATTGTAGACTGCTTTGCTGCTGACCATGTTTATCATTCGGTCGGCCATGTCTTCGGCGCTTTGGGGGTCAAAGTAAAGGGCACAATGTTCTGCCGTTTCGGGAAGAGAAGCAGCACGGGCACAGACCACCGGTATTCCACAGGCCATCGATTCCAACACTGCCTGCCCAAAACCTTCATACAAAGAAGGCATAACAGAAAAATGGGCGCCGGCATAGAGCTCGGGAAGGCTTTCCTGGGGGAAATGGCCGGTAAAAAAGATATCCTGACCATACTTGCAATTCTGTGCCGCTTCTTTTACCAGGTCTGCCCCATGGCTGTCCCCTCCGGCAAGGACAAGCCGGTGGGGAAGTTTTGTTTTATCACGGAAAATACAGAAGGCTTCTATCAATTTGATATGGTTTTTAACCGGATAATCAATTCTTGATACATAGAGAATATAGGGACGCCTGAAGCTGAAAGGCTGAATCAGAACGGTTTCTTCATTATTACGGGGCCTCGGATAAAAAAGCTCCTTGTCAATGCCGTTGGGAATCACCTCAATCCGGTTTTCCTTTACCCCGGCGAGCTTAATCAGCTCATCTTTTACAAAGTCCGATACGGCGATGACCCTGTCAAGATGACGCAGAGAACTGGGGAAGACCACCCGCCCGACAGCGCCAAGATGCACTCTGGTCTTTCTGCTGCCCCAGAAGGTCGCCATATCATGCACGGTGCCTACCGAGGGACAGGGCGATTCTGCCGGAACTCGCCGGTTAGCCGCAGGAAAAAAGCAAGTATCGTAAGAACGTCCTATGGCAAAGCGCGGATACGACACAATATGCCAGAGGGCATTCGCTGTGCGTCCGTTTACCCGGCATCTGGAAATAAAATCAATGTCCGGAGCTGTTTCGGTAAAGTTAAAACGGTCGAAATCCCAACCAAAAAGTTCATATTGGGCATATGATGAAGGTTTTATCCTTTTTAATATTTGTTTCAAGTAGCCCCCAACGGCTGTTCGGCCGGAATCTACACTGAAGGTATCTATACCTATCTTCACAAAATCTCCGTATTATGCTATAATAAATTTGTTAGAATATAGTATAATATTCAAGGAGATTTGTCAAGTGCATCAAACAAGAACGGTAATAATTTCTGTGGGCGGCTCAATCATAGCTCCCAAAGAAGTCGATGAAGAATTTTTGAGCGGCTTTGCCGCTCTCGTATCTCGTCTGTTAATAGAAGATATGTCGCTCAAACTGATACTGGTAGCCGGCGGCGGCGGTCCGGCAAGAGCTTATCAGAATGCTTACCGTGCTATTTCCGACAAAACTTCTGATAGCAAGTTTGATAACAATGCCGCGGACTGGATTGGCGTAGCGGCCACTCGCCTGAATGCCTGGCTTTTAAAGGCTGTGCTGGGTAATATATGCGAATTGCCGGTGGTAGAGGACCCCACTGCCCCGCTGCCATCTTGGCCCCCCCCCCCACCACCCCCCCCCCCCCGGGGGGGGGGTGTGAATGAGTAATTTTGCCGCCGCGGTTTATTTTGGGAGGGGGGGGGAAACCCGGGTTTGTAGGCTAATCATGTGGG
>JAISIL010000043.1 GCA_031262035.1 Spirochaetaceae bacterium | reverse complement strand
GGAATGAAGGGCTGAGCCATGATACGGGAAAATAACTGCCGTTGGCAGTTTCTTTCGGCTAGATTTGGGTTATGAGGCAGCCACCCCTTTTCGGCTAGATTAGTTATGAGGCAATTCGGTCCCTTGACAATCTTTTCCATAAACGATATAATTAATAATCATTGAAAGAACAGGAGAAGTTTTATGGATTGTACAAAAAATCACCGGTATTTACCGGAATTTGAGAATTTGCCGTATGCACAAGATGATCAGAAAAATGACCGCCATAAATGTGCTGGGTGTGCCTATGTTGAGTTAGAGGTGTAATATGACAAAAGATGGAAAAGGTGGCGCTAACACTTTGACTGGGCTCAATTTTGAAAACAAAGTCAATTTTATTGACCTTTTGAAAGGTATAGAAGGATATACCATCGAAAAGGCTGCTCTGAAAGCTGGTTCTGAAGTCTTTTTCAACGGTCAGATTGTTGCTCGCTGCTTCAAAAAACACGATTTTTATCGTTTTCTTGAGGAAAATGGTATAGACTGGAAGAAAATACTTTCAAAACAACTTTTGCCTGATGATGCTTTACTTGTTATGGTAAGGGAAACTCTTTTTATTATTGAAGTAAAATATCAACAGGTTGCTGGTTCCGTAGATGAAAAACTTCAAACTTGTGATTTCAAGCGTAAGCAGTATATGAGACTGGTAAAACCGCTTAATTTACTTGTAGAATATGTTTATGTTCTTAGTGATTGGTTTAAACAAGCACAATATAAGGACGTATTGGACTATATTGAATCAATGGGGTGTCATTATAAGTTTAATGAACTTCCATTGTCATGGTTATGTCTGCCTGATCCGAAACAACAATGACAGCACAACAACATTTAGACCTTATTGATAAAACTATTAATCCAGATTCTCATTTTATGCATGTAATTGAAAAACCATTGCAAAATGTGAAAGCGTATTATAATGCCAATGATACCATTATATTTAATGGTGATTGTATTTCTATACTAAAAGATTTTCCTGATAATAGTATAGATATGATTTTTGCAGATCCACCTTACTTTTTATCAAACAACGGTTTTACTTGTCAAGGTGGCAAAATGGTTTGTGTAAATAAAGGAAAATGGGACAAAAGCAACGGTTTTGAAAATGATATAGCATTCCATTTTGCATGGATTAATGAATGTAAGCGTGTATTAAAACCAGAAGGAACAATTTGGGTTAGCGGGACTTATCATAGTATTTATGCGTGTGGTTATGTTTTACAATCATCTAATTTTCATATTCTAAATGACATTGCATGGTATAAACCCAATGCGTCTCCCAATTTAAGTTGCCGCTTTTTCACTGCTTCACATGAAACACTTATTTGGGCACGTAAGTCTGAAAAAGCAAAACATACATTCAACTATGACAAAATGAAAAATGGAGATTTTCCTGAAGATGTATTAAAAAAGCCCAATTTACAAATGCGCTCCGTGTGGTCAATTTCCACACCTAAACCGTATGAAAAAGAATATGGTAAACATCCCACACAAAAGCCTGTGAATCTGTTAAAACGTGTTGTAATGGCTTCTACAAATGAAGGTGATATTATTTTAGATCCGTTTTGTGGTAGCGGGACGACTGGAGTTGCATGTAAATGTTTAGGCAATCGTTTTTTTATAGGTATTGAAATAGAAGAAAATTATTGTGAACTTACAAAAAAGAGATTATCATAGGTCAAGGCTACTTCGTATAACCAATCCGTACTGTAAGTCTCGCCAAGAAACCTTGCCTTGAAATCAATGCACAAAGCACTTGACTTTTTTGGAATAATCCCTTATACTCAAACGATGGGATACTTTAAAAGAGGTTTCACTCTTCTACTCATTATTACTTCGGTATTTTTCTCTGTGGGCTGTTCGCAGTCGGCGCCGGAGATTATGCATGGGTCGATTTTTCTTACCGTGTATGAAGGGGAGGAGGGGCAGAATGAGGAGCGTTATAGCTTTTTTGTCCTTCCGCGCGATGACGATGGTTTTGGCGACCTTGCCGAGCTTGATTTATATAATGACAATGCCGGCCTTTCCTGGAAGATGACTGATGCAGACTGGGTTTCCTACACGGACAATGGCGACACCTGGATTGGCACCCGCGCCATTGCAATGAGCGACAATGCAAGCCTTCCCCGAGGGCTCTTTCGTGCGGTAATTATCGACAAGGGCGGGGAGCGCAGCGAAAAGACCTTCAGTTTTGATGCGCCGGCGGTCTTGCCCTATGCTTTCCCCAAATTTAACTGGATGCCGGACACAAGAACCTACAAGATAGAATCTCAATACCCCGAGAATATTCTTCTCTGTTATGATGAAGGCGGTAATTTTCTTTCCGAGCTTCCGGTCCTTATTATGGAAGGAAATCTGAACAGTCTGGGTCTTCCTCCTAAAGCACAAGCTGTGGAACTCTGGGCGCGGGACAGCGAGCAAAGTATTTCGGCACTGAGCAAGATGGTTAGAGTGAGATAGATGCCTGGTGAGGAGAGTCGATGCGTAGTTTTGTCCTGCGTTCGGGCAGAATGACCGATGCCCAAAAGAAAGCATACGATGAACTGATGCCCAAATATGGCATATTTTCTGTAAATTCTTCGCCCTCATGGTTAGATTCGAGCCCCCTTATCTGTGAAATCGGCTTTGGGATGGGGCAGGCTACGATAGATATTGCCAAGGCGAATCCTGATGTCCACTACTTGGGAATAGAGGTTTTTAAGGCAGGCATCGGGAAGCTGCTCCTTGAAATAGAAAAGCAGCAAATTGAAAACATCAGAATAATAGAAGGCGATGCAGTGGAGGTTCTGGAAAAGATGATTTCCGACCATTCGATAGACGGCTTTCATATCTTTTTTCCCGACCCCTGGCCGAAGAAGAAGCACCACAAGCGCCGCCTGGTGACCCGGCCTTTCACCAATCTTCTTGCGCAAAAGTTAAAAGATAATGGCTACTTATATATGGCGACCGACTGGGCAGACTACGCCGATTGGGCACTGACAGAACTCAGCGCTACAGAGGGGCTGCGCAACAAGTATGATGGCTTTGCCGATAAACAAGAATGGCGCCCCGAAACAAAGTTTGAACGCAAGGGACTGGCGAAAGAACATAAGATATATGAGTTGTATTTCACCACGAATGACACGAATCGGCTGCGCCGACACGAATAATCTAAGTTTAGTAACAATAAATTCGTGTTTCATTTGTGTCATTCGTGGTTTATAAAGAGGATATTATGGCAGACAGAATAACAGAACTTGAAACCCTCATCAAGCGTTACCAGGATTCTTATTACAAAGGCAGCGCTGAAATTACCGACACTGAATTTGACGCCCTTTGGGATGAACTGAAGCGATTAGACCCGGGCAATGCTATTCTTCAAAAAGTGGGCAGCGATTTAAGCGACGGCTTTCCCAAGGCCAGACATATTATGCCGATGGGGAGCCAGCAGAAGGCGGCAAACTATAGTGAACTATTGTTTTGGGCAGAGAAAAATGGTAATAAGTTTGCTGAAAAAGTACATCAAGAATGGGTTAACTGGCGAGATGCAAAAAAGATACCACCGTCTAAACTTAAATATGAAGATACTAATGATGATGTTATCAAAGAATTAATAACTTTGGTTCACTCTACGGAAGATGTTGTATCACAAGATAATATGTCCTTATTTGGAAGTAATAATAATTATACATATTTAATACAGTATAAACTTGATGGAACAAGCCTTGAGCTACAATATAAAGATGGTTTATTAGAGAAAGCTATTACTCGTGGAAATGGGGTTATTGGTGATGATATTACTAATAATGCTAAGAAAATCAAAGGAGTTTTGTATAAATTACAAGAAAAATGGACAGGTGCAGTGCGAGGTGAAATATTAATGTTATTGGATGTTTGGCGAAATAAGTATTCCAATATGTCAAATTGGCGTAATTCTGCAAATGGTATTGTAAAAGGTAAAAATGGTGAAGGTTGCGACGATTTAAATATAATTGTTTATGATGCACTTTGCTTAAATGAACCAGCATTTTTTAAGAATGAAACAGATAAAATCACTTGGCTTAAAAAGCAGAACTTTGATGTAGTATTTATGACTAGTCTTAACAATATTGAAGATGTCTATAATTATCGAAATAAAATTGAGGCAAAAAGGAGTGGTTTGCCATTTGGAATTGATGGTCTTGTAATAAAATCACCTGATGTTGATATAAAGGATATGCAACGCGTAAGACCTGATAAACAAATTGCATTCAAATTTAAAGCCAACGATGATATTAAGGAGACTGTTTTAAGAGAAGTAATATGGAGTGAGAATGGAACAACTTATACACCTGTTGGTGTATTTGATGCAGTAGAATTTCCAGATGCAATAGTAAAACAGGCAAGTTTAAATAATCCTGAACAAATAAAAAAACTAGGATTACGAATTGGAAGTCGAGTTCGAGTTGTAAAGCGTGGTGATATAATACCAAAAATTGAAGGTTTGACAGATACACAACCACCGCTCAATGAAACACAACCAATAATTATTCCAGAATACTGTAATGTTTGTGGTTCAAAACTTGAAATTCGTCAATCCGTATATAAAACTTTAATGAGAGGTATTGAAAATATTAGCGATACTTTATTATATTGCCCAAATCCAAATTGTCCAAAACGCCTGGAACATCGATTAAAGACTTGGGTACGAGTCCTAAAAATAAGAGAACTTGGTGAAAAATTGATAGAGGCACTCTTTAAATCAGGGCTAGTTAAACATATATCTGATTTTTATTGTTTAACGGAAAAAGATTTGACACCTTTCTTTTTAACTAAAGAATCAATACAAAAAGGTGAAGTTTCCAAAGGAGCTGCAAAAGTAATTAGAAATTTATTACAACGACGGGACATTTCTCTTGCAACATTTGTAGCTGGGTTTGATATTGATAATATAGGTGAACAAGTCGTTCAATTTTTTATCGATGCAGGTTTTGATACGATTGAAAAATTACAAGATGTAAAGATTGAAGACTTCGGAGAATATAAAAATGGGTATCATTGGGAAATAATTGATAAAAGGAAAACAAAAGTTAATGATGCAAAATTTATTGGGAAGCATCTGAATATAAGTGAAAAAACTGCAAAGGCACTTATTTCTGGTATAAGTGAAGTAAAAGACGAAATGGACGCCGTCTTGAATAAGGGCATTA
>JAISIL010000194.1 GCA_031262035.1 Spirochaetaceae bacterium | reverse complement strand
AGGGACAGAAGAACATTACAAACAACTAAAGAATATAACGGATAAGAATCAGCCATCTTTGTTTGACTGATTATCAAATTGAAAAATACCCCGCCGCTCTGCGGCGGGGATCATTTATTATAGGCTATCTTGGCAATGTGATTATTGATTATTTTGGTGATGGCAAAAAGTTTAATGCCCATATAACTTACTACAACGAAACAGAGCCTCTTGGAACTGCCGGCGCTCTTTTCCAAATACAAGATGATTTAGAAGATTCATTCCTGCTTATAAACGGCGATATACTATTCGATATTGATTTTAATCGTTTAATAGAATTTCATAATAAAAGTAATTCCCTTGCAACACTTGTCTCCCACCCCAATAGCCATCCCTATGACAGCGGCATACTGATTACTGATAATGATTACAGAGTAATAAACTGGCTCTCAAAAGAAGATGAAAGACTTTATTATCATAACTTGGTTAATGCAGGCATTCATGTTTTAACGAAAGAGCTACTGGCCAAAACAGAACTCCCCTCCCTGAGGGAGGGGTTAGGGGAGGGTTCAGCAGATTTAGACCGTGACATACTAAAACCTGCATTGCAGAGTAATCGTATATATGCATACAAAACACCTGAATACATAAAAGACATGGGAACGCCGGAAAGATTGCGTGAAGTAGAAAAAGACATTACATCCGGTTTGGTAAAGGCTAAAAGTTTAAAACAGAGCCAAAAAGCCATATTTCTTGACCGTGACGGAGTAATCAATAAAGAGCATGGCTTTATTACCAAGCCTGATGACTTTGATTTGATTGACGGTGTGGCGGAAGCAATAAGGCAAATCAACATTTCAGGCTATCTTGCCATAGTAGTAACGAACCAGCCTGTAATAGCCCGTGGTGACTGCACACTTGAAGAACTGGACTTAATTCACCAAAAAATGGAAACAGAACTTGGAAAAGAGGGTGCCTATATAGACGCCCTTTATTTTTGTCCACATCACCCGGATAAAGGTTTCCCTGGCGAACGGCCTGAATACAAAATAAACTGCAACTGCCGGAAACCCAAACCTGGAATGTTATTACAGGCAGCAAAAGACTTCAACATAGATTTAAAACAATCCTGGATGATAGGCGACAGCGACCGTGATATGCAGGCAGGTATTGCGGCAGGCTGTAAGACAGCCAAAATTGGGCAGGATTATCAACGTTTAGTAGAATTTGTTAGCTGTTTGTCTTTTACTATATAACTACAATCACAGTGATTATAGTTAAAAATGTTTTCTGTTTTGAATGTGGAGCCATGATTCAAAGCAGTCCGCCCATGACTTTTGACCACTGGAACGGTCAAAGGAGGTAAAATTATGGCAAATCAGAATGAAGAAAGGCAGGCTATTAAAGCCTACCAAGGCCGCTTATTCAAGGTAGCGTTTACTTCACACTTCGGTTCAAGCAATGTTGGCTGGGTGCTGACATCGCTGCCAAAGGGAATTGCTCTGCTTGCAGAAGAAACGCTGCCGAGCGAAAAAGGTAACACCACGGTAATACAGACTTTTTACTTTTCCGCTCTGGATGCAGATAAGCCGCAAAAGGAACTTGAATTCCGTCTTGTCGCCCACTTGCCCACCATCGACAAGGAAGCGCAGAAGCAGACGGTTACCATCAAGGTGTTTGTTGTTCCCTATGATGAAAAAGCAGAAGGCATCGGTAAAGACCGCTTTGTTGAATACTGCGATAACAAAGCCGTTTACGGTGATGCAAGTGACGACTGCACCCAAGTCCTTAAGTATGGGTATCCGCCCTACATGAAGTATGGGTATCCGGCTTCCGTAGTGAAGTATGGATATCCCGGCTGTGAAGTGCCTGCGGAGGCGGTTATTCCCTACGGCTATGTTGGGCAGACAGAGAAGTATGGCTACCCCGACTGTGATACTCAAGTTGTAAAATACGGTTATCCGGGGAGTGCGGTTAAGTATGGGTATCCACCCAGAGATGCCGCATGCGAGGTCTACGTCGACGATTGCGGTTGTCCCGTCGTCAAATACGGATATCCGACAATCAAGTATGGCTACCCTAGCTGCAAGTAAGGCATAATCATCGCCCCTTGTCCTGTCGCTCCATCAGGGCAGGGGGTGATAATGATTTTTTTTATCAAATTTTCTAAATCTATTGACAAAAATTACAGAATAAGATATACTTGAAGAGTTATAAAATATTGAAAGTGCGTCATTTTGACGCACTTAAGTTTAATTTTTGATAAAGGTCTGATAGGAGTATATAATATGGTAGTGAGTAAGGATGCTATAAAAGCATTGGTTGAACTATCCGAGACTTATGATGAAGCAGATGGTTTCTTGAGTCGAGAGTTTACGACAACTCAGGATAAATATGACTTTATTCAGCGAGAATTTGGGACTACTGTTGTTGCCAGATGTGGCAATAACAATGCAGATAGACTAACAACTGATTATATATCCGTTCTTTCTACAATAGTAAACCGAAAGTGGCGTATTTAATATCTTGCTTCCTCCCATCAAGGTGAGCTGGCAATTTCTGGAGAAAGCGAATTGGATAAGGCTAGGATTAAAGAACGAGCTGAGGAAGTCAATAGCAGGTCATTGGATTTTCAATTGTCGCATGCAGTTGCTGCATGTAATGTAATGATTATTGAGGATTTTAAAGTACGCTCGCAATCTGAACGGGAAGATCTCAAACAAAAGATTTTGGTTGCATCACAACGCAAGGATGAATCTGAGGTTCAGAGACTCCGTGAACATATAGGTGGTTTGAAAAAACCGTCACGAATATATGTTGAATATTGCAACATTCCGGAGGATTCCGGTCGTGTTGTCAAGACAGAAGACAATCATCTGGTCATTTCCTTGCCGCTTGCTTTAGCTGAAAAAAGTCGGGATGAAGCAATTGTATATAACGAAAAGGGAGTACAGGAATTAAGGCGACGTACTGCGCATGAATTAGGTCATGTAATTTTGCATTTCGATAAACTAATGAATCAGACAGGGCTAAGAGGGAGTTTGGATTTAGGGCCAGATGAAGATATTGAAGCCAATATATTCACTGAAACTCTTTTGGAATTAAGGCGCAATAGAAATGCTACCTTGGCAAGCCAAGGTTTTTATTCCAAGGGAATCTTGTAAATAACTCGTGCAATTAACTGATGATTATAGTATAAATCTTTACTGAATCAATAATGTGTTACTTGTGATATAAAAACTTTTCTACAGAATCGTAGGATAGAGGAATATCGTCGCGATGGAGATTGATATTTTTACCAACAAAGAAGTACAGACAGAAGGATGCGGGAACCATTAAGGTACTTGCTGATTATTCTAAACTCCCCTTGACAGTATGATAAATGAGTGGTATTATTAGCTATAGCGTTGTTGAACCATCAGAAATGTAAAAATAGGAGGATATAATCATGGAATACCGACCTGTAACCTGTGTGTGGGAAATCACGATGGGCTGCAACATGCGTTGCGGCCACTGCGGTTCGTCTTGCTCAGACCCATTGCCCGACGAGCTTACCACAGCCGAAGCTTTTGACGCCATTGAGCAGATGGCAGAAATCGGCCTCCGCTGGGTCACGCTTTCAGGCGGCGAACCGCTTACCCGCAGAGATTGGCCTCAACTGCTGAGGCACCTCACCGAAAGGGGAGTCTCCTGCAACATGATAACCAACGGCTGGAACATCACAGAAGATGTAGCCCGTCAGATGAAAGAGAACAATATCTCCACTGTGGCCATCAGTATAGACGGCACAAGGGAAATCCATGACAGAATCCGCAAACCCGGTTCCTACGATCGTATAGAGCAGGGTATAAGGATACTGAAACAATATAGTATCACTGTAGGTGCGGTAACAACCCTGACCAAACAGAATATTGATATTCTTCCCCAGATAAAAGATGAGCTTATCCGCATGGGGGCCAATTCCTGGCAAGTGCAGCTGGGCCTTCCCATGGGAAACTTTACACGGCATGAAGACTGGCTCCTTGAGCCGGAAGATGTTGACGGCATACTTGACTTCTGCTATAAAACCAACAGCGAAGGCAAAATTGTAATGTATCCTGCCGACTGCCTCGGTTACTATAGCCACAAGGAACTGAGAACGCGTCAGATGGCTTTCAACACGCCGAATTACCAGCTCTGGGACGGATGCAACGCCGGCATTCGCGGCTTCGGGTTTCTTTATAACGGCGATATCCTGGGCTGCACCTCAATCCGCGACAGGGAATACATCGAAGGCAATATTCGGGAAAGGACGCTTCGGGACATCTGGGAAGACAAAAATAAATTCCTTTGGCGGAGGCAAATGAGCAAAGACAAACTTTCCGGTGAATGCAGTGTGTGTAAATACGGTTCGAAGTGCCTTGGCGGCTGCCCGAATACGCGCCTGACAATCGACCACACCATCTACGGCGAAAACCGCTATTGCGTCTACAATGTAGCGATGAAAAAACTCAAAGCTGAAATTACCGGAAGAAGCGACGCTGATGCGCTATTCGCCGAAGCCAAAGAGGCTGTGCAGAAAACTGAGTATCAACAAGCGTCGATACTCCTTGAACGCTACCTGCAACTGAAAGCGGCCAATGCGGAAGCCTGGCACATGAAAGGCTTCGCCGACTTCCAGAATGGCAACTACGCTTTGAGCGAAGCGGCAAACGCGCAAGCGCTGAGCCTGAATCCATCGGACAGTTATGCAACAAAGGGCATAGGTCTGGCGGTGTTCCGTCAGGGAAAGATGGACGAGGGAATCAAGCTTGTGGAGAAGGCAGCGCAGATGGGCGACCCGGACGCCGCAAAGGAACTGGAAGCCCTCAAATACGAACAAAAATATGGCAGACCATACCCACGCTAAGGGATAATTGTTATGAAACATAACATAATGAAAAGATACAGTCCACTACTCCTCATATCTCTATTGCTGCTGGTGCTTGCCGCTTCCTGCCAAACCACATCGGCAATTGCCACATCGGCAGAGCCCTTTGATAGTATTCGCAGCAACAAGGCAGAACTGCAATATTTCTTTAGCCAGATGCCCAAGGGCGGCGATTTACACAATCACCTCACCGGTTCAATATATGCAGAAACCTATTTCCAGTTTGCTGTGTCCAAAAACATGTATCTCGATACGGATACTTACCTTCTCTACCC
>JAISIL010000175.1 GCA_031262035.1 Spirochaetaceae bacterium | reverse complement strand
TTAACTTTATAGTAACCACGAATAACACGAATGGCCTTCGGCCACACGAATTTTTACTTACTTATCATAGAATATTCGTGTCGGCGAAGCCGATTCGTGTATATTCGTGGTTGTTTTTTTATGATTTCAAAGTTAAATGATTTTGCGCAATGGCATTGTATAACCGGATAGGTTACAAGGAAGTATACAGAAAGAAAGCGCCGGTTCCGAAAGTGATGGGGATTAATAGTTTTGTGTATATGAAGTATAGTAAAAATGAATGACTCGGTGTTCAAAGTATATTCGGAAAAGATCAGTTTCATACTTATCCGAATGGCGATAAGGTATATATAATACACTTCATATGGATTTGTGACGACTATACCGGAGAAATCAGGATAGATCCGGATGAAGTAATCGAAACAAAATGGTTTGACATAAATGACATGCCAGAAAACGTGCCAGCTACATTGAAAAAGCCTCATTCGGCTAAAATAGTCTTATTTCTTTTTCCTCTGCCTTTTTATGATTGTTTATTTCTTCCTGCAAATTTTTTACAAGCTCGCCTTTCATAAAGGTATAAAAAGCTTCGCTGTTATTATTCTCCTGCGCCTCATTCAAAGCCTTAATGTAATCGGTCTTATCTTCATTATATATCTTTACAGGAACAAGGCCGTAGGCGAATTGCAGGTAGTTCATCAAAAGTCTGGCCGTTCTTCCATTGCCATCAAGCCAGGGGTGGATAGTAACCAGATTAAGGTGTGCATCAAAGCTTAGACGATAAAGAGCCTCATTGTAATGACGGGGCGGCTCACTATTGACTAGAGAAAGCCTTTGTTGTAATGCCTTACAAAAATCTTCTACCATCTGTGGAACCTTGTTAAAAGCAATGTATGACTTACCTCCGAACCCCGCTGTAACATTTACCAGCCGATATTCCCCCTTGCTTGAATCGAAAGTTCCATTTATTGTATTCATCACCGTGCCTGTCGACTTCATAAGCAGAGCATTGAATTCTTGAAGCAATGCCACGCTTATGGCTTCTTTTGACTCTGCCTTGGTCAGAGCGGCCTTATAGGCATGATAGAGGTCTTCATTCATCAGGTGATGCACCAATGGCTTTGACTTCGCCGTAAGCCCCTCATCAAGTAAAAGCCTCATCTCCTCCTCGGTAAGAGTAGAACCCTCAATCGCCGTAGAGTGTGTAATCAGTGAGTAGAGGTAAAACTTCTCATAATCGATATTATTCTTAAGGCCGAGGCTTTCATATTCAGTATAAAGAGCCGCGAGTTCTGTGTTCGTCATGATTCAAATATAGCATAAACTTATCCTCTTGTCTACACCACAATATTCTCGAAGAGATTTTACATATAGAACTTCACAAAAAATAAAAAAAAATTGTAAAAAAAATTTGCATTTTTTCCCGCAATGTACTATACTTAAAATATAGATAAATCAAGAGGAGATTATCAAAATGAAAAAAGCATGTATTGTTTTGGCCCTTCTTATGGCAGCAACGTTGATGGTTTATGGGCAGACCCAAACGGCAAGCGCTTCGAACAACTCACTGGACCCCAGTCAGCAAATGTCGACTTTTAAAGACGCTGTGCAAAAGGCAACCGATTTCTACAACACAACAAACCAGAAACTCGGCGCCGATGGGGGCAATCAGACTGCCCTTGCAAATCAGAGGACCTACGAAAGTTATCAGTCCAGGCTGTCCACTATGCAGAAAAGCGTTGAAGCCAAACAGAAGTATCTGGAATCGCTGGTTGACCAGAAAGCCCCATTGGTAAACATTAATCAGGCACGGCAGGATGCTATGAATGCCCTCTCGGGCTATCATACGACCTTGCAGCAATTTACCGCCTGGGTTGCATCCCTTGACACTTCAAAGAATAGCGCATCAGGCGGCAATAGCTGAGCATTAGTTCAGGTTTAAGACTTACACTGTCCGCACCCGGATAATGCCATCGACCGTTTGAATCTTTTCGAGCAGAGCGGGAGTAATTTCCTGCTCTGTATCGATAATATTGTAGGCAATGTCATCCCGATGGTGGTTCACCAATTCAGTTATATTGATGTTCCCTTCGGCAAGTATCGTGGTAATCTGGCCAACCATGTTCGGAATATTCTTGTTGGCCACAAGCAGGCGATGCGGAGAATTCTTTTCGAGGTGGCTCTTCGGGAAGTTCACCGAGTTTACAATTTCGCCGTATTCCAGGTAGTTGATTAACTGTTTTGCTGCCATCTCTGCGCAGTTTTCTTCCGCCTCGGGGGTGCTGGCTCCCAGGTGGGGAATACTAATAACCTTATCGCATTTCAGCAACTCGGCATTGGGGAAGTCGGTTATATAAAGACCTACCTTGCCCTCGTTTAGGGCTGCAAGCAAGTCGGCATCGCGCATAAGGCCGCCCCGTGCAAGATTGATGATTTTAGCACCGGGTTTTATGGCCTTGAACTTATCTGCATCGAACATGCCCTTGGTTTGTTCGCCCAGGGGAAGATGCAGGGTAAGATAGTCTACTTTTCCCAGCATGCTCTCCAGGGTTTCTGCCCGGGTGACATTGCGGGAAAGGTTCCATGCCGCTTCAACAGAGATAAAAGGGTCATAACCAATAACATTCATTCCCAGAGCCAGTGCATCATTTGCTACCATTACCCCGATGGCACCCATACCGACAACACCGAGGGTTTTACCCCGAATTTCAGGCCCTTCGAACTTGCTCTTTCCCTTTTCAATTAAATCGGGAACCTCATCGGCCTTGTCGGCAATCGATTTAGCCCATTCAATGCCCCCAATGATATTCCGGCTTGCCAATAAAAGCGAGGTAATGACCAATTCTTTTACCGCATTGGCATTGGCCCCCGGTGTATTAAACACTACGATGCCTTTTTCCGTGCACTGTGCCACAGGAATATTATTGTAGCCGGCGCCTGCACGGGCAATAGCCTTCACACTTGCCGGAATCTCCATCTTGTTCAGGTCGGCGCTCCGAACAAGAATTGCATCAGGGTTGGGAAGCTCGCTGGCCACCTCGTAGTTATCCCGTGTAAAAAGATTTAAACCCACCGGGCTAATCTTATTCATTGTTTGAATTTTAAACATCCTTAACTCCTTAAAGCTTATTTCCCTTCAAATTTTTCCATAAAGGCAATCAGTTTCTTGACGCCTTCCATGGGCATGGCATTGTAGATGCTCGCCCGCATACCGCCAACCAGCCGGTGGCCGCTCAAATTGACCAGCCCTTCGGCCTTCGCCTCTGCCACAAAGCGTGTTTCAATGTCCTTTTTCTTTTCCTCATCGGTTTCCCGGGGAACAAAGACCACATTCATCAGGCTTCGGTCCTTTTTGACAACGGGGTTCATGAACATCTTGCTATTATCAAGATAATCGTAGAGCAGGCCGGCCTTCTCGTGGTTTTTCTTGCCCACTGCCTCTACCCCACCCTGCTGCTTCACCCAGTCAAGGACAAGGCCAATCATATAGATACCATAGCAGGGAGGTGTATTATACATACTTCCTTCTTTTGCATAAGTATCATAGCGAAGCATTGCAGGTATCCATTCAGGGACATTGCCAATGAGGTCGTCGCGGATAATCACCACGCAGACACCGGCAGGGCCTAAGTTCTTCTGTGCACCTGCATAGATAATACCAAAGCGGCTCACATCAAGCGGCTCGGAAAGGATGCAACTGGAAGCGTCTGTTACCAAAGGCACCTTGCCCACAGTGGCTGCGGACGGCAACTCGGCCCAATGGGTGCCTACAATAGTATTATTCAAGGTGATATGATAGTAGGCATACTCGCCATCCCCATTCTGGGGGGGGATTGGGGGGGGCGTAGGAATATAGGTATAAGTCTTATCTTTTGAGCTTGCCGCAATATTCACATTAGCATACTTAAGAGCTTCATCGGCAGCCTTTTTTGACCAGATACCGGTATCGACATAGAGTGCCTTCTTTCCCTCGACTGCGCCAGGCAGAGCGCCTGCGGCCAGATTGAGGGGCACCATAGCAAACTGAAGCGAAGCGCCGCCTTGCACAAAAAGCACCTTGTAATTGTCGGGAATCGACATCAGTTCCCTAAAAAGGGCTTCTGTTTTTTCGATGATGGGCTTGTAGTCCTTGGACCGGTGGCTCATCTCCATTACCGACTGCCCTGTTCCATTGCAATCGGTCATTTCCGCGGCCGCTTTTTCAAGCGCCGGGAGCGGTAGCATCGAAGGCCCCGCTGAAAAATTGAATACACGCATGGTATCCTCCTCGTTAAATATTAAATACTCATAAATAGAGCTTTTAATTCATCTTTTAAATCGACATTTCGCACTTGCAGCTCTTTTGGGGCAACAATTGCCGCCGGGGTAAAGTTGATAATCCCCCGGACGCCCGCTTCAATCAGTTTATCCGCCGATTGCTGGGCGGCTTCCTCGGGCACACAGAGAAGGGCCGCTTCAATTTCAAGTTCTTCCGCTACTTCTTTTAACTTATAGGCAGGGAAAAGAGGCGTCTTTACAGAAAGCACCTCGAGTCGGTTCACATTACTGTCAAAACCGGCGGCAAGGGTATAGGGCGCGCCTTCGCCGCTCTCAAAATAGGAAAGATAAGCAGAACCGAGCCGCCCAAGGCCGACGATACAAAGCCTTTTTTCAGCGGTCATAGAAAGTTCCCCTTCAATGGCCCGGCTTAAATCCCCCAGATGATAGCCTGTAGCACTTCCATCCACACCTTTAAGGAAGGAAATATCCTTTCGGATAGTATCACGGGGAATTCCTGTCAACTTTTCCAGGGCTGCCGATGTCAAAAGACTATCTTCGGGCATCGTTTTTGCTGCAAGATGCTTGTGAACAAGCAAAAGCCTGAGTTTTGTTACATTGGGAATAGCCGTATCTGTGAAATTTTTCACAACCATACTCAGATACTAGCATTTTCGCATTTTTCTGTCAAGTACTTATCGCACTTTTTTTTTGAAGATGGAAAAATTTTGTGAGGGAATGTGGTTTCGACAAGCTCAACCACCGCTTCAGAACTGATAAAATAAAAAAAGCCCCCCGGGAAAAGGAGGTGAGGAAACCCGGGAGGCAGCATGGCTAAAAGTCAATCATGCTATACTTTTAGTATAGTAAATTTCATATTGAAAAGTCAAGGAAAAACTGAAAATTTTTTATTTTTTTTCGAAATTTTTTTTTCATTCCTATTAAAACCTTGACTTTTGACCAATATGGCCCTATATTAAAGTTATATATCTTTATCAAACCAATTATGTGTTGCGTTTGTATTGCACTGTTTGTGCTATATTGTATACATATTGGAAATCTTGCTCAAATTAACAGTCAGAATGAGCTAAAGAGAGGATGTTTTTATGTCGTATATTCTGGTTCTAGTTATGGTAGCTTTTAGCCTGGCTGCCTGTCCAAATCAGCTTTCTATAGATAAGACTCCCACTCTTAGCGGCACCATAAGTATTAGCTATACAGGCTCAGATACAGACCCGGTAGCAGCGCCACAGGTAGGTCAAACCCTTAAGGCCAATACCGATGCACTGGAGGGTGAAGGCGAAAACTGGATAGCCTATCGTTGGATTAGGGGCGAAGATACTCAAGTAGGCAATGGAGGAAGCACCTATATTCCGATAGAAGCCGATATTGGGAGCCCCATAAGCTTAGAAGTAAGCCGGGTAGGTTATGAAGGAACCATTAAAAGCAATCCGACGCCGGTTGTAGTTGCGGCTCCGCCTCCGGAACAGGTGGTTCTGAGCGGCACTGTGAGCATTACAGGCAAGCCGATAGTTGGAGCTACATTAAAAGCCGATACAAGTAAACTGGACGGCACAGGGACTATCAGCTACCAATGGATACAGGAAAAGGGAGACCCGGTGGTAGCGACCAATGTTGGCGAAGGGAAAAGCGAATATACCACAACGGTGAACGATTTAGGAGCCACAATAAAGGTGAAGGTCCGCCGTGAGGGTTATGCAAACCCTACAAACAGTGAGGGAGCTGAAACCCCTATTACAAGCCCTGCAACAGCAGGTATTACTTTAACATTAACCTATATCAATCGTAACCAAATGCTTGAATGGATAAACCTATTGCCAAATGGCAACACAAAAGCTGACCCTGTGCACTTTAGTGTTAGTGCAACTGCAGCAGACATACAGGGCTCAAGCAATGATTCACTGAATGCAGTATTTGCTGCAATCCCTGCCGGAAAATATGTTGCCGTTGACCTAAGCAATGTTGCAATACAGAATATTTACAACAATACCTACACCTCCCCTGACAACTATACAAGAAAAAGCGTGGAGAACTTGGTTCAAATTGTTTTACCTTCAAAAACTCTTTTCAGTTTAGGCAAATATGCTTTTACCGACTGCACCGGACTGAGTAATATTATCATACCGGAAACAGTTAAAGAAATTGGTGAATCTGCATTTTCCGGGTGCACCGGCCTTACCTCTCTTACTATCCCGTCTCTTGTTACCAGTATTGGCATAAATGCTTTCAAAGGCTGCACCGGCCTTGCCACAATAAGCATGCAGGAAGGTCTTACCAGCATTGGCGAAGGCGCTTTCGAAGGATGCAGCGCACTTACGGGTTTTACCATACCGGCAAGCGTGACGAGTATTGGTCAATCAGCTTTTTCCGGCTGTGTGGGGCTTAGCAGCATTAGTATACCGGCCGGTGTCACCAGCATTGGGTCTGGCGTCTTTAAAGACTGCACCGGACTTACCAGTGTTACCCTACCGGAAGACGGCGCTCTTCGTGTAATTAGTGAGCATGCTTTCGAAGGCTGCACCGGGCTTACACAGATTAGCATTCCACAAGGCCTTACTAAAATTGAAAAAAATGCCTTTACCGGATGCACAAATCTTAAAACGGTTATTTTACAGGCTGGTATGCCTGAGGATTTCTTAGATCCATCTGCTTTCCTCGCCGGAGATACCTTAATAACAGCCTATGAGGATGACATCAATGGAGGCGCAGGAATATACAAACTGGGAAACGATGCTAAATGGGTCAAAAGTGCTGTTTCCTACATACCTACAGCAAACGAGCAAGACACCACTGTGACCAAGGGACCCGGGCCCCAGACTACAGTCAACTTTAACTTGACTAGTTCACATACTGGTGTATGGAAAGTCTACAGATCTGCAACAGATAGTAGCCTTGCTGATGGTGTGACAGCAAGCTTTGACTCGCCTGTATTAACACTAAGTCATGCGACCGATGTTCCGGCAGGTGATTACTGGGTATCAGTAACTGAACCAGACAAAACCGAGAGCTCCCGGCTTAAATTGACGGTGAGGGAGTATGTTGCGCCCTGAGATATAGCTAATAAAAAAACAACCACGAATGACACGAATCGGCTTTGCCGACACGAATACTACTTACACTTTCTATGCAAATATGATACAATCAAAGTAGAGGAAAGTAAAATGACAGCAGGGGAACTTGCTATTGATAGCAGAAAAACGACGGATATTACAAAGCTCTCTGACCTTTATGCCAAAAATGCACTGCCAATAGAGGAATACGAAAGGCTCGTTGAGTATATCAATAAAATAGAAAGCCCCCGCGAACTTTCTCTTGTTGAAAAGATGCTGGGCGAAATTGAAGCCGATGCCTTTACCCGGCCTTACGAAAACACCGGCCTCCGGCAGCCTGCAAGTGCCGACACCGACAGTGTCATTGCCGGGAAGTCTTTTAAACCGACCGCCTGGACGATCCTTTCTTCCCGCAGGTTCAAGGCCGCATCGCTTATGCAGAAAACTGCAACACATGTGACTATCCTTGGCGACATGCGCCTTGACATAGGCGAGGGCGAACTTCCCCCGGGCCGCTATGTCTATGATACAATCACAATCCTCGGCGACACACAAATATCTGTTCCGCCCGATGTCGCCGTCATCATTCAGGCAACTCCTATTCTAGGTGATATCAGCATAGGCAAAGGTGTCCGCACCGAACACAGCCCCGGCTGCCCGGAAATCGTCATCACCGGCGCAACCCTCCTCGGCAGCATCAATGTCCGCCTTCGAAAAGAACCCAAACGCCGCTTTTTCGGCTAAACCGGGCAGGGCAAATCATTTAATTATTCTCTCTCTCTGTCGATAATCAAAACAAGGTATTCTGTATAAAAAGCGCTGCCGGGCTTACCTATTGCATTGTTATTGCACTATAATTAGAATATTATAGTAGAGAGAGCGATTTAGGAGAACTATGATGAAAAAATCAGGTCTTTTATTTGTAAGTATTATAAGCATTCTGTTGCTTCTTACCTTTTCCTGTTCGCCGCTTGTGCTGAAGGAAGCGCCTGCAGAGGATGGAGGGGTGAAGGATACACCGGCGGAAGCAGACCCGGAAGGCAATGCGAGCGGTAAAGGCACTGAAGACCCGGCTAACTCCGGCGGGATGCTGTTCTCTATAAGCGGTCTTACCAGCGGCGATATTGAAACCACACCATCTCTGTTGAACTATTATCAACTGATAGCGGTGAACAGAGATGCACCGAAAAAGGTGGAGCATATAGATACCTACAGTGGGAGCACCACGACTCTTGACCTGTCGCTGCCTCTTATAAAGAACAACACCTACTACATCCTCCTCCTTGGCGGCAATGATGGGGGGGGGGGGGGGGGGGAGCCACCTACTATGTTTATCGCCGGGTATACCACCATAACCTGT
>JAISIL010000164.1 GCA_031262035.1 Spirochaetaceae bacterium | reverse complement strand
ACTGTATGCCGATGTTTTCGCGAAAACCTATGGGATTGAAACTATAGGCTTACGCTACTTTAATGTGTTTGGAAGGCGGCAAGACCCGAACGGCGCTTATGCGGCAGTTATCCCTCTGTTTGTAAAAAACCTGATGGCACACGAAAGCCCGGTGATAAACGGAGACGGAGACTATTCAAGAGATTTTACCTACATCGATAACGTCATACAAATGAATATACTTGCAATGAAAACTAATAATATAGAGGCAATCAATCAGGTTTATAATACTGCCTTTGGGGAAAGAACAACTTTGAATCAATTAACAGCATATCTTAAAGAGTACTTGTCAGAGTATGATAATAAAATTAAAGACATAGAAATAAAACATGGACCGCAACGTCTGGGTGATATTCCTCATTCACTTGCAAATATAGAAAAAGCAAAACAACTATTAGGCTATAATCCTAAATATAGTATGAAAGATGGATTAAAGGAAGCAACAAAATGGTACTGGGAGAATCTGAAATGAATATACAAGGAGTACTTATAGTATGAATAAAACAGCACTTATCTCCGGCGTAACAGGTCAAGATGGCGGTTATCTGGCAAAGTTATTACTTGAAAAAGGCTATCGGGTCGTTGGTCTTTACCGCCGTGGCGCTACTGATACCTTCAGTAAATTAAGGGAACACGGCATTCTTGATAAAATTGAACTTACAGATTTCGATTTACTTGAGTTTTCCAATATATGCCGATTAATGCAGAAGTATCAGCCTGATGAATTTTATAACCTTGCAGCACAAAGTTTTGTGGCTGCTTCTTGGGAAGAACCAATTTATACAGCAGAGGCAGATGGTATAGGGGTACTCAATATATTGGAAGCAATCAGAGTCTTTGCACCTCATACTAAATTTTATCAAGCTTCTACAAGTGAAATGTTTGGTAAGGTCCAAACCATTCCACAAAACGAAAAAACTCCATTTTATCCGCGTTCTCCTTATGGGGTGGCAAAGTTAATGGCACATTGGATGTGCATCAATTATTCAGAAAGTTTTAATATATTTGCATGTTGTGGTCTGCTATTCAATCATGAAAGCCCCATGCGTGGTAAGGAATTTGTTACCAGAAAAATTACTTCTCACTTTGCTGAGATGTACACTGGAAAAACTGATAAACCTCTTGAACTTGGAAACATGAATGCTAAACGGGACTGGGGTTTTGCCGGGGATTATGTTGAGATGATGTGGAAAATGCTCCAGCAGGATAAACCTGATGTATATACTATCTCATCAGGACATAATCATAGTATACGGGAGTTTGTCGAAAGATGTGCCGAATTCTGCGAATGGAATATAGAATGGCAAGGCAGTGATGAGAATGAGATTGGGATTGATACAAAAAGCGGTAAAGTAATTGTGAAGGTAAATCCAAAATTCTACCGTCCGGCTGAAGTAGAACAATTACTTGGAGACTCAAGTAAAGCGGAGACAGTCCTCGGCTGGAAGCCAAAAGTTGATTTTAAAGGGTTATGTAAATTGATGATGGAAGCCGATATTGCACGAGCTGAAAAAGGCGTGTTATAAAGGCTTGGGTTAAAATTGAGATACAAGCAGCAAAATGGTACTGGGAGAATCTAAAATGAATTTGGAAAACACTAAAATTTGCGTTATTGGCCTTGGCTATGTCGGCTTACCTCTTGCAAGGTTTTTCTCAAGAAAATATAAAACTATCGGTTTTGATGTAAAGGGAAACCGTGTGGCAGCGCTTAATAAAGGCTACGATGAGACACTGGAAATATCCAGAAATCATCCTTGCTGGCAGACGCATGAATAACAGCATGGGTGAATATGTTGCCGACAGATTGATAAACTAATATGAAAAGTAACGCCAAAAAGTTAAACTGTAGTATTACTACAAGTAAAAAAATTGGAATAATCACATATAATAATCCCCATCTGAAAACAGCGCAAATACTCGCAGGTCTTTTAGCAAAGGATGAAGTTCATGGTGTTACAAATAAATATGCAATATATGCGTTGCCCTTTGTTGAAAGGAAAATACGAAGTGTTTTGTTCACCCATAGACCAAAACAGAATGTCGGAGAAAAGCCATCTACTCTTGCATCAAGATACGGAATGAAGTTTGTTAAATGTAGGAGCGACAAGGATATAGACAACGCGTGTGATATTTATATTATCGGCGGTGCAAGGATACTATCGCCGGAATGTGTTGCAGACAAATTGATACTCAACTGTCACCCCGGTTCTTTATCCTCTGCCCGAGGCTTAGATGCTTTTAAGTGGGCTATATATAATGGCACAAAGGTACGCAATACGCTTTATTATATAACTGCTGATGTCGACCATAGCGATACAGGCGCAGAAAAAGAAACACCTGTGTATGAAACAGACACGCTTCGTAACTTCGCCGACAGACACTATGCAAGTGAAATAGAAATGCTTGTCAACTTTGACTGCTACGAGCAAACTAAGCTTTCAGAAATGACCGAAGAAGTCTTTGCTAATGTGAACAGCCGTATGCCGATCGAGATAGAACAAGAATTAGAACTACGGTTTGTAGCGTACAAAGACCGCTGGGCAAAAGAGAAGAAGAGTGATTAATGTCGAAGACATATAATACTAATCAAGATTGTGATATTTTCATCGCGTTTCACGGTGACGATAAAACAGGCTCAATGGGTAAAGCAATTGAAATATGCAGGCTCATACGTGAAACTCCAAAAACAAAGCATCTCAATGTTTTCTGTTTTCCAGTGGATAATGCTTATGGGAAGTTTGGAAAAACGCCTGAAATTGTCGACAAGTCGAAAAACTTTTTATTAGTTGCAAATAATAATATCCCTCGTGAAAAAGATGGACAGGTTAAGAAGAATGATCAAAATAATAAACTCAAAAGACTTTATGAGGAAATTCATGCTTTTGCTGAAAGTTCTGCATATAGGGAGAATGATGATACTACAGCAAAAGTATTTGCTTATGATGGCTTATCATTAGACTACGCAGGACAATTATTTCATATCTTTAAGGGAGAGATCCTTTTTGACAACAAAGAAGACTTATTAGGATGGGCAGAAAAAATAAACTCAATTGACTTTATTACAGATTATATAACACACGCCTTAGTGAGACAAAAATCTGATGAAATAGAATCAGAATTTGTTGCTGTCTCTACTAATAGATTTATTGATATAAAAGTAGAAAAAAGAAAAATTACTGATGTTTCTCTTTCAGATGATGAGGAATCAAATAATGTTAATACTATTGGTACTCAGATACAATGCTGGGACGGAAGTAGTTTACTTGATAGCTTACAAAGCGAGATATATACTTTCTTTCCACCTGAATATAAATCTTACAACGACATTCCATTAATTTTTCGGCCCAAATGGAAAAAAGGAAAACATACTAAGTATCGTGCTTTAAATGCGATAGACATTATTTCTACTTCTAGACGCAGTGTAATAATTGGCAAACCCGGAATGGGCAAAAGTACGTTGTTACACTTCCTTACATACAAAATTGCACAGCATTTCATCAACCCGGAAGTAAATGTAGTTAGCAAATTTTCATTGTCAAGCACATTTAATTCAACCAAATATCTGCCTTTTTATATTAGTCTTAAGAGACTTTACTCAGCTATTCCAGATTTTGAGCAAACCCAAAACTCAAAACTTGCGAATGAAATAATTAATTTTGCAATTCGCGATTTGGGATATGCCAATAATGAAACTATTTCAAGAACTGTTGAGGAAATAACTGATTGTCTCTCCAACGAGTCAGCAGTGTGGTTCTTTGATGGTTTAGATGAAATCTATACTCAATTTACGCCAAACACAATGCAACGTATCTGTGAGGTTTTAGAAGAAATTAATCCAAAAGGGAAAATTGTTTTTGCGACTCGTCCTGCTGGTTACAGTCATAGTTATATAGACGATGCGATTGAAGTAAAAATGGAGTTAATGGCTAAGCCAGTACAACTCCAGTTAATAAATAATTGTCTTTCGTTTGCGCGTCTCCCGAAAAAGCTAATTATTCAAGGAGAAAAAGAAATAATTGATTCACTCCAAAGTAAGGATGTTTCAACAGAATTAACAGAATTAGCAGGTACTCCATTCTTCTTGTCGCTTATGACGGATGTTTATATCAATCAAAAAACACTGGCAAGCAAAAAAACTGTTATTATAGAAACTGGTATAAAACAACTTATACATAATTGGGCAACGAAGGCCCCTGCTTTTCTACAGAAACATAACGATGTTGAAACTAAAATCTACGATTGTCTTAAAACAATTGCAAGTAAAATTCGTCTGCTTACTTTTTCTGAAGATGAGGTTAATGGAATCCTCTTTTCACTTTTTAAGCTCACGAATGAGATTGGTTTAGTCGATGATTATAGAAAAATAATTTGCGATGATATAGGATTATTTGTTTCTAATGAAGTAAAGTCTAATTTCGGACTTCAACTGCAATATGAATTTATGCATAGAAACTTCAAGGATTTTTTATCTGCTCAAAAAGGCATAGAATTAGGTGGCTTTGAAAATAAGTTTGATATTCAACGTTTCAATAATGACTCAATGTATCCAGAACAAATATGGATGCAAATAGAGATTTATTTAGACAGAGATAATGATGAATCATTTATAAACTTGTGGTATCTTATTTTGGATATAATGGAACATTACTCGCAGTTTCCATTGGCTGTATTCTTAGTAAGTCAAATGCTTTCAACGCGTAACAACTTGCTGTGGGAAATGCGAAAAATACTTCCAGTTGTGGTAAGAACAACAGTTGAAGATAGTGTACCCTCATTATTGGTCATTGCACTCAACAATAAAAAGTTATCATTGATAAAACGTGTCAAGATTGGAGAATGTCTTGGAGTTATTGGAGACCCGAGGGAAGGTGTTGGCATCAATAAAGAGGGTATTCCTGAAATAAAATGGTGTTTTGTTGAAGGTGGGGATTATCAATATGGGTTATCTCAACAAGATATAATACGACTTAACAAGATATATCCAAATGGTAATTTTTCTCGAGAAGTGCCTTCCGCTGATTGCAGAGTCAAGAGTTTTTACTTATCAAAATATCCGATAACAACAGAGCAATTTTCTGCCTTTGTCAAAGATGCTGGATATGAAGATGATCGATGGTGGAATTGGTCAGACTTTAGTTTGGATTGGATAAAAAAGAAAAGAAATAATGCCCTCAAACCAAAGTTGGATGAAGAATATGAGGAGTTATGCCCATGTGACCCGAATCCGGCGAAGATGAAAAATGCGCCAATGATAGGACTTTCATGGGTTGATGCAGTCGCATACACAAAGTGGCTTAGTAATAAACTTAGTGAAAAAGTTCGACTTCCATACGAATATGAATGGGAATATGCCGCAAAGAATGGACAGAACTATGATTATTATTGGGGCAATGACTTTAGTAGTGAGCGTTGCATCTGTGGGGAACAACATTTAAAGAGTGTTGCTTGTGTAGGGTTATTTGATGACCCTCAATATGGGGAACTGTGTGATATGAATGGCAACATATGGGAACAGACTCTAACACTTCTTTCGCCTAATGAAGACAATAAAGATTTTATGCGTTACAATGTTTTAGATGACAGAGCTAACGATATGATAAATCGGGCGTCTGCCGCAGTGGTTCGAGGGGGAACTTATATGACACCAGCGTATATGTTGCGTAATACTTACAGAGGACGGGATTTTATTGGCATTCGCATCTCAAAGTGGCAAGGATTCCGCGTTTTAATGGAGGATTCGCAATGGAATATTTAGAGTACAAGCATGGCGCATATGGGGGGTTGCAAGATGGAGATACGGCGATTGTTAAAACCCTCGTGTATATATGCCACAATAACTTTAACAAAAAATCACATGGATTTTGTAATGAGTGTTTACATCTTCGAGAAACAAGTATTCAAACAAAAGATACTGTTTCAATAAAGATTGGGGCTGGAGAACTTAATCCTTTCATTGAAGAAGGTATAAAAGGTATGGGCTTTGGTGCAGCAAGGCTTATTCATTTGCCAGCAAAAGAAGCCTTTGAAGATATTGGAATCCCTCCCCGCGGTGAAAAAAACAAAACTGAACAAGGCAAGGATGAAAGCAAGGAGGTACCTCCCGGAAGTAATCTTTGTGTTGAAATTCAGTTAATACATTATATCAATAATCAAGGAGATTATAATGAAAGAGATTAAAAGAATCGGTCTTGGTACTTTCCCTTTTGCTGGGGTGTTTGGTCAAATGGAAGAGAAAAATGTGGCTGAAATCATCGACCAATTTTTCTCCTACGGCGGCAGACTTATTCACGTCGCACCTGTATATGCGATGGGAAAAGTCGAAGAAATTGTAGGCAATATTTTAAAGCGGTATGAGCGGAATAAGTACACTCTGATGACTTGTTGCGGTTGGGTTATCGAGAATGGAAATTCTCGTCGAAGTGCAAAATATGATGAAGTAGTTAACTGTTGTGAGAACAGTCTTTCAGTCCTCAATACCGATTATATTGACATTTATATGTTACATCTCCCCGACCTTCAAACGCCTGCTCAAGAAACAGCCGACGCCTTATCGAAGTTATTGGAACAGGGCAAAATTAAGGAAATTTGCGTATCGAATGTTGATTTAGAGCAACTTAAAGCTTACAATAAATACGGGAATATATCTTATATTCAAAATAGGATGAGTCTTATTAATCAGAGCATTGATACGGAATTTCGTACCTATTGCAAGGACAACAACATTAAGTTAATGGCATATCAAAGCATTGAACGTGGTTTACTTACTTCTCGTGTGTTGGGGAACTTCGGATTCGCAGAGAACGACTTAAGACTAAAAAAACCTGAGTTCGCAGAAAATACGATTAAAGAAATCGCAAGTTTTGTGAAAGCAACATTGCTTCCGATTGCCGAGAGTCTGTCCATACCAATTTCCAGCCTTGCTTTGAAATGGCTACTTGATACTCAATACGCCGATATTTCTCTCTGCGGTATTTCGAAAAATAGATACTTTGATGATGTGTTGGCGGTTGATAATACTCCCAGTCTTTCGCCAGAAGTAATTGAAACTATAAATGAGGGTTATAAGATTTTTTCAGATAAAATTGAAAGTATATACAACATTTCTGTAAGAACGCTAATAGGTACTGCATAAACTTGGTTGCTGCATGAGAGACAGACGAAAATATAAGGAAATCATTTATGCTTTCCTTAATCGAAATTATAGTTTTACTCTATTTCATGGTGGAGAGATACCAGTTGAACATACAGTTATTTTCCGCCATGATGTAGACTTTTCGGTGGAAGCGGCACTGGATATCGCTAAGATTGATAAAGAGCTTGGTGTCACTTCAACATTCTTTTTTCTGCTAAACAGCGATTTTTATAATATTTTTTCTCGAAGAAGTTACGAGCAAATTGCCGAGATACATCGACTAGGGCATTGTGTTGCACTTCATCTCGATAAAGTTTTTTATGAAATACCATCCTTTGCACAAAGATCCCATGAGATCTTCTGTTCTTGGCTGACCTTTTCACAAAAAGATATTATAAGCATTCATCGTCCTGGATGTCTCACTCCTGACAATCCGCTGAAAAATGTGATGTCGACGTACGATGACCGTTTTGTGAAGGATATGAGGTATTTTAGCGATTCTGGGTACAAATGGCGTGAATGTCCGCTTACTTCAAAGGAATTTGCTGAAGGTCACAATATTCAACTGTTACTTCACCCTATTTGGTGGGTATATGACGGTAATACTTGCGAGCAGAAATTTGAGAAGTTTTTAGAGCAAAGACAACAAATCTTAAAAGAAGAGTTGCAAAACAATTTTTCCGAGAAGCTAGCATGGAGCAACTAAAAAATGAAGAAGAAACGCATAGTTGTGATTGCGGGTATCCGCTCGCACTACATGAAACTAGCGGTATTTCAGCGAGCTGCTGAAAGATATCAAAAGCAAAATGGTGATTGTTTTGACTTTGTTTATATCAATGCGGGACAACACTATGACTATGTTCTTGCTGGAGGATTTATTGAAGAATTGAATGTGAAGTTTGATTTGTGTATACAGTATGACGACAAAGACTTTGTTGATATCTTCGCCGAGATGTTCAGAAAACTAAGCAGACTGTTAGCAGAGGAACATGAAAAAAAACCGTTCAATTATGCTGTTGTGTTTGGTGATGCAAATACCACAATGATTGCTGCTTTAGCGGCAAATAAACAAAGAATTTCTGTTGTTCATATCGAAGCGGGAGTAAGACGTAACACTTTTCGTGACCCGGAAGAAAGCAATAGTATTGTAGCAGACCATTTAGCAGAGTTATGCTTTGCCAGTACGCCTTGTACTCTTAAAAATCTGCAAAAAGAAGGGCTGGGCGCAAGAAGTTTCTTTTCCGGGGATATCATCTTTGACCTCGTGAAAGAATTTTCGCCGTTGGCAAATGGGAATGATATTCATTTCATTACAGATGGCATTGAAATTGATTATAAAACGTCCGACTTTATTCTAGTGCAATTGCATAGAGAAGAGAATATTAACAAAGCAACTTTCGAAGCAGTTTTTTCTGCATTACAATATAGCGAAAGGAAAATCCTATTCCTTGCTCATAAAAGGCTTAAACCACTTATGGCTTCGCTGCAATTTGACACTAAAAATATTTGTGTAGTTGATTTCATTTCGTATATCAACTCATTAAAAGCAATCAAAAATTGTGCTTATCTAATAACAGATTCGGGTACTATGCCACGAGAAGCTTTTTTTCTTGGAAAAAGAAGTTTGTTGCGTCAAAACCCACCTTATTGGCAAAATCTCGTAGAGCATGGTATTGATATAGTTATTGGTACTGAACGCGATGAAATCATTAATGGAATGAGATGGGCTGAGGAGAATAAAAATATTTGTTGCGCTGACACTGATGACTTTGGTAACGGTAATGCAATGACCAATATATTGGAAATGCTTAAACGGTGAAAAACTTACTATATATTGTTCTTAATTGCAAATCGTCTATTGTCATAATCAGACTCGTTACGTTGGGTTTCTATTTGCACTTGAAGTCACTAAAGCAAACTATAATGTCCCCGACTTAGATAAAGATGAAAAATAAATTGACAAAGTTAATAACTATATAAATTACATTGGCGATACCATTGGAGACTAACAAAAGCAGTTGTGTCTTCCAGTAAGGTATCAGTTACTACTGATTATAATACTTTAAAAACATAATTAACAGGGACAATATTGTGTTGTTATAACAAGAATGGCAGAGAAACAACTTCGATTTGCACTAATCGGATGCGGAAGAATCGCCCTCAATCATATAGCTGCCGCATATGATAACTGGCTTTCAATTGTGGCTTTGTGTGATATAAATTCGCAAAGCATCGACAGCCTTAAAAAAGCCTGCAAGGACAAACGACCTGAGATTTTGGATACCTTTGATCATGCCCGCATTTATGGAGATTATCACGCACTTCTTGAAAGTGAAATGGTTGATGTCATAGCTATCGCTACACCAAGCGGAAGTCACTTCGAGATTGCCCGAGATTGCATTAACAAGGGGCTGAATGTCATTATTGAGAAGCCAATTGCACTATCCGTAAATGAAAGCAGAGAGTTGATTGCGCTTTCTAGAGAACAAAAGGTTTGTGTTACTGTTTGCCATCAAAACCGCTATAACAAGTCAGTAAAGCGGCTCTTAGAGGAAGTGCAAGCGGATAGCTTTGGAAAAATGAACTTCGGCACAATTCATGTGTTGTGGAACAGGAATCAAGAATATTATACGCAGGCTCCTTGGCGCGGAACATGGAATGATGACGGTGGATTCCTTATGAACCAGTGCATCCACTGTATTGATTTGCTTTTATGGCTGATGCAAAGTGATGTGGACGAGGTAAAAGCATATACTGCAAATCGAAGCCATTCATATATTCAGACGGAAGATGTAGGTATTGCAGTACTTCGTTTCAAAAACGGCGCGCTCGGTGTTATCGAAGGGACAAGCACCATCTACCCGAAAAACCTTGAAGAAACACTTTATCTTTCAGGCGAATCGGGAACGGTAAAATTAGGTGGCAAATCTGTCAACATAATAGAAGAATGGAATCTCGCTCGTTATGATGAGCAAGAGTCTCAAGCAATAAAGGCTGAATTCCATGAGAATCCTCCTAATATATACGGGTTTGGACACTCGCCTCTTTATGCCGATTTCATAAAGGCTATACAGGAACAGTGCGAACCAATGATTACATTGGAAGATGCATCAAAAGCAATGGAGGTTGTGCTTGCGTTGTATAAGTCTGAAAAAGACGGTGTTGCAGTAAAACTGCCACTTAAGAACTTTGCAACTACAGATATGGCGGGCTATTTTGACTAACAATGGATTTTAAAAACCTAAAACGCCAATATACAAGATTAAAGACCGAAATAGACAGTGCAATTGCGGATGTCGTTGTTGGCGGAATATTTATTGGAGGAGAAGCCGTTAAGGACTTCGAAAGGCAATTATTTGAGTATGTAGGTGTAAAAAATGCAATATCTTGTGCCAACGGAAGTGACGCCCTGGTTCTTGCTTTAATGGCTCTTGGCGTAAGCAAAGGTGATGCTGTCTTTGTCCCTGATTTTACTTATATTGCCTCTGCAACAGCTGTGAATTGGGTGGGCGCGACTCCCGTATTTGTGGATATTGAGGCATCAACTTTTAACATTTCACCAAAAGACCTTAAAGAAAAAGTTGAAGGTGTTATAACAGAAGGAAAGCTTCAGCCTAAAGCGGTCATAACTGTAGACCTATTCGGTATAGTAGCCGACTATGATGAAATAAGCAAAGTAGCAAACAGCTATGATTTGCGTGTTGTGGAAGATGCGGCTCAAGCCTTTGGTGCAAGCAAAGCGGGCAAACAGGCTTGTTCTTTTGGAGACATTGCCACAACCTCGTTTTTCCCTGTGAAGCCACTTGGTTGTTACGGCGACGGCGGTGCAGTATTTACAAATAATGATAAGTATGCTGAAGCTATCCGCTCTATAAAAAGGCACGGAGCGTCTAAGACCTCAAAATATGACAATGTTGTGTTAGGTATGAATTCCCGCCTTGACACCTTGCAAGCCGCTATCTTGTCGGAAAAGTTAAAGATCTTAGACAATGAACGCAGCATGATGGCTGATATTGCGTCTCGTTATGTGCAGGAGATAGGAAACGCTGTTGTTTGTCCAACTGTTCCCACAGATTGTGAGTCCGCATGGGCGCAATACACGATTTTGCTTAAAGACGAGACAGAGCGGAACGCCATACAAGCGAAATTCGAAGAGAATCATATCCCCGCAATGGTATATTATCCAAAGCCATTACATAAGCAAGAGGTATTTGGCTGTGAATCATATTGCCCTATAAGTGAGGATTTGAGCCATAGAGTTCTTTCATTACCTCATTCTCCCTATATGAGCGAGGATGATATAATGCGTGTTTGCCGCTGTATAAATGAATTTTTTGGAAATCCACATGAAAAATAAAAACTGGTTATTAGTTGTCTTAATAGCTGCTTGGTCAGCGTTCTTCATATTGAATAAGCTGTTAATGCAGGAGCTTAATTCGGCGTTTGTATCTAGTTTCTTTTTACGTTCGCTAACTATGCTCCTCTTGATAGTTTTCTTTACCTCAACCAAGCGGTTTAAACTGCTTGGTCAGGTCAAAAAGTCGTGGCTTCCGATGCTTATCGTTGCGATTGCCGTATTTGGATTTGATATTATTGGTAATATCGGCTTTTTATATTCAGATGTTGGCACAGGAACAGTGCTTCTAAAGAGCGAGATTATCTTTGTTTGCATTATTTCGGCGGTTATTTTCAAAGAGAAACATCGCTATTACGAGTGGATACTTGTCGGAGTGATGCTTGCGGGTGTGGTTTTGACTCTTGACATAAACTATGCTGACTTTAAGTTCAATGTATATTCCTTACTCTTTGTTTTGAGCGGGCTGATTAATGCGGGGTGTGCTTTCGCTATCAAGTATATGCAGAAGAAGTGTCAGCTCGATTCTTACGTCATTGTGTTTTTTAATAACTTGGTTGCAATGATTGCGTTCGGTGTTTGCTCACTTATTACCGGTGATATGATGAATATCAATTACAGCGGATTAAACTTCGTGCTGTTCTTCCCTGTGTTTATCTTTGGCAGTTTCATGCAGATTGCACAGATGCTCACTTACTATAAAAGTATTGAACTATTTCCTGTGTGGAAAGTAAAGACGCTAGTATTACTCGTTCCTGTTATATGTGCAGTATTGAGTGTTAGAGTATTTAGCGAAAAGCATACCGCTCTTGGTTATGTCGGTATGGCAATCGTGATTCTGGGAGCGATATGCCTTGGAATCATTGACCGGAAGAAAAAATATCAACCTCTAAACAATGCAGTGCCCTCTAAGAATGCAAGGATAAGATTAAAAACGATGAGATATGATTAATGAAAAAAGTTCTTTTAATCAATGGTAGTCCTAACAGTACCGGATCGACTTACAATGCGTTGTCTGTTCTTTCCAGATTTTTGCATAACAAAGGTCTGGAAACAGAAGTTTTTCAGCTTGGTGGTAATTTGATTAGAGGTTGTCAAGCCTGTGGCGTTTGCAGAAAGATCCGCAACAGAAGATGTGTCTATAATGATGACATTATAAATATTACTATTGAAAAAATGGAAGTCGCTGACGCAATTATCTTCGCCAGTCCTACCTATTTCGGCAACGTTACGGCAGAGATGAAAGCCTTGATAGACCGTGCTGGATATGTGGGACGCGGCAACCAGTATATGTTCGGTGGCAAGGTGGGAGCAGCAGTTGTAACAATGGGACACGCCGGAGGAGTAACGGTTTATAACTCTTTGAACCTTTTTTTTACA
This sequence comes from Spirochaetaceae bacterium, assembly GCA_031262035.1. Classification (GTDB taxonomy): domain Bacteria; phylum Spirochaetota; class Spirochaetia; order Treponematales; family Breznakiellaceae; genus JAISIL01. The sequence goes on along the minus strand of JAISIL010000164.1, from coordinate 8,229 downwards.
ACAAATAATATGCCCATTGCCCCCAGCACATACTGGAATATAATTGTTACAAATCCGGACAAGATGCCGACAGAAGTCGAGAAAGCAACGCTAGACAATCTTGCAACAAATATAGTAGAGATGTTGCGTTACAAATATGAATTCTGACAATGTAATCAATTGTTGTGTGTATTGGTTTGTTTCACTGTAATTGTATAATTTTGGCTTCCTAACAATATAACTCTTAACAATACAAGGGAATAGATGTAGAATTGAAGAAGAAAAGTACAAGGAAATCGAGGGGAAAGACGAAAAAGCTTGCACTTGGAGGAGCGGAAATGTATCGTAAAGAGCCGTAATTTGTGGAGGACTAAAGGTGACAGAGTACTCTAATACCAGCTAAAAGAGGCAGCTTGTATCAGTCTGTCATGAATGGCTCACATGCCTGTGGAGCAAAATATCGCGCCTGGACGATGAATCTCAGGTTGGCCGCGGGAAGAAATATCTGCCTAAAGAAATAATACGCATTCGCTAATAATAATAGCGAAAGGAGTAAAATATGGAAACTATGAAAACAGAAACTGGAAAACTGAAAATTGTAGCAAAAGGCTACAAATCGAAGTATGTATGCCTTTTAGGCTATGCTAACGAAGCACAGACAGTGCTTATCGGCGGAGGGGCAACACAACCTTCATCAACTGGTATAGGTGAAGAAACGACCTTTACTATTACTTGCGTCCCTTTGGTTAATGAGGAGGCGGTGTTTAACATCTATCAAGCTCCAATAACCTACGAAATTCACCACTTGTGCCATGTCGGCACATGGTCACCCTATGACGGGAGTGATACTGTCAAATATGAGTGCTGGTTTTCAAACACCGAGACAATTATTTTTGCGCCAAAGAAGCATGAACGGGCGTCATGGTGGGAAGGTGAAGGGCTTGGTAATGCAACTTTTGTAAATGGAAATGCAGAAGGAACAGCATCATGAAATTATTAGTAACAGGCGGCGCAGGATTCATCGGCTCAAATCTCTGTGAGTATTTCTTACAGGAAGGTCATGATGTAACTTGCCTCGACAATTTTGCTACTGGACATATAGAAAATGTCCTGACTTTTTTTGATGAGTATCATGACAATTTTCATCTTATTGTAGGCGATATACGAAATATTGAAGATTGCAGAAATGCAGTTGAAGGTATTGACTATGTTTTCCATGAAGCGGCTTTAGGTTCTGTTCCACGCTCTATAAATGACCCCATTACCACAAATGCGGTGAATATCAGCGGTTTTCTCAATATGCTTGTTGTAGCACGAGATGCAAAAGTAAAACGCTTTATCTATGCGGCAAGTTCTTCAACCTACGGTGATAGCAAGACCTTGCCGAAGGTTGAAGATACAATCGGGAAACCGCTATCACCGTATGCCATTACAAAATATGTCAATGAACTGTATGCCGATGTTTTCGCGAAAACCTATGGGATTGAAACTATAGGCTTACGCTACTTTAATGTGTTTGGAAGGCGGCAAGACCCGAACGGCGCTTATGCGGCAGTTATCCCCCTGTTTGTAAAAAACCTGATGGCACACGAAAGCCCGGTCATTAATGGCGATGGAGACTATTCGAGGGATTTTACTTACATCGATAATGTCATTCAAATGAATATGTTAGCAATGAAAACTGATAATGCCGAGGCAATCAATCAGGTTTATAATACTGCCTTTGGGGAAAGAACGACTTTAAATCAGTTAACCGCATATCTTAAAGAGTATTTGTCAGAATATGATAATAAAATTAAAGACATAGAAATAAAACATGGCCCGGAACGCTTGGGCGATATTCCTCATTCTCTTGCATGCATTGAAAAGGCAAAACAACTATTAGGTTATAATTCTCAATATAGTATGAAAGATGGATTAAAGGAAGCTACAAAATGGTACTGGGAGAATCTAAAATGAATTTGGAAAACACTAAAATTTGTGTTATCGGTCTTGGTTATGTTGGCTTACCTCTTGCAAGGCTCTTTTCAACAAAATACAAAACAATAGGCTTTGATGTTAAGAAAACTCGTGTAGAAGCGCTAAACAGAGGCCACGATGAGACACTGGAGGTATCCGATGAATTATTACAAGGCGCTTTACAAAATGGGTTCATCTGTTCATCTAATACTGATGACATAAAAGATTGCAATTTTTATATTGTGGCGGTTCCTACTCCTGTAGATAAACACAATAATCCTGACCTTACACCCTTATATAAATCAAGTGAGACAGTAGGGAGCGTTATTTCTAAAGGCGATATAGTTGTCTACGAATCAACCGTATACCCCGGAGTAACAGAAGATGAGTGTATTCCTGTTATAGAAAAAGTATCAGGTTTAAAATTTAACAAAGACTTTTTTGCGGGTTACTCGCCTGAAAGAATTAATCCCGGAGACAAAGAACACACCGTAGAAAAAATAAGAAAAGTAACATCAGGTTCCACAAAAGAAGCAGGATTGCTAATCAATAGTATATATGCATCAGTAATCGAAGCCGGCACATATCTTGCTTCTTCTATCAAAGTAGCAGAAGCATCAAAGGTAATTGAAAATTCCCAACGTGATATAAACATAGCCTTTGTAAATGAATTATCAAAAATATTTAATCTAATGGGCATTGATACAAAAGAGGTATTAGAAGCAGCTTCTACAAAATGGAACTTCCTGCACTTTATACCCGGCCTTGTCGGAGGCCACTGCATTGGAGTTGACCCCTATTACTTGGCTCAATGCGCTCAAAGCTATGGTTACAACCCTGAAATAATTCTTGCCGGACGCCGCATGAATGATAGTATGGGTAAATATGTTGCAGACAGAACTATAAAATTAATGTTAAAAAAGGGGATAACAATTCTTGGTGCAAAAATACTGATATTAGGTTTTACTTTCAAGGCAAATTGCCCTGATATACGCAACACCAGAGTTATTGATATAGTGAATGAACTAAAAGAATATCAAACACAAATCACAATATATGACCCTATAGCAGATACCACAAATGTAAAATATGAATATGGAATTACAATAGAAAATAAATTACCCATAGATAAATTTGACGCAATAATACTGGCTGTTTCGCATAATATATTTAGTGAAATAAATATTCCGTTATTAACAAAACACAATCATGTAGTTTTTGACGCGAAAGGCTTTTTACAAAAAGATATAGTTCATGGTAGACTGTAAATATAAAAAGCATCAATATAGTTAATCAAATTATTTCATAAAGAAAGAGAGAACTATCTCCCCGGCAAGCTGCAGCCAGCGGGGAAGCAGCATGCCATTGTATACTGTTTTGAATATGGAGCCATGATTCAAAGCAGTCCGCCCATGACTTTTGACCAGAGGAACGGTCAAAGGAGGTAAAATTATGGCAAATCAGAATGAAGAAAGGCAGGCTATTAAAGCCTACCAAGGCCGCTTGTTCAAGGTAGCGTTTACATCGCACTTCGGTTCAAGCAATGTTGGCTGGGTGCTGACATCACTGCCAAAGGGAATTGCTCTGCTTGCAGAAGAAACGCTGCCGAGCGAAAAAGGTAACACCACGGTAATACAGACTTTCTACTTTTCCGCTCTGGATGCAGACAAGCCGCAAAAGGAACTTGAATTCCGTCTTGTCGCCCACTTGCCCACTATCGACAAGGAAGCACAGAAGCAAACTGTCACCATCAAAGTGCTGGTTGTTCCCTACGATGAAAATGCAGAAGGCATCGGTAAAGACCGCTTTGTTGAATACTGCGATAACAAAGCCGTTTACGGTGATGCAAGCGATGATTGTACCCAGGTACTCAAGTACGGGTATCCGCCTTACATGAAGTATGGGTATCCGGCTTCCGTAGTGAAGTACGGCTATCCTGGCTGTGAAGTGCCTGCGGAGGCGGTTATTCCCTACGGCTATGTTGGGCAGACAGAGAAGTATGGGTATCCATCCAGAGATGCCGCATGCGAGGTCTACATCGACGACTGCGGTTGTCCCATAGTCAAATACGGATATCCGACAATCAAGTATGGCTACCCTAGCTGCAAGTAAGGCATAATCATCGCCTCTTGTCCTGTCGCTCCACTAGGGCAGGGGGTGGTAACTTTTTTCAGACTTTTTTCAGACCTATTGACAGAATTTCTTGATTTTTACTATAATAAAGAAGGTGAATAATATGGGTAGTGAAAGACATATTGAAGGAAATACTAAATATTATACAATAAATTATGTAAATATTCAAATTATAGAGGGGTTATTATTATGAAGATTTTGTCTGAAGAACACCGGATAAGCGGTCTGTCTTTATTACGGTATCTATGTGCGGCAATGGTTTTGCAGAAGTTAACAACAATAGCCTTGGATGACAGTTTGGTTCAGAGAATTTACAAATTTAAGAGGGATGAAGGCCCGGATGGGCAATATTTGTTTAATGACATTGAGTTTCGTGAGGGGGTTGGGAATTTAGTCTCCAACGACATCTGGACCGGCATAAATAACCTTCAAACTTTTGGTGTAATAGGGAAATTTAACCCTTCTTACGAAAAAGCAATAATTTATCTTTCAGAGTCAGATGCAAAGAAAATTCTTGAGGCATGCGATGATAAAACACGTAATACCTTGATGCGATTGGCAGCATCTTTAAAATAAGGCATTAAGAATGAGTATTTACGACCAATTTGATGAACTCAAGGCAACGGAATGCTATAAAGTCATCGAGAAAGGTGTTGAAAAGTTTGTAAAAGACGAAATTGCTAAACACCAGAAAAGCATAGTCGGAATAAAAACAATTCATGACCCTATATGGGGTTCTGTTATTTATTCAACATGGGAGATGGAAATTATAGATACTCCCTTTCTACAGCGCCTTCGTAACATTCATCAGGTTGGTTTGGCAATGCTCACATACCCATCTGCCAGGCATTCACGTTTTGAGCATTCACTGGGAACAAATACTGCCGCGAAAAGGATGTGTAATTCAATAAATAATAATTCTGATGATATTAAAATAAGTCTGAAAAAGCAAAATGAAATTTGTCTGGCAGCCTTGCTACATGATATCGGGCATTGTTTTTTCTCTCACCTGTCTGAACGGGTCTATGGGGAAAGTCCGGAATTCAAAAAACTATCTGACGAATTTAATATCAAACTTTCAAGAAAGCCCAAGCCCCATGAGATATTGGCTTTTATAATTATTAATACCAAATCGTTTAAAGATTTTTTTGTGAATAATATTTCATATCCGGAAATTGGAACGGAAAAATATTTACTATTCAAGAAAGTTGCCTTAATGATTATAGGTGCTAATATAGAAGAAGATAACAAAATACTGAGTTATCAAACAGCAATAATCAATGGCTTATTCGATGCAGATAAACTTGATTACATTATGCGGGATACGGTAACTGCCGGTTTATCTTTGACTTACGATATTGACAGGCTATTTAATAAAATTTTTATACACCCAATATCAACTACCGATGGTAAAGTAGAATACCGCCTGGTAATAGCGTTTAATGGTGTAACTGCAATAGAAGAGTTAACCTTCTGCAAGATAATGCTATTTAGTTATATTTACTATCACCAGAAAGTATTGATATCTGAATATATGGTGGAAGATTATATTACCGCTCTTTGTGAATCTGATGTCATTCAAGATATATCAGATTTCTTGAAAAACGATGATAATAGTATTTTAAATTTGTATAACAAAGTGGACAAAGAGAAGTTACCAAAAATATTTACCGGTATAGATTTAAAAAAATTGGCACACAACATTCGGGAAAGACAATTACCCAAACGCTCTTTTGAAGTATCAAGAGCAAATGTAGAATACATGAATGGTACACGAATAGAAATAGATGAAATGCTAGATAGTTTGATAGAGCGAATAAGAAACGAAACGGATTTTAATAGAAAAGAGTTCGTAAAGGAAATTATTAATATTTATCCTACTGTTATGCAAAATGGTAAAGCAACACTAGATAAATTAATTATTGACCTTTGTGATAAATCATATTTGGAATTATTAAAAAAACGGCGGGAACTTTATAATATGTTCAGTGAACTATATTTAGTAAATGAAATGGATGTAAAATTTACACCATTTGATATTTATATTGTTTTCCCGAAAGATGTTAGTTATGGTTCTGCAAAAGACGAGATGATTTTAGGTAAAGACAGAAAAAGATTGCATACAATAAATGACTTTATCAAACTGGATGATTGGGCTGCAAGTTTCAATTCTAATAAATGGCGTGGATATATATTTGTTACAGAAAACATTGATAGAAAATTTGTTGCAAAAGCATGTGAAAAATTTGTTTTAAAAGATAGTGCAAAATTGAAAAACCCGGAAATTTGATAATTCATAAAATACTAGATATTTGCGGCCAGTTAAAGGAGGATTAAATTATGGAATACCGACCGGTAACCTGTGTATGGGAAATCACAATGGGCTGCAACATGCGTTGCGGGCACTGCGGCTCGTCCTGCTCAGACCCTCTGCCCGACGAGCTCACTACCGCCGAAGCTTTTGACGCCATTGAGCAGATGGCAGAAATCGGCCTCTACTGGGTCACGCTTTCCGGTGGTGAACCCCTTACCCGCAGAGACTGGCCTCAACTGGTGAGGCACCTCACCGAAAGGGGAGTCTCCTGCAACATGATAACCAACGGCTGGAACATCACAGAAGATGTAGCCCGTCAGATGAAAGAGAACAACATCTCCACTGTGGCCATCAGTATAGATGGCACAAGGGAAATCCATGACAGAATCCGCAAACCCGGTTCCTATGATCGTATAGAGCAGGGCATAAGAATACTGAAACAATATAGTATCACTGTAGGTGCGGTAACGACCCTGACCAAACAAAATGTCAACATTCTTCCCCAGATAAAAGATGAACTTTTCCGCATGGGGGCCGATTCCTGGCAAGTGCAGCTTGGCCTTCCCATGAGGAATTTCACTCGTCACGAAGACTGGCTCCTTGCGCCGGAAGATGTTGGCGGCATACTGGACTTCTGCTATAAAACCAATGCCGAAGGCAAAATTGTGATGTATCTCGCCGACTGCCTCGGCTACTACAGCCCTAAGGAACTGCGGACGCGCAAGATGGCTTTCAACACACCAAACGGCCAGCTCTGGGACGGATGCAGCGCCGGAATTCGCGGCTTCGGGTTTCTCTACAACGGTGATATCATAGGCTGCACCTCAATCCGCGACAGGGAATACATTGAGGGCAATATCCGGGAAAGGACGCTTCGGGACATCTGGGAAGACAAAAATAAATTCCTTTGGCGGCGGCAAATGAGTAAAGACAAGCTTTCCGGTGAATGCAGTGTGTGCAAATACGGCTCGAAGTGTCTCGGCGGCTGCCCGAACACCCGCCTGACGATCGACCACACTATCTACGGCGAAAACCGTTATTGCGTCTACAATGTGGCGATGAAAAAACTCAAATCTGAAATTACCGGATGAAGCGACACTGATGCAATATTCACCGAAGCCAAGGAGGCTGTGCAGAATGCTGAGTATCAACAAGCAGCGATACTTCTTGAACGCTACCTGCAAGTAAAACCAGCCAATGCGGAAGCCTGGCGGATGAAAGGTTTCACCGACTTCCAGAATGGTAACTACGCTTTGAGCGAGGCGGCAAACGCGCAAGCGCTAAGCCTGAATCCATCGGACAGTTATGCAACAAAGGGCATAGGCCTGGCGGTATTCCCTCAGGGAAAGATGGACGAGGGAATCAAGCTTGTGGAGAAGGCAGCGCAGATGGGCGACCCGGACGCTGCAAAGGAACTTGAAGCGCTCAAATACGAACAAAAATATGGCAGACCATATCCACGCTAATTGAGCTTCAACCCGGTGGTCGAGCTTATCGAGACCACTATGTTGAAACCACCCGGTATCTATGAAACATAAAACCGACTAAAGGATAATTGATATGAAACATAACATAATGAAAAGATACAGCCTGGTACTCCTCATGTCGCTATTGCTCCTAACGTTTGTAACTTCTTGCCAAACCACATCGGCAATTGCCACAGCGGCAGAGCCCTTTAACAGTATTCGCAACAACAAGGCTGAACTGCAATATTTCTTCAGCCATATGCCCAAGGGCGGCGATTTACACAATCACCTCACCGGTTCAATATATGCAGAAACCTATTTCCAGTTTGCTGTGTCCAAAAACATGTATCTCGATACGGATACTTACCTTCTCTACCC
>JAISIL010000106.1 GCA_031262035.1 Spirochaetaceae bacterium | reverse complement strand
ATAAATATTATAAAAAAATCCCATTAAAAAGCAAAAAGTGTTATTTTTACAAATAGCCACAAATTACCCCCCCCCCCCCCCGCATTTAGTGCGGTTTCTTACGGTTTAGCTGCATATTTTGACACATATTATACTTTTTCGCAAACACTGACATCCTTTGTGGTTTGTTTACATTTAGTTGCAACACCACATCTCAATCAAGGCATAGCGCCCTATAGAGGGCTCATGTATATATACTACACATTTGCTATAGGAGGCAAAGTATGAAAAACTCGGAAAAAACAATTGAAGAGCAAAAACTAAGGAAGGATTGGATAGAGTTGATCCAGAAAACCATCCTCGGAATCGGAATGGAGGAACCGAAATGAAAAAGACAATTATCGTATTACTAATGGCGCTTTGCACAGTGTGTGTCTTTGCACAAACAACAGCGGCAGACTACCGTGCCGCAGCGGAAGCGGGGAACGCCGAGGCGCAGTATAACCTGGGGCGGTGTTATCAGTTAGGGCGCGGTGTCGAAAGGGATAGAACCAAGGCTTTTGAATGGTGTTTAAAAGCCGCTAATCAAGGATATGCCGATGCCCAATATTATGTCGGATTCTATTATAGACGAGGTTGGGGCGTAGAGCAGGATGCTGCCAAAGGCGAATCTTGGAATGATAAGGCAGCAGCGCAAGGAAACAAGCTGGCACTAAGTTTTCAAGCAAACAAAGCTTATAATGATGCCTCTGAATCACACGATAAGGGCGACATCGACAAAGCCATTGCTGGATACACAACTGCGGTAAAACTCAACCCTGAGCATTCAGATGCATATTGGCGACGTGCTATTGCTTATATGAATAAAGGTGATTATGACAAAGCAATTCCCGATTATACGCAGGTGATAAAACTTTCGCCGGAAGCCAGTAATGCATATTATTTTAGAGGCTTTATTTATTCAAATTTAGATAAGCATGATTTGGCTATTAATGATTATACTAAAGCTTTGGAACTCGGCCTTTCAGATGAAAATACTGCTTCGGCCTATAATAATCGTGGGTGGGCATATTTTGAAAAAGGTAATTATGATAAATGCATAGATGATTGCACACAAGCTATTAAGGCCGATCCAAACTTTGTCTATTCTTATGGTAGCCGCGCGGAGGCATATTTAAAAAAGAATAACATTGGGGGTGCTTTATCTGACTATAGTAAAATAGCGCAACTAACTGTAGAAGATAAAAACTATAACAAAGATTTACTTACATATAATATGGGTGCCATTTCAGATACAGAAAACACAAACACTTGTGCCGGCGCGGCCGTCTACATGGAGATGCAGGTGGGGAAGTTCCTTGGCCAGGACACCACGCGCTACCAGTCCATGCTGGGTCACATCACCGCCCGAGGGAATGTGACCCAGGGGGAGATAGAGGGGTTTGTGCGGGAAGGGATAGCGGCGGTGGTGGATGCGGAGTTTAGCAAAGTCTATTTTATGATAGATAAAAATTATAATGCAGAATTATCATACAATTCTACAACAAAGAAATATTTGTTAATTTATGAAGGTGTTAGTGATATCGATGAGATTATCGCATCTTCTTTGTCTGACTTGCGCACCAAAATGACAAACACCCGTGATTTTACTGCCGCAGGTGTAAATGCTACTATGAAAGAAGCCGAGGTAATACCATTAGTTGTATATACTGAGTGGAAGCAAAAAGGTGTGGCTGGCGGTACCGACGCTATCGCTTTAGTTAAAGAAGCTATCACCAGTTTTTTTCTTAACCCGAATAAAAACACTTACAGTGCATTGACCGGAATCTCTGCGCGCTTCTGGATAAGTCTCATGTACCAAATGAATAGTTTGGTTGATGCGGCTGATACGGCATTTCTGGGATCGCTTCAAACACTGTCGTCGGTATTGTGGGATAAGGTAACGTCTGATATTAACAATATGACTGCAAACGCTATGGCCAAAATACCAAATGACACTCGCTACAATATTTTTAGCATGAATAAATAGATGGCAACTAAGCCGTTCGCGTGGTTCGCGTGGTTAGCGGTTAATCATAAATGACCTCACGCAGCGGACGCCGCGATCGCTGCGTGAAAAAAGGGTGCCTGGCACAACATCATAAACTTAAGAGAAAAAGTTGCTCCTCCCCCTCTGGGGGAGGCTGGGTGGGGGTTAGAAGCATTGACTTTACCCTCCCCCAACCCCTCCCAGAGGGAGGGGAGGATGCTTAATTTTATGCTGTTGTGCCAGGCACCAATTGTTCGCGTGGTTGGCGTGGTTCGCGGTTAATCATAACAGACCTCACGCAGCGGACGCCGCGATCGCTGCGTGAGGTTTATTTCAGGATTTTTGTTGGTCCCTTGACTAAATATCCAGGCAGAAACAGTTAACAAAACACCACTCTCTACAGCACCACCTCAAAAATACGGCATCCCTCGTTTTCCACCCAGTCCTCTTTTGGCTGCCGTCTTTTTCGGGTATCAAAGACCACGAGGTAGCCGGTGGAAGTGTTTTTGCTTTTCAGGTAAGCAGAAAGCTGATTATACGCTTCTTTTTCTGAAGCCTCCCCATGCCAGAGTTTCAGTTCGATAATAAATTCGTCTTTGCCATAATTTATAACAATATCCATCCGACGGGCGTCGGTAAACTGGCTTTCCAGGTGATAAAAGCCTTCGCCATTTATCAGGGGAACCAGATAGGATAAAAAGATTAAGCGTGCATGCTTCTCCCAAAAATCCACATCCTTATCTGCATATATGCGCTTATAATGTTCAGCAAATTTACGCAGTGTCAATTCCATATTAAAACAACCGTCCTTGACTACATCGTATTTTAACACACCGCTATTTTGAGTCTTTGCCCGTATAGCCCTATCGTCTTTGGATACAAAGTAGTCCATCAGCACCTTTTCGAATATTTTGTTATCAATTTTTATTCCATCTTCTTCTTTTCTGAGTATACTGAACATCAAAGCTCTTTGAATAACCGGATCCAAAACTGATTCCCTGACATCAACTCCGGCAATAAGCATATCATAAATATAGTTGTAAAGGTCAGGATACATCTCCATGTTTTTTATCATATCATCAAAGAGAGTGTTCTGTTCCCTAATAATACGTTTCAGAGCCTTGAGCAAGCCTGCACTTGTCCATTCTGCTTTCAAGTCTTCGTCAATAATTTGGCAAAGCCGGGAAACCAGGAAGGGATAGCCGGAAGTCCATTCGTAAATCTCACGGCTCATTGCTTCGATATCCATCCCAGTCTGGTGGTCGGCTTCGTAATCGCTGAGCATGCTGGCAATCTCTACGGGAGAGAAACTCATGTCGAGCGAAAAAGGTGCCGCTATGTTCCATGGACTGTTGTAGGTAACAGTCCCTTCTTCCGGCCTGGGCGAATAGACCCCGCTCCGGATCATCTTTTCTTTGATGTTCTTGACGTCGTGAACACCGGCGAGTATCACGCTGTGGAAAGTCTCACACCTACCTTTGCTCCGGTCAATATATTTATCGCGAAGCAATCCTAGGAAATTGATAAATACGCGGAGGTTGCTGGATTTATCAACTTCATCAACTATAAGGATGATTTTCTTTGATTTGCATTTTTTACTAATATATTTATTGAGTGTAAAGAAAGAGGAAACAAAACAGTTATTCCATCCCATTTTTTTCATAAAGGTTTTTACAAATACCTCTTCTGATTCAAAGTTAACATCTCCCATACTCTCAAAGCTCATTGAAGCGACGATGTAATCTCCGCCGAGGCTATTTTCCAGGGCGGTGATCGTTGTGGTTTTGCCGTATTGGCGGCCACGGTTGATGGTAAAGTATTTACCAGGATCTATGTAGTTTGTGGTAATCGCAGCAACTTTGCCGGAAATGTCCACCATGTAATCCCTGCCTTGTATACAGGGGCCTTGTGTGTTAAAATGCTTTACAATCTTTGATTTTTCCATGCCTTAATCATAACCCATACGGCAGATTTCGTCAATATCCCACAGTACTCATAAAATTCAAGGCAGCTTCGGCCCTTTTTCCACCCGGGAGTTAAGAATAATCTGGAAGAACCGGAAAAAAACAGGATTTTTATTTGCATTTTCTCCCTAAAATGTACTATACTTAGTAGGGAGGAGATTTATTATGAAAAAAATTTTTGGTTTTGCACTTTGTGCATTCGTACTCTGCGTTTTTGCACTCTGCGCAATTTCCTGTGCTTCTACGGATAGCACAAGCAAGGCTTCCGGCCCCCAGCCTGAGGCAAGCACTGGCGTCAAGACAGCCGCATCGCCTGAAACCGGCGTGTATGTCGGGGTCATTTCTTTTGCTTCGGATGCTAAAGATATTACCAATGGCCCGATCTATCTGGATAGCGAGGGTTATCAAAACTTGATTAGCATTCTCGATAAAGACTATGTCAAGACAAATACAGAGGGCACTTCCCTCTACTATGCGGTGCACCTTGCCATGGCAGATATGTCTTCGGACGCTTCGGCCCTGCCGGGCAATCTTGAATCGGCCAATATTCTTACCTTTACCGACGGCCTTGACAATAATTCGACGAGCCTCGGTTTAAGCCCGCTTGAGGGTCAGGATTTCAGGGGCAAGCAGGCCAGCGAGTATCTTTCCTATATCAAGAATCAAATTGCCGACCGGAAAATCAATGGGGTGCATCTTACTTCGTTTTCGGCAGGGGTGCAGGGAATTGATATTCGCGATTCGAATAGTTTTACCGAGTCGCTCGACGGTATTGCCAGCTATAGCGATGATGTATTTCAATTGAGCAATTTTTCCCAGCTTGATGCAAAGTTCAGCGAAATTGCAAAAGAATTAACGGTAATTGATACAAACCTGACCTTTACGGTCTTTACCCCCTCGTATCCTGTGGGCACCAAAATTCGCATGACCTTCGATGTGCCGCCCAATGGGGACGCCGCTGCTGCAAGCGCTTCAAGCCGCTACCTTGAAGGCACGGTGGGGCTGGCTAATGGCAGCTATGTGCTTCAGGATATTGCCTACGCCGGAACCGGCTCCGATTCAGGCGCTTCGATTACCGGCAACCTGAAAGGCACCGAGGTAAGTTATGTGTTCAATGATTTTACCGGCTACAATGCAGTAAACGACACGGTTCGCCAATGGTATCAGCAGGCAGATGCAGGCGCCTGGCAGGTAAACAGTGAATCCCGTTTGGGGGAAGCAGCCAAAACCGACATCCGAAAGGATTCAACCGTAGTCTATTTGGTGCTCGATTCCAGTAATTCACTACAAGATTCAGACCTTATCTCCATTCGTGAGGCAGCAAAAGAATTTATTGAAACACTGTATAAGGGTTCAAGATAGCGTAAGATAGCTCAGTAATTACAAATTCAAGCATAGCGTACGGGGGACAGGACAATCTTTTGTTCGGGCTGTTGAAAGTTCCGCCTTCGGCGGCGTCTTGATGTGTTGCCGGCCGACAAAGCGATGACAGCAACTTTCAAATGCCCTCTCAAAAGATTGTCCTGCTCCCCCTGCCTCATGCTGATCTTTGTAATACTGAATTAAAAACAGAGAGAGGCAGGGGAGGGAGA
>JAISIL010000034.1 GCA_031262035.1 Spirochaetaceae bacterium | reverse complement strand
AAAATCATTTTGTCGTGAACTTCCTGTATCATTTTTAAGGTAAGCGGTTGTGTTTTCCATGTTTGGTTATAAAAAAATGAAAGAGCGGTAATTTCATTTTTATTGACCTCAATAAATTGTCTAAATGATTTTATGAGCGTTTCAGCATTACCTTTGTGCTTGCCGTCCCAATCAGCTCCGGTCACTGTGTCAATATTGGTGTTGTCAATAATCTGTTCATAAGCCCTGCGAACATTTTCGGTATATTCACGCAAATCAGGATTATAAAAAGGAGATGCGGCAATTCCGGCAAGTTCTTTCTGTGCTATATTAATATATTCTTGTGGCACTTCCCTTCCTTCTGGTATTCCATTATCGGCACGGGCTTTTGCCTCTATGGTATCAGGGTTAAATGCTTCAAGCAAATTTTGAACAGCATCGTGAATACTCACTCCTTCTGCTTTTTCCTGCCAGTGTTCATGTTCAGCAGGATTCATTTGCTTATCAAGTCGTGTTAATCTGTTAGCCAAACTGGTAAAAGTGTCTTCGTCCTTTGCACCCATAACAACGCTCATTAAAAGACTCTTAAGCGCTACACTCGGTTTCCGTTCAAGGGGACGGCTGTCTGTTTTTATAGATTGTGTTACGCCCACTGCATCAATAATGACAAAGTGTGTTTTAGCGCTGTTTGCAGACGGAGTCACTTTTTTCAAGTCGTCCTTATTGAGGGTGCGTGTTCCCCTGCCTTTCATCTGTTCAAAATAATTGCGGCTTCGAACATCGCGCATAAAGAGCAAACATTCAACAGGTTTTACATCAGTCCCTGTGGCTATCATATCAACAGTTACTGCTATTCTGGGGTAATAATCATTTCTGAAAGATGCTAACACGGAATCTGCTTTATCCACACTGTAGGTAATTTTCCGGCAAAAGTCGTTTCCTTCGCCAAATTCTTCGCGGACAATTTGTATGATATCATCGGCATGGCTGTCAGTCTTTGAAAAAATAATTGTTTTTGGAACTTCTGTTCGTCCAGGGAAAATTTCCGCAGTAATTTTATCGCGAAATGTTTTTACCACTGCCCGTATCTGACTGGGATTTACTACATCACGGTCAAGTTGATTACTTGAATAGGCTACATCTTCATCAAGCAATTCCCATCGTTTAGCACGGGTAAGCCTGTCACGCTTTTCTATATCTTGCTTAAAAATGGTTGCACCATGTTTTGTAATGTCGGTGTCAATAATAAAAGTGTCATAGCCGACATTGACATTGTCAATTACCGCTTGTTCATGTGAATACTCACTTACCACATTTTCGTTGAAGAAAGCAAAAGTGCGTTTATCCGGTGTAGCAGTAAGGCCGATAAGAAAGGCATCAAAATAATCGAGCACCTGTTTCCAAATATTGTAAATAGAACGATGGCACTCATCAATTATAATAATATCAAAATATTCAGGTGGGTATTTCGGATTGTAGACAACTTCTCGTTGCCCGCCTGTTACCTGAATTTCATTAAGTGAAGTTTCTTCATCGTTTTCGGTAATTGCTTCCCCTTTCAGAATCGAATACATGCGTTGAATGGTGCTTATACAAACTTGCGAATCTTCCGGAATATACGATGATGATAAACGATGCACACCATATATTTCACCAAAACGCCGGGGGTCATCATTTGGCACATAGCGTAGAAATTCCTGTTCCGCCTGCTGGCCGAGATTCTTTGTATCTACCAAAAACAAAATACGTTTTGCCTTGGCATATTTCAATAACCGGTAGGCAGCAGTAATAGCGGTAAAAGTTTTTCCGCTTCCTGTTGCCATTTGAATGAGTGCTCTGGGCCGGTTTTCTGAAAAGGAGTTTTCAAGGTGAACAATAGCACGGGTTTGGCAATCACGAAAGTTTTTGTTATACGGCTCTGTATTGAAATTCGGAAAAGTCTTCATTCGATTGCGTAAGGTGTCATGCAATCCGGAATCTTGCTCATCATCAAGAAGCCGCCTAATCGTTTCTGGACGGAAGAATGAAAAAACCTCGCGGGATCGCGGTTTACTGTCCTCATAGTCTGTAAAGTGGATAATCTTTGATGTCGCTTCATACGCAAAACGAATGGATACGCCATCAATTGCCCATTTGACTTTGCTCTGTGCATAACGTTTACTTTGAAGTTCCACATCAGTTAGATTCTGCCCTTCTTCATCCCGTTTTGCCTCAATTACTCCACAAGGCCGCTTATCCACAAACAAAAGATAGTCCGCCGGGCCAGAATCAGTAGGATATTCACGGACAGCGACGCCAAGATTGGCAGCAGGATTGAAGGTTCTCATATCCTGCAAAGCCCAACCGGCTTCTTTGAGGCGGCAGTCTATGGTTTCTCGTGCCAGGGCTTCAGGCGACATATTGGGATTATAGCATAAAAAAGGGGGTTAAGTAAGAGGGAAGCTACTCTTCTTCAGTTTTTTTACACATTCAAGAGGTTTAGGCTCATCACCTGGTCGACGGGGAGGCTGAAGATGATGCCTTCGGCTTTTGTGCCGATGCCGTGTGTTTCGCTTACCTGCTTCATGATAGCATCTTTCTTTTCACGGTCGGTAAGAATCAGCACAATATCTTTTTCTTCCTGCACGGACACGCCGAAAAACTTCTGCGGGCCTTCATGGGCAAGCCCTCTTGCATTAATCACGGTGCCGCCGCGGGCCCCGGCCTCTTTGGCAGAAACCATAAACTCATCGCTAAAACCGCGGTTTATTATCGAAATGATACAATCGTTTTTGATTTCCAGTCTATTTTCATGCTTTTTCTCGTGACTTGTTTCCAGTTTTATGTCTTCCATAAAGCCTCCTCGTTTTTTTACACTGTCCTTAAACACAGACAATAACGGACTATTTATTGACGACAGGGGAACAGAAAAAGCAATGCCTGCCCCTGCCCCCTTTGTTCCCAGCTTTGTTCGCACCTCATGGAGCAGCACCGGCACCATAATATCCTGTTCCATGCAGAAGATGAGGGCCTTATCACTTGCCCCAATACCCAAAAGGTCGAGGATTTCAGAATTTGCCGTGCCCCGCGCCTTTGCAATAAAGTGAAAGCGGACATTCTCGCGAGTAAAAACCTCCCCGGCCTCTTTCAGGCGGTTCCAGTCGAAGATAAAGAATATCAATTTAACCACAGGCTGATAAGAACTTTTATGATGTTCTTTTGGTGTTGTCTGGAGGCGGTCCTGTATCTTGGTAAAGAATTCTCCAAAAATATTTTTAGCCATAGAGTTCCACCTTATCGAAGTTGGTAATATCCCTTGCAATACCGGCAAGTTTCTCTGCCTCGGCCGCTTCTGCTGCCTTGGACTTCCGGAGTTTCGCCGCATAGACAAGGCCGATAATCTGAATGACCACAAGCGGCGTCATTGCTACCATGGCCACCATTCCAAAGGCATCCTTCATCATGTCGCCACCATGGCCTTCGGTAACCCCCTTCGCAAGGGGCAAAAGGAAGGTGCTGGTCATCGGGCCTGAACACACGCCGCCTGAATCGAAGGCAACACCGGTAAAAATCTTCGGCACAAAAAAGGTAAGAATAATAGCAATCGCATAGCCGGGTATCAAAATATAGAGAATCGGAATTGCAAGAAAGATACGGACAATAGTCAGCCCCAGAGCAATGGCCATACCGATTGAAAGGCCCCGGAGCATCAGCTTTTGGGTAATAGCCCCGGCCGTTATATCTTCAACCTGCTTGTTCAAAACATGCACTGCAGGTTCTGCATTGACAATAAAATAACCGATAACCATACTGATAGGCACAAGCAGCCACTTCATAGAGGGCAATGCAGCCATCTGAAAGCCAATAAGGTGCCCCACAGGGATAAAGCCTACTTCTACACCGGTAAGGAACACTACAAGGCCGATTGCCGTATACAAAAAACCGATAAGCATACGACCCAGTTGGTGCTTCTTGAAGCGACGGGAAATTAATTGAAACACCAGAAAAAAGCCGAAGATGGCAGCCAGTGCCTGAATAACTTCCCTAAAGGACACCGGAAAATCCTCTGCGAAGGCAACAACTACATCACGGCTTGTTTCTACGGTATGCACCACAGTAGACTCAACCGTGGCGCCCTGGGGGTTAAAGAACATGCCAAGAATCATTACCGCAATTATCGGGCCAATAGAGCAGAGGGCAACCATGCCAAAGCTATCGTTCTGGGAATCCTTGTCGCTTCGTAAAGAGGCAACACCGGCACCCAATGCAAGGATAAAAGGCACGGTAATAGGCCCCGTGGTAACGCCCCCGGAATCGAAGGCAACGGGAACAAAGTTTTGCGGCGCCCAATACACCAAAAGAAATGTCCCTACATAGAAGATAATAAGCAAGATAGAAAGCCGAATCTTAAAAAGCGTTCGTAAAATTGCAATCACCAGAAAGATACCGACGCCAATTGCCACGGTAAAAATCAGTGTCATGTCGGGAATCCCCGGAGTCTGGTCGGCAAGGACGGTAAGATCAGGTTCGGCAATAGTAATCACCGTTCCCATTATCAGGGTAACAACAACAATCAAAAAGACATTGTGACTTTTTGTAAGGCTTGAACCAATGCCTTCGCCCAGGGGCATCATCGCCATATCGGCGCCCAGGGTAAAAAAACCCATGCCGACAATCAAAAGGGCTGCCCCCACAAGGAACATCAAGACCGTGCCTGACGGAATCGGTGTAAAAATAACTGAGACCAACAAGACAATGACCGATACCGGCAAGACAGACGAGAATGCTTCGTTTATTTTACCGCGAAGGATACTATTGTTCATTGGGTCAAGTATACACTATTTTATTGACCCTGTCAAGTCCGTTCACGGATGACAACATTTACTTCGATTTTCCCCTTGCCACCAAGGTCCATCGGCACAATCAGAGCCTCGACAGTAGAGCCCATATTGCTGGATACTTCCATGTTATCCCCGGTAAAGAGCGCCGGAGGAGTAAGGTCAAACTTGAAGCCAAGATCGTGAAGCTTTGTTACCGCTTGTGCAGTTATCATATTTGCAAGCTCGGTAATAACAGCCTTTGCATCAGCATTCATTTCCTTAAACTCTTCGCCATCGGCCATGATTCCTGCTACCTTGCTCATTGTGTTAGCCACAAAAAGTGCAGTATCTTTTGTCATGTCGAAAAGAACACGGCCTTCAACCTCACCGGCAAGCCCTACCATTGCGGCCACACCCATGATGGTCATGTTCGTGGGTTTCAGATACAGGTCACCGCGTTTGACATCAACAGCCAGAACTTCTTTCAGAACTCCATAAGCCGCTTCAGAAAATGGATTGATATATTCTACACGCATTTTTTAATCCTCCTATCCAATAATCAATCTTTTATATATATTAATGCCTGGCCACGGCCAACTGACTGCCAGCCGGCCTCGGACAACTGTTCATTTGAACCAATCAGGGCAACACCACCCTGCCTGAGTTTTTCCGTAAACTCTCCAACCAATTTCAGTTGATTATCGGAACTGACAAAGGAGAGGAAGTCGCGGGCAACAAGCAGGTCGATTGTAGGCACCTGATTGCCATTGAGCACATCATGATATTCAAAAACGACAGAATCTTTTAGTTCCTGACTGGGAACATAGCCGTTTTTGCCTTTTATCATGTAGGGCTTAATGTATTCCGGCAAGTCGCCTGCATCAAAACTCATGTTCGGCGCATTGGATATTGCCATAATGTCATTATCGTTTGCCCACACCTTAATATGGGCGCCGGGATACCTGCCTTTCAGAAGACAGGCAATTGAATAAGCCTCATAACCCTTGCCGCAACCTATATCCCAGGCCTGAATATTATTGCTTGGCATATCGGGCAAAGATGATTTTATAGCGCTTGCATATTCATCACTCCAGAAAGAATTGGTGCAGACCGAATAGAAGGGAAGCAAGAATTCTTCGGCTTCATCAGCGGTTTTTAACTGTAATGCGGCGCCGCTTCGGCCTTCGGCCCATTCGGCAAAATGATTTTGAACCCAGACTTCGTTTACCGGGCCGGCACAGAAGTTTTTCAGCGTCTTCAGGCTGTCGCGAAGAAAGCCCAGGTCGCTGTCTGTCGGGCCGCTTGCAGCCGCTGCCGGCTGCGCCGCTCCGATTGTAGCAGAAGGAGCTGCCGTGCCACCGGTATTTACTGTTGATTGGGCCTTGTCGTCCTCGTCATCATTCTTGTGCATACTGAACATACGCACCATATCCAAAATGATAAAGAGAGCGCCGTCTTTTTCTACAACACCGGAGATAAATTTGATGTTAATATCACCAAAAATCGGGTGCGGCGGCTGAATGTTTTCGGAATTAAGGCCGACAACCTTATCAATCTTATCAACAATGACCCCGTAGACCCGGTCTTCTACCTGCACAATAAGCATATTATCAAGATCGCCCTCTTTTTCCGGTGCAGGCAGGTGGAAAAAGAGCCTCATATCAATGATTGGAATAATATCACCGCGTAAATTATACACCCCTTTGACAAAATTCGAGGTGTTCGGCACATAGGTGAATTTATCCGCCTTGGCAATCTCTTTGATGGTCATAATATCAACACCGTAATCCTTGCCGGCAAGAGAAAAAGTAACCATCTTAAAGTTGATGTTTTCAACCTTTTCTTTTTCTTCTTCCAAGGTCAATGGTGTGATAGCTTGCATTGTTTCTTCTTCTGCCATTTTTTTATCCTTCTATTTTAATTCATACTTAGCGTATGGTCGCCTCCCGTATTCGTTGCTGCTCTTGTTCCTTCCTTAAACCCAAATCGAGGAGCTGGCTTACATCGATAATCAGACTCACCGAACCGTCGCCGAGAATCGAGGCGCCTGCAATACCCGGACTGTTGGTATACTGGTCGCGCAGGGGCTTTATTACCACATCCTCTTCGCCAATAAGGCTGTCCACCATGAAGCCCATCTTCTTTTCTTCGGTGCCGACAACAACAATAAAGTGATAGTCCGTCTGCTCCTCGGTTTTAATGCCGAACAAACGGTTCAGGCGAAGGAGGCTGATAACCTCGTTCCGGATATTAAAGACCTCGTAGTTATCAATCTTTTGAATATCTTCCGGTTTAATACGGACACTTTCTATAACGCTGGTGATAGGAATCGAATAGATTTCAGGACCAACACGGACAAGCAGCCCCTGAATGATGGCCAGGGTCAGCGGGAGTTTGATAACAAATGTTGTTCCCTTGCCATGCTGGCTCTGCACCGTTACCGTGCCGTTCAGTTTTTCGATACTTCGCTTAACGACATCAAGGCCCACGCCACGACCTGAAATTGAAGTAATGGTCTTGCTGGTCGAGAAGCCCGGATCAAAAATCAATTGGTAGGCTTCCTGGTCGGTAATAATCTTGTTGGGGCTTATAAGGCCTTTTTGAACAGCCTTGTCCTTAACGGCCTGCACATCAATGCCTGCGCCATCATCCCCTACCTCAATAATAATCATGTTGCCTTCGTTGCTGGCTTTTAGAAGGACCATACCGGTTTCCGGCTTGCCTGCCGCAACACGTTCCTCGGGGCTTTCAACACCGTGGTCAACGGCATTACGGATTGAGTGCATTAATGGGTCTTGCAGGTCTTCAATAACCGACTTATCCAGTTCTGTTTCTTCACCTTCTATAACAAGGTTCACTTTTTTGCCGGTTTGTTTACAAAGGTCGCGAACCATGCGGGGGAAGCGGCTGAATATCTGGCTGATGGGCACCATGCGAATGCGCATAACCTTTTCCTGCAATTC
Source organism: Spirochaetaceae bacterium (assembly GCA_031262035.1). Lineage (GTDB taxonomy): Bacteria > Spirochaetota > Spirochaetia > Treponematales > Breznakiellaceae > JAISIL01. The sequence continues at coordinate 13,190 of JAISIL010000034.1, read as the reverse complement.
ACCGGTTAGGCGGCCAAGGTTCTGGCTTGTTGCCCGGAATTTACCCAGGTTTTCTTTATAGCCGGAAGAGAAGTTGTCGAACATATTGAAGAGGTCGGCATAGTTTTCGGCAATTTGCTTGCGTATATCTTTTACATTCTTTCCCTTCTGTATTGCTTCAAGCATGTCGGGGAGTTCATCAAGAAGGCTCTTAATTCTTTCCCTAAAGAGGCTGTCATCGTTCCGTAAAACACTTTGCAGATTGTTAAACTGCATACTAATCTGGTTAAAGGTTGCCTTGGTAATGACCGTTTCAGAGACCAAATTCAAAAGGTCGTCTATACGCCGGGAATCGACACGAAGAATTGAGCTTGCCTCTTTTCCTGCCTTTGCAGCTTCTGCAGCCGCAGCACTCTTTGCCGCAGGGCTTGGAGCCGGTTTCGCAGGGGTGGCGGCCACCGGTGCCTGTGGCGCAGGCGCAGCCTTTCCGGTGGTCGAGCCTGTCGAGACCACAGGAGCCGTCGGAGCCGCCGTTCCTTCATGTTGCCAATCGAGATTTACTGGACTCACCTCGGCACTCAATGATACATCGGGAATAACAACACTCTTTTTAATATACTCAGCGTCTTTTGTTGTTGCAAAATAATAGTCAACCGAAGGACGGAAAACATCTTCATAAAGGGCTTCAAAGTCGGGATTGGTTTTCAGCACCGTTCCATCGCCTTTTAGCTGTGAATAAAGCTGAATAGGGCCGACCGAATTCATTGGAGACGCTTCGTCAAACTTAACGGTAACCTTAAATACCGGTTTCCCACCCGCAGATGATTTGAGTTCTGCCATTTCTTCGGGGGATAACCCTCCCCCTGCCCCTCCCACAGGGAGGGGAGATGCATTTGAGGCCCCTCCCGCTTGCGGGGGGGGTGCGGGGGGGGTGGATTTCGCCGCCGCCGCTTTAGGAGACGCAGGCTGCGCCCCGCCCTTACCGGGTATCAGGGCTTCCATAGAGGCTTCCAGGGCCTTTGTATCTTCCTGATAGACAGCGCCATTCATACGCTGCTCAAGCATAGCCTTGATGGTATCGATGCCCTGGAACAATACATCCATGACATCCTCGGTTACTGCCAATTGGTCAGACCGGATTGCATCAAAGACATCTTCTACCGTATGGGCAAACTTGTTTATTTCCATGAATTCTACGGTAGCAGAGCTGCTTTTAAGGGTATGCGCCGCACGGAAAATTTCGTCGACGGTATCCTTGTTAAAACCTTTTTCCAATTCGAGCATGTTCTGCTCAAGGGTGTCAACATTTTGTTGAGCCTCACTAAAATAATCCTTTAGGAGTTCCTCATTATTAGGATCTAAATAGTCACTCATACCTACTATTATATACAAATTTTACAATAAGTCAAGTGGGTAAAAAATTTAAAATTTCAATTTCTGCCCTTCCTGGGGGAAAAGCATCTTTTTTTCTTTTTCCAGTGCCCTCAGAAAGGCGTCATTGTGGCGGGGATTATAGTGAAAGGCCGCCAGGGTCTTGGCCCCTGCCCCTGCTGCATTTTCAAGGGCCATGGTATAGGTTGAATGGCCAAAACCATGCACAGAATGCTCTGTATCGGCATATTCGGCATCGGTATACATGGTATCATGGATTAAAAGCTCGCAATTATGGGCAAATGCATAAAGGCTGGCCATTTCTGCACTGTTTTTATCGGCCGGGGTTTCAATATCCCAGAGGAGAACCAGGGATTTTTCCGTATCCGGGTCGGTGATGCGGTAATACCGTGCCCCGTTTTTGGGGTGCAGCTTTGGGGAAGCGTCAAAAGAAGTAATTTTCCACAAGGGGGTAAAAGGTTTCCCGGTATTCAGTGGAGCACTGTCAAAAGAACAGGTGGCTGCAAGCTCGTCAAGGGAAACAGGGAAATGAGGCTCGGCCATAGCGGCTCTCAGAATGCGCTCTACCGTCCAGGCTTCCCCCGATGCGGTTTGGACAAGAGGGCCCGAGATGTGGATATGGACACCAGGCATAAACAAGGGGGCAAAGTAGGGAAAGCCTTCGATATGGTCGCAGTGGTAGTGGGTAAAAAGAAGATATATTTGGGAAGAAAAAGCGCCCGACTTTATTCCCTCGGCTATTTCCTCGCCCAATTTGATGATGCCGCCGCCTGCGTCTACTATCAGGGGAACGGTATCCCCTGCCCCATTCTTCTTGAATACAGCAAGGCAGGTGGTGCTTCCCCCATATTGCAGGTATTCAGCATCTGCCATTGAATAAGAACCTCTCGTGCCGTAGAAGCCAATTTCCACCTGTTCAATTCCTTCTATATAATAGCTGCTTTTAAAGCTGATAATTCATTTGGAATAGTCAGCGAATGTGCTTCCCGCTGCATCGCTTTGGCAAGGGATTCAGGCAGGGGAACAGGGCCGGTTATGGGCTCTACCGTTTCGGCAAACTTTGCCGGATGGGCTGTCTCAAGGAGCAAGTAGCAAGTAGCAAGTAGCAGGTTTTTGTTTGTTTTGTCTGCTTTTTCTATTGCCTTCCAGCCGACAGCACCGTGGGGGTCGAGGAAATAGCCATAACGCTTATGCACCTCTTGAATTGTCTGTCGGGTTTCATCATCGTTTACATACACCCCAGTAAGCATCGCCTTAAGTTCCTCGTAAGTCCACTGGGTTTTCATTCTTTCGAAGTTGCTGGGAGCCCCCACATCCATCGCATTGCTGATAGTCGCCTGACTCTTTCGAGGTTCATATATCCCCTTCTGCAGATAATCGGGCACTGTCTTATTGATATTTGTTGCTGCAATAAAGCTCTGTATCGGAGCGCCCATCGTTTTTGCATACATGCCGGCGGTTAAATTCCCGAAATTGCCGGAGGGGACAGAGATGATTATTTGGGGTTTCGACAGGCTCAACCCCCGCTGGTCATGCTCACCTCGGTGGTTGAGCTTGTCGAAACCACATAATGACGCATAGGTATAATACGCGGCCTGGGGTATCAATCTGGATATATTGATTGAATTTGCAGATGAGAGCACAAGCCTTTCGTTTATGTCTTTATCGGTGAAGGCGGCTTTTACCAGGGCTTGGCAGTCGTCGAAGCTGCCTTCTACGGCTATGGCCGAAACATTGCCGCCAAGGCCGGCAATCTGCTTCTCCTGCAGGGGGCTTACCCGGCCTTTTGGGTAAAGCACCGTTACATTGATGCCTTCTACACCGTAAAAGCCGTCCGCAACGGCCCCGCCTGTATCCCCCGATGTTGCAACAAGAATGTGCAATGGTTTTGTCTCAGCCCGGCGCAACCAGGAAAAGGCCCTTGCCATAAAGCGTGCACCAAAGTCCTTAAAGGCGGCAGTCGGCCCATGAAACAGTTCACAGACAAAATAATCGCCAATCGGCACCACCACTGCATCAAAAGGATAGGCATCTTCTACAAGGTCCTGTAAAACAGGCTGGGGAATCTCGCCTGCAACGAAAGGGGCTATGGTTTCAAAGGCTACTTCGGTGTAGGCCCTTGCCTGGCCGCCCTGGGTAAAGCCCCTGGGGTAGGCGGGAAGCTCTTCCGGTATGTAAAGGCCGCCATCGGGAGCAAGCCCTTTCAATGCGGCATGGGCAAACGAGACAGAAATGTTGTTATCTCTGGTGCTGTAGTATTTCATTTTAGTTTTTTCCTCAATTTCCTTCTATTTTTCTTCGCATCATCTTTTTCAGATTGCGATAGCTTTTTTTCTTCTCCCTTTTCGGGGTATACATATACTACGGGCCTTGCATTGGGGAAGGCGAGGCAGCAGGTCCACCAAATAAGGCCTACCAGTATCATGCCAAAACAGAGGATCTGCCCTGTCGAAAGGCTGCCAATCGGGTGCAGCCAGGCAATTTCGCTTATCGGTACCTGCTCCCCAAACTGAATGCGATAGCCCAAGTGCCTGTCAGGCTCGCGAAAATATTCAATAAAGAAGCGGAAAATCCCGTAGATAATCACATAAGCCCCGCCCTGAAAGCCCTTAAAAGGCTTATACTTGCGGATAGCCCAGAGAATAGCCCAGCAGACAATTCCTTCAAAAATAAGTTCCATTAGCTGCGAGGGATAGCGCGGCAGGTTAAGCATTGCATCCGGTGAAGGAATGGGAATACCTGTTTGTTCTGCAATTTCCCTCACCTGGGGAATACGAGCACTAAACTTTTCCGCATGGGGAAAAACCATACCGATAGGGCTTGCCGTTACCCGGCCGTAAAGCTCGCCATTAATGAAGTTACCTAAACGGCCCCAGGAATAACCAAGAGGAATTGCCGTGCAAAAAAGGTCGGTTACTTCCCGCAAGTCCCATTTTTTTCGCAGGGAATAGAGCCCAAAGCCTAAAAGCCCGCCTATAACCCCGCCGTGGTAGCTCATGCCTGCAAGCCCGGTAAAATGGCCGTCCTGAAATGGCCAGAATATCATCCAGGGGTGCAGAACAAAGTAACCTGGTGTATCATACACAAGGCAGTAAAAGATACGAGCGCCGAGAACCAGGCCGACAATGCCCCAAAGAAAGACGCTATACATATTATCTTCGGTCATGGGAAAACGGCGTTCCTTTACCTGCTTTTTAAAGACAAAAAAGGCTGTGGCAAAGGCGAAAATATACATCAGCCCATACCAGCGCACCGGCAGGCCGGGGATAATTTCAGGCTTTAACCAGGACGGAAAATAAAGTGGATGCCTCATGCTTTTAGTATAGCAGAAAGATGCGGTTTCTGCAAGCCATTTAAGAAAAACAAGCACAGGGCAAGCGGCAAGACAAGCAGGGCCGTCGGATAATTCGCCTGATACAGAGCCGGTATCAGATTGAGCAACTGGACGATAAGCCCTGCTACCAGCACATAGAGCCAGAACCATTTTTCTATTTTTCGGGCAAGAAGGGCCTTTGCCCCACCAATTGCCTGCATAATGCCCAGCGGAACCAGGGCGAGGAAAAGCGGGTTCACATAGAGCAGGTTCATATTATGGTAGGTATAATCATGATTGGTAAAAAAGCTCAAGATAAAGAGTATTAATCCAACAAAACCAAAGAAAAGCCCCAGAACGGACTGCGTTACACCGATAAAAATCCGTTTTTTCCTGAAAATAATCAGAATAACACAGAGGACAAGCGCTGTTCCCAGCTCCCAAAGCCCGGCACGGGGCGGCGCATCGAGAATAGGCGGCCTTCCCTTCGCCTCATACAGCACTTCAACCTTTGTGACCAGAGGAATATTTGAGTTTTCAAGACAAAAGCCGATTCTATCGGGCAAAAACATCTCCTGCCAAACAGTAATCGGCCGGTCAATATCGCGCCCCATCCAGAAGTTCAGGAGCCAATCGAAGAAGGGATTAAAATACATATAGCGCCGGATATGCTGCCTCAAGGTATAATTACTGAGCTCAGTCCCAAACTGCTGCTTGAATTCCCCGCCGGTTGCGGCGCCAATAATATCACGAACACGGGTGGCACAATTATCTTTAAAATGATGATACCAATAGTCCTTATTCCCCGGCCTGACATTCCATTCGGCAAACTTCCGAATGGCATCTTTTGTTTCAGGGGGCAGATCCAAGGTATAGAGCGTGATACTCCGGTTTAGCTGGGTCATATAACGAAAGACCCGCTCGGCAGAGCTTACCGTGCAGGTATACCGAAGGCGTCCCATAGCAAAATTAAGATAAAAGTTCTCGGCATCAAAGGAAAAAGCCCCCCAGTCATACATCTTGTTTTCGCCGGTAGCGGCATCTTCAATCTGAAGCCCGATATGGCCCCACCAAAAATAGAGCTCCGTTCCCGGCCCTATCACCGCAACACGAACAGTAAGATCCTTCCCCCGTTCGGCATCCCCGGGAGGCAGTGTTACCGTCCTGTCAGCCAGAATACCAAAGCCATCAGCATCACCCTTCTCGGCAAACAAGGGGCATAATGGAAACACAATAGAAGAAAAAAGGCAGACCAACAACGCTGCCACAAAACTTTTCATAGTAGTAGTATAAAGGATAAGGCAAAAAGAAACAAGAGGCTTGACTTTTTGGGAAAAAATATCATCTTGGCTTGACACTAACACTTAAAATATGTATATTATCTTTATGCAAGCTTTATCAAATTTTAATTGCAATATATCATATCTTATGTATCTATTTTACAAAGAAGGCAGGGTAACAATTCCTATCGATGATATTGGCAGTGGCTTCGGGCGAACATTGTTTGACAGAATTAAGCAGAGCAATATCGGGTTTTGGGATAAGCAAGCAAGGCAATTTGTTTTGTCGGCAGAATATGTCCATCAGGCTATAGCAACGAATCTATTCTATGGAATAACACTGGTGCGGATTAACGAAACAATGAGCAATGCTACATTGGGAGCTATCGCCTGGGGTGAGGTCTGGCAGGACAAATACTATATCCCGACCAAAATTGAAGATATTCCGTCTTGGACAGTGCCAGATGAAAAGCCGCTTGAAAACTATTTTGCCGATAATTGGCAGGAAAAATTGAAAACCGAGATGCTCTCCCGAAAATACAGCAGAAAAACCATGAAATCCTACTTGCATTTTAACGCCGAGGCATGTAATTTTGTCCGGCAAAGTCCTGCTGAAATCACCTCTGCCGATATAAAGTGCTACATCGCAAGCCTTGAAAAAGACCGAAATTTATCAGCGGCAACAATGAATTTGGCAATCAGCGCGTTGAAGTTTTTCTACAAGAGGGTTTTAGGCAGAAGCATAGTCGAGGAACAGAAGCGTCCCCATAAAGACCGTAACCTTCCAGCAGTGTTAAGCAGGGAAGAAGTGAAGAAGATACTTGCCGCCCCGAGAAGTCTGAAACATCGCCTTATTCTGACTCTTACCTATTCCGCGGGCCTTCGCGTAAGCGAGGTAGTATCTCTTAAAGTAAGCGATATTGACCCCGTCCGTAAAACCCTTTTCATAAGAGCCGCAAAAGGCAGAAAAGATCGTTATACAATACTTTCAGATAAAGCCTACACCTGCCTTTGCGAATATACCGCGCAACATCAACCTGTAGGCTGGCTTTTTCCCGGCCAGAAACAGAAAAAAAGCGATGCAGGACGGCATCTTACTACTTGTTCAGCAGAAAAGGTTTTTTACCGGGCAATCAGAACAGCAAAAATTAAAAAAGACGCTTCAATACACGACTTACGCCATGCATTTGCAACACACCTGCTTGAAAGTGGCACTAATATCTCATATATTCAGCAACTTCTAGGCCACGCTTCGCTCCGCACCACAGAACGTTACACCCATGTTGCTAAAAGAGATGTGCTGTCAGTCATTAGCCCGCTTGATACGATGTAAGAGAAAAATAATTAGGGGGAAAAGGTTTAGATAACGTTCCGGGTGTTGGCGACGTTTTTGCAGCCGCAATAAAGAAACGCGTAGCGTTTCGCGGCTGCAAAAATGTGGCGGAGAAATGGCGTGGGAATGAAGCGAAGCGCAATGACCTAGCCATTTCGTAGCCCCGCGCGAAGCGCGAGCGCTAACACCCTGTTATACGCCGTACCGACCCCCCACACATATTTCCTTTATATTATGCATTTAAATTTTCTTGTATTCTATCTATTCCAAAATCAATAATTAAAGGGCTATGATCACTATATTTATTGATTGACCATTCTTTTACATTTTCCAATACAACATTATTTACTACGAAATTACTTGAGTAAAAACAATAATCTATATGAAATTGATTTTTTGCATCAGTTTTGTACATAAAATGTAATGTAGAATCATGTTCATTTCCTTGCTCACAGTTATTGAATACATGATATGCACTTTTTATACCATGTTCATTTAATTCATCAACAATTTGTTGATGACTAGGAATATTTTGAGATTGATAGTCTTTATTCCAATAATTTCCAGTATTGAAGTCACCAGTAATAATTATATTCCCTTCCAATAATTTGGCATATTGTGGATCATTTAATGCATTCCATATTTGTTCAGTATATGTTTGATATTTACCCTTAATTTTAGTCCAAATTGCAAATATGATAAATTCTTTAATTCCATTACTTACTTTGAATGGCACTACAAATCTATAGTCTTTTAAAGTCGGTAAACGTTCTATCCTATATGTATTTGAACAAATTGCAATACCATAATCATTTTCTAGTTTATCCGTATAGAACGACTGATATTTTACAAATTTAAATAATCCACTGAAATCTGATTCAAGGCATTCAGCAATAATGTAAATGTCAGCATTTAAGGTTGAAATATACTGCTTCTTTGTGTCATTAAAACCTATATGACAATTCCATTCAACCAGTTTCATTAAGACTCCTTTTCAAATATTTAAAATATTACCAACCAAGCTGGGGTCGGTATGGCGTATAACGTTCCGGGTGTTGGCGACGTTTTTGCGGCGCGTATAAGGAAACGCGAAGCGTTTCCAGCGCCGCAAAATTGTGGCGGATAAATGGCGTGGGAATGGAGCGAAGCGTAATGACCTAGCCATTTCGTAGCCCCGCCCGTAGGGCGAGCGCTAACACCCTGTTATCTGAAGTTTTTTGGCCTTCAAACAACCACTTGCTCTCTTTCTCTCCCTAGCAAAAAAGAAGGCGCAGTCGCCATAAGGCGGCTCTCGAAGCCCTACGCCACGGACGGCGTAGGGTGTTTGCCACTATTATGGTCCTTTATAAATCCATGCTTTACCGTTACGAGTATATACGCCAGCCTTTCTTCCATTGGTGTCATAGCTTTTTATAAACTCCTCATCAAACGGATAATATCCTAATAATACATTATCACCTATCGTTATACTGGTTAATTGGTTACCCGAAAATGCGGTATCATCAATAAATGTAACACTGTCTGGTATTACGATACTGGTTAATTTATTAGACGCAAATGCCCTATCCCCGATTATTGTGACACCATCTGGTATCGTAACATTCGTTAAATTATTCCATCCAAAAACATAATTGCCAATTTTTGTGATGCTGTCAGGCATTATTACAGTGTCAATTCTATTATAAACACCATGAACACTAGAATCAGCATATCCCTCGAGTTCTGTTATTGGCCATGGCCCAATTTTATTAGGTATTATAATTTTCTTATCGCTTCCATTATATTTTACTAAGGTTATACCGGTAATGTTAAAAGTGAAATCATATTCGTTGGTTTTCCAGTGTGTGACAGTATAATAGTTTCCCCAGGAGTTCCTACGCTCTTTCGTAAACGCTATACCGCTTTCTCCGCAATTTATTGTTGCAATTGTAATACTGTTTTTCCCCGTCTGGGCGGCCGGTATCCCGTTCACCGAATCAATGGTTACGCTCATATTATCAGAAATATCGTTCGCGTTCACATTTTTAAACACCGCGTTTGTTATTTCCGGTGTAAACGAATTGTTGCTTATTGTAACTCCAAAAGATACATCTGCTGTAGCCAGAGTTATGTTTCCATTTTTCAGAGTGCTTGCCACTTTAAAAGTTTTGTTAATTGAATTGAGTACCGCGTCTGCCGGGAGACTGCCACCTTTTGACGGCCAGCTTTCAAATTTCCAGTTTCCGGCCCTGCCCGTCGCGTTTAATCCGGCTTTTATGCTGTCTATCACTTTGTTAAGCACAACAAACGTAGAATCAAATTGTGGGCTAAGGCAGATTACATAACTCAAATCCACTGTTTCTTTGTCATAATCTATTTCTCCCTCCGCGAGAACAGGGTCGTAATAGATGTAATACTGCACTTTTTGCAAAGTAGTATTGTAATATGTCACCGCCTGCCGCAGAATTTTTAGCCACTCGTTCCGTAATTGGATATCATTGCGCACATTCACTCCGATGTCGCCTGCACTCACTGATGCGGAAAGCGTTGTTGCCCGTTTTGTAGCATCTGCCAATTTGGGGTCAAGCGCCTGTGCCTGAAAGTAAGCATCCAAAGCCTCGACAATGTTACCGGCGTTTTCTGCAGTAATACCTTTTTGCAGAAAATTTTGTGCATCAATGGCATTTGTCCCTGTCTGAGCGAAAGCTACCACAGAAAACACCAAAAACATTAACGACAAGACAATAGACTTGTTTTTTCTCATTCTACCTTCCTCCATTTGCGAAGCGGCGGACAAGGACGTCCGCCGTCCCTGAACCCGTTGCGCCTTCTTTTTTGCGTGCTTTCAAAGCACGCGGCTCTTTCTTGGTCACACGGGTGGCCAAAAAATTTCAGATAACGTTCCGCGGATTGGCGACGTTTTTGCGTAAGGAAGGAGCGAAGCGACTGACTGTAGCAAAAATGTGGGCGAAGCCCCTTGCGCCAATGCGCTGTTAAACGATGCTTTTTGACCTTCACACTACGCTTATCTTGACTTAACGCCGTAGCCAAAAAAGGGCATCCAGCTTTCCTGTAGGCGGCACGGATGCCGCCGTAAGCACAGATTTCTTACTGTTCTTACCAAACACCCTCTTTAAATTCACCAGGTTTTTCAACAATTTCAACATTTTCACCGGTCTGTACAATTACATACAAACCGTTATCTTCAGCAGCTTTTATTAGTTTATTGGTTATTAAACAAGCGGCTATGCAGCCAAGTATTTTTCGTTTATCTCCATGCTGGTCAAAATATAAACGTATTTTTTCGAGCCTTTTCAAATGGTCATTTATATCCTTCATTTCGCATTTTGATTTTACTTCAACGGCCATAACAAAGTCACCATTTTCCAAAAAAGCATCAATTTCACAAAGCATTTTCCCATCATCACGGTAATAAACAAGCCCGTTTGCAACTTTTGTGAAAGTATATCCAAATGCGTTAAATTTTGGGCATATTTTAGCCGTATATATGCCTTCCATTATGTTCCCCAGGCTGTTTCCAACACCGCCTACATTCTTACTGACTTCTTTTACATCTTCGGTTAATTGCCGTATCTGTTCATCGGTTTTTGCCGACAAACGGTCAAAATTGGCGCGAGATTCCATTAGGGCGGCCCATACAGCCCTGCCGTCTAGTGATTTGCCCCAGTCGGTGGCTTGTTCAAATTTCATCGTTTCCATAAAGCATTCTCCTGTATTCTTATATTAATTCTACCGAATTCAGCCTTGATTGTCAATAGGGCAAAAACGGTCTCTTTTTGAGACCGTTTTTAGTTCAATTTTTACTGTTTGTTGAAGGCACCATACCACCACCAGCCGCCGTCAACACCGGGGCCGCTGGGCAGAGTGAGTTTGTTGTTTTTCAGGGTGAAATTGGTTTTCCAATCCTGATGTCCAGATGCGGTGAATGTAATGGCCTTACCGTCGATTACAAAACTTCCCTCGATACTTCCTGAATCCCATTTGTAGACAAAATTACTGCCCGTAAATGTGAATTGCAGATTTTCAGACCCGGTTTTGTTTTCATGTGCCCATGTTCCGGACAAATCTGCCGCCGTTACAGGAACTGCCGGTGTTGATGCGCACCCCGCAAGAACCAGACCAAATGCCAGCATTGCCAGCAAACCGATGAACATTACTTTGTTCTTCATAAATAATCCTCCGCGCTGTAAGGTCGCCGCTGAACCGTAAAATTTATGCTCATCGCCCACTTTGGACGTTTAAGCCACTGCGAAGCGGCGGACAGGACGTCCGCCGTGCCTTCTTCTGACCTGCCCTTTTTTGGCCTTCTCTCGAACTTCACCGCCCTTGAAGGTAGCGAGGGTGGTCAAAAAGTGTCGTTTAACGTTCCGGGTGTTGGCGACGTTTTTGCGTAAGGAGGGAGCATAGCGACTGACTGTAGCAAAAATGTGGGGCGTAGCCCCCTTGCGCCAACACCCTGTTAAACGAAGTGCTGCCCGTTCTTTCTATCAGCCCGCCATGGAGGGCGGGCGTAAACGAAGTTATCATACTACGCTTAGTCAAGATTAAGTTCAATGGTTCTTATATCTCCATTTCGTAATATATCAATTTTTACTAGATCACCATCGTTTGCGTTTCCTAAAAAATTATATAAATCGTCAGAATTATTAATAGAGGTATCGTTAATCTTTATAATTACATCACCCATTACTATATTTGCAGCATATGCAGATGTGTCTTTATAAACTATATTAACAAAAACTCCAGTGTTACGTCCAACTCGTTGTCTAGTTTCATTGGTTAAATCTTGAAAAGATATTCCCAATTTTAGTATATACGTAAAACGGACGAAATAATATACAGAATAATCATAGCGTCTTATGTTATAACTATATACATTACCCCTATAACTACTAATTCCAGAGCGAGTATCAGTATATGATTTATTATATACTGCTAAAGTTGCACCATTTTGCAAGCATTGTTGTTTTATTGCATACATTAATTCAGAATAATCAGCCTCAGGTCCATTCCAACTTGTATCGCCAATGCAAATATAGTGATTTGATCTAATTTCATAAAAATCGTTTGTAATATCACTGGAACTTCTAATTGTAGGCTCGGCACCTTCTTGAAGCAACAACACACCATCAATATTATGGGCATCAGTCCAAGAATCATAAAATTCTCCTGGCGAGAAGGTTGCACAACCTACAATTGATAAGAGAAATAATAGTATTGGCAGTAACACTAATTTTTTCATTACAATACCATTCTCATAATTTTATTCTTTTGCTGGAAAAAAATCAATTAATGAGCCATTGCATTCTGGAAAGTACTTACAAACAATATATTCGTCTCCTATATCACAAGGCACATTATCTTTAACAACCTTGAATTCATTGAGAATGAATTTTTTTCCACAATGTATACACTCAACTGTTTCATTGAATAACGGGAGCATATCTTGATTATGCTCCTTGAGTAAAGCAAGTTTGTCTACAACCTGTATTTCTACATACGGTTTACATTTCTCAGTCATTTCGAACCTCCAAATAAATATCTCCAGGCCGCCATGGAGGGCGGCCATTATCTTACTACGCTTAGGGCAGCATTTCGTTTAACGTTCCGGGTGTTCCCGACGTTTTTGCCCTTTACCCCGAAGGGGCGCCCGTAGGGCGGGGCAAAAATGTGGTGCGAAGCACCCTTGCGGGAACACCCTGTTATGCGATGCTTTTTGACCTCTTAATACGCCCCGCTATCTTCCCAAGCACCGAGCCAAAAAAGGGCATACTTAAAACTATCAGGCGGCATGGAGGCCGCCGTACGCTACGCTTTCATAAAAAAAATAATTTAATTAACATCTAAAACCTAAAGATGTAAAACGCTAACACCCAGTTATACAAAGTTGTGG
>JAISIL010000125.1 GCA_031262035.1 Spirochaetaceae bacterium | reverse complement strand
ATAATCCACCTCCCCGGAGGCGGGGATATAAAAGGCTATCTCGGTGGCCCCTTCTATTGCCGTGTAGTTTCCTGCTTCTATATCTTCCAGGCTGTCTGCATAATACCATTGGTAATTCTGCGGCTTTATCTTATGCTCTATATTAGTTATATCCACTGCTACCGAAGTGCCTGCAATAACATTGTCTCTTGGATTGATGGCAATTGTGCCCCCAAGAGCGAGTTTAGTGCTTATTCCCCCAAGAGGCAAGCAGCTATAGATAATCATCAATGCTGCAAGGGATACTACTGCAAAACCAATATGACGATACTTTCTCATTGTTCCTTTCCTTATTATTCGTATCTTTTTTTTATTTATAATATACAATAAGCAGTGCAACGATTGTGCAACATGTAGCCCCATATATGAGAAAAGGGAATGATGAATACAAATTCATCATTCCCTGTATTTTTTGCGATGAGTTTGAATGCCTTAAGGTTCCTGTTTCCATGCGGCAAGGGTCCGTTCCTTGTCGTTTATCTCCATACCAATAAGGCGAAGGTTCGGCGCCGAAGCATATTTGTCGGCATAGCCTTTATCGTGTATCTGCTTAAGGCTGACCTCAGGCGGGGCAAGTTTCAGCTCAATCACATAAATGTCGCCACGATAGTTTAACACCAGGTCGCTTATGCCCTTGCTCGTCCATTCTTCCGCTTTTACATCAAGGCCACAAGACCAGAGCAGGGTGAGTATGATGGTGTGGTAGAAATACTCTTTCTTTTCGTTCTTCGCATCGCCTGTGGGGAAGTACTTACCGGGGACATTACTAATCGCCTGCTTCATTGCTTCAAACACCGGCTCAAAGTCTCTGTCCTCCAGAGCAGTGATGATATTTAGCTTCATTTCACTATTTGCTTCCCGTTGGAAGTTATATGCATAAAGCGTTATCAGCCCCGAAAAACTGTCCTTAACTTCCTTATTTGGGTAATCAAGAAGATACCCCAAATAATCATTATAGGACTTAAAGGTAAGGTAGCCTGATTGCGCCAGGAAACTTGCAGGAGGCGCCGATTCAATTTCATAGGCAGAAAGGGCGCTCTCTTCAAGATATGTTTGAAGGTATTTTTCCGGGTTTATGTCATGGTTCTTCGCGTATTTTGCAAGGGAGTCTGACATACCGCTGTCAATCCAAAAGTTTTTAAATTCATATTCGCCAAAGAACTTGTGGAGCGAGAAGGGGTTGTAGACAAAATGCCTGCCATCAAAGGAAAAGCCGTTGTAATGATACTTTATCTTTTCCAGTAATTCTTCCCGACTGACTCCCATTTCCTCCACACCACGATCGAGCCAATCGCTAAAGCTGCTTTCAAGTTCTTCCTGGGTGCAGCCGACTATTGTGGCATAATTCGTATTGTTGCTAATCTCATTTAATTGATTGAGTGAAGAAAAGATCCCGGCCTTTGTGATTTTTGTAAGCCCTGTGAGAAAGGCGAAATTAAGCATACCTTCATCGGCTTTTAGAACAGAATAGAAATCCCGTACCACGTCCCTCATTTCAGCAGCCTTTTCAGGTTCTCCTACATATTTCAGCATAGGACGGTCATACTCATCGACCAATGCCGCCACAGGCCCCCGCCTGCTTAGCTGCCGAATAAGATCATCGAGCATACTAATATAGTCATCTGTTTGTGGCTTAAGGCCATAGTCATCAAAATTTCGCTTTACTATCCAACAAAGTCCTTTTCTAAGGTTTTCAATACTGTTGCAGTTCACGAGGGACATATCCAGCCTGATAACCGGCTGCTCCTTGAACTCGCCGTGGTCGTAGAGCCAGGTGCCCTTAAAGGCTTCCTTGTCGCCCTTGAAGTAGTAGTAAAGGGTGCTCAGTGTAAGGCTCTTCCCAAAACGGCGCGGGCGGGAGAGGAAGAAGTTCTTCCCGCTCTCGATCATCTTGTAGATCTCCCGGGTCTTGTCGATGTAGACCCAGTTCTGGGTATTCACTTCCTTAAAATCGGCTAGTCCGATGGGTAATTTCCTCATACTATATATTATAACATAAAAGGGAATGTTGCGCAAGGGATAAATTACCGAGTGCCTACCAGCTCTACGGCGAGTTCCTTCATTTTGTTGAATATCTTGGGGGTGAGCTTGCCGTAGCTGTCGTTGGGGCTGTTCATGCCGCGCCAGGTTTGGGGAAGAAGGCGGCGGCGGAGTTCGGTTTTTTGTGCTACAAGGAGGTTTGCAAAACCGGGCTCATTGTCTATGCGGCGTTTCAATTCTGTCGCTTCGGCTGCAGGGAGGAGGGTAATGGTTTGTGCCTTCATCCCCGCCGTTAAAAAACCACCGTCATCGGAAAAAGGGGAGGGGGCAAGGATATAGGGCAGGCCGATTGCCCTTGCCGTATCCATTACCTTTGCACGAAGGGGCGCAAGGTCGAGACCGGAATTAAGGAAATCGCCCATGGTGGAAATAAGAAGTGTATCGCCAATGCCGGTTGCGTCGAATATAAACACCGGCCAATAGCCCATGCCTTTTCGGATTAACCTTTTTGCAAGCCCATAGGAGCCCTGGTCTTTCAGGCTTTCACCGGGGAGCAGCTCTTCCTTATCGGTCCAGACAATAAGCCAGGGTTTGTTGACCTTTTGTAAAAGAAGTGCCGCTTTCAGTAATTGAAAAACGGCAGCCCCATTATCATTGGCACCGGGGCTTCCCCTGACCCGGTCGTGATGTGCGGCAAGTATAATCCCCTGTTCCCTGTCTGGGTCCGATGTTCTGTTCGACACAATAATATGCCGCTTGCCTTCATGCAGATAGGTAATATGGGGAATTTCCGCTTCGTCCAGCATGCTTAGAATTACTGCATAACGGTCAATCAATGGGTTGCAAAATGAATGTAATGCCGGCAGAAGACTTTTCATATTTTACTTTCTCTATTACTCCAATTTTGTTACATAATCAAGAAAATTATAATCTTCATCAGTATTATCACTATTACTATTACCGGTATTAGCATTTTGGCCATTATTGGCAGCATTGCTATTGTTATCTCTTTGTGCAGTATTGCTGCTATTATGATTATTGTCATTGCTAGGATTATTGGTATTGGCAGTATTGCTGTTACCAGTAGTAGTGTTATTATCATATGTTGCAGTATCGGCAGTGGGAGCGCCGGTATCTTCTGTGTTTGTTGTATCACCACCGCTTGTGTTTACTTCCGTCGTTGCCGCTGTTGCAGAAGTAACATCGACTGTAGTATTATCCTTGTTGGGATTCGTTGCACTGGTTGTTATCTTTACTTCGATGGTAAGCGAATCTGCATTGTTTAAAGCGCCTACATCGACTCTGCTAGTGGTCGTTTGAGGCTCGGTAGGCTCCGGGACTGGAGCCTCGGCTTCAGCCTCGGCTCCGGCTTCACTTGCTTCGCTACTTGCAGTATCATCAGTGCTTGGCGTAGTTTCAGTGCTTTCAGGAATTTCTTTTTTTTGAAAATTACGGGTATCCATTTTAAAGCCAAAAGATAAATCACAATAGAAATTCTTTTTATTATTCTGCGTGGTTATTTTACCGTTCTCCCAGGTGGCAACGGGAAGTCCTGCAGTAAGGCTTGCCGTGAAGCCCGGTAAAAATTCCCAATCAGCCTTTGCTCCTACATTAATTGAATCAAAGTTTGTATTATTTACCGAAAAGCGATTGTAGCCTGCAAAGCCCAGCGCCTTCAAGGTATCATTTTGGTATCCAAAACCTGCTTCGCCCTTAAGGCGTTCATTGGAAACGCTTGCCTCTGTGTAGCTTTTATAATCAAGGTTTGCATCAATAACAAAATTTTTCAGTAGTAACCAGGAGGCGTCCACCTTGTATAGGTTTTGTGTATAGTCTGCAATGCCCAGGGGAAGCAGAGTCACCGAGGCGTCAACAACAATACTAAAGGAACCGTCAATGTGCGCACTCACCTGGAAGCCCGGATTAGGCTTTGAAAAAAGACGAACAGGAGAAGCGAATGCCCCTGCTGAAAAACCCAGATTATTTTCTGCATTGTTAAAACCAAACACCAGGCCAAGTGTATCCTGAATGATTTCATCTTTTCCTGCCTCAAGGCCGATAAGAAAGCTTTTGCCCAGGTCAAAGTTTACTGCTGCATTTCCCGTCCAGTTAAATTTTGAATCTTTGATAAGTCCGCCGCCGTTGATATCAAGCTCTATAGCCATGAGCCGCAGAGGAAAGAGTAAGAAGATGGCCGGAAACAATCCTAATAATAATTTTTTCATAATAAAGCCTCTTTCATTTGATTTTCGGCACAAAATGTATTATACTATATACTATATGGGAAGTCAAGTAGAAAGTCAAGAGGTCTTTACAGAGATTATACTGGCAAACTGCCCTTCGATTATCATTATTTTAGATGATGAAATGAAGCTGCGCCTCTGTTCACGAACCTTCGTTAAGGCGGTAGGAGCTTCGAGCGCCGATGAATTGCGGGGAAAAACCTGGGAAGAAATTTTTAATCGTCACCTGAACAATTATACCATCAGTTTTTTGCATAAAAAGCTCCCTGAAATCATGAAAAACCATGGAAGTTTGTCTTTTAACCGCTGGTTTTCATTTAAAAGGACACCAAAACGAGGCGAAAACCGCTATTATACGGTGAGTTGTCATGGAATTGATGCAAAACAGGGGGGCGCTGCGGGTATTCAAGCAGGTCTTATCGCTGTTTTTGTTGATAATACTGCAATTATGGAAGAAAAACAGCAGGCAGAGAAGGCAAATCAGGCAAAAAGTAACTTTCTTGCTGCTATGAGCCATGAAATTCGTACGCCGATGAACGCAATTCTGGGTTTAGGGCAGGTTCTTGAGCATAATGAGATTGATACTGTGCAGCGAAAATATATCGAGGATATTCGTGATTCCGCCTCCTCGCTTCTTTCTATAGTAAATGATGTGCTCGATTTTTCGAAGATTGAAGCAGGAAAAATGACGGTCTTGAATATTCCTTTTAAGCCCAAAAGCCTTCTTGAAAGCATTGGAAACTATATCAGCGGCCTTTGTGCAACCAAAAATCTTGCATTTTCCCTTCAAATTGATGATAATTTCCCCGATAAAGCGCTGGGTGATGAAAACAGGCTGCGTCAATTGCTTACAAACCTCCTTTCCAATGCCTATAAGTATACCGAAAAGGGGAAAATTGCACTGGAAGCCCGTTTATTGAATAAAAACATGGAATTTTCTGTTCGAGATACCGGTGTTGGCATTAAAAAAGAAGATATAGCGAAGCTTTTTGTGCCTTTTGAGCAATTGGACATGCTAAAAAACCGAAAAGTGCATGGCACCGGCCTTGGTTTAAGCATCAGTGATAATCTTTGTAAATTGATGGGTGGCTCCATAAGGGTGGAAAGTGAATACGGAAAAGGTTCTGTTTTTACAGCAAGCATCCCCTGGCAGCAAACCGATGTGCAAATCGTGGAACATGATGATAGCGAATACCTTTTTTCGCTGGCCGGCAAAAAAGCCCTTGTCGCCGATGATATAGACATAAACCTTGAAGTATGCGAGGCCATGTTTGGAGGCTTTAATCTGGCAATGGATAGGGCAATAAGTGGCAAGGAGGCACTGGAAAAAGCCGAGGATTCAATAAAAACCGGCAATCATTACGACATCATCTTCCTTGACCAAATGATGCCCGGCATGGACGGCTTTAAAACATGCAGCCACCTCCGCCGGCTTGGTTCTTACCTGAACACCGTGCCGATAATTGCCCTTACGGCAAACACTGTAGACATAGAGGCCTTTAGCAATCGAGGCTTCCAGGGTTTTTTGGCCAAACCAATGAACTATAAGGAACTCGGCCTCTGCTTACGGCAGTGGGTGAAGTAGGCTAGGGTTGAACATGGCGGTTAAAAGGGGCATCTTCGCCGTTATCCCACATTTCACACTGTGCGATAACGGTTTTGATGGCTTCTTCTTCGCCTTCCGGTGGGTATTTATATTTTTTCAGCAGTTTCTTGATTGCCATCCGCATGGCAGCCCTGGTGTTGAGTTTTTTGTTCCAGTCAATTGTCCTGTTGCGCCGCATCGTTTCGGTCAGTTCCTGAGTCATGGCTTTTAATTGGTCGTTTGTATAATAATCCTTTTGGTTAAGCGGATTGGTCAGGGCATGGTAAAAGGCCAATTCTTCTTCGGACAGCCCCAGTTCAACACCCTCTTTATGAGCACTGGAAATGTCTAACACCTTCGCTCTTAATACTTTGTTTTAGCAATTCACTTATCTGTTCGTTGATTTCTTTGAATGACAATTTTTGTGGGCTGGTAAATTTATTGAGTGATATTCGTATTGCTTCAAAAAAGGTTGATTCAAAACGTTCGCTCCGCTTAAGCATACTCTGGCACAATGAACGTGCCTGCTTTAATAGCAGTGCTTCTTTTTGAAAGAGTTTCTGTTCGCTTTCATCTTTACCCAGCACAAAGTTGATGCCTTCTTTGATAAGGTCTGCGCGAACTTTATCTGTTGAAGTATCATCCATAAAGGCGGTATAGTCAAAACCATGAAATAATTCCCGGCACACTTGCAGTTTTTCACGGAATTTCGGTAATGCTGTTTTTGCAATGTCCATGTCGCCATAGTTGCTTTTATCCCGTTTGGTGTATTCATTCATCGCCTGTTTCAGTGCCGATGCAATACCGATATAGTCAACCACAAGGCCACCTTCCTTATCTTTGAACACACGGTTCACTCTTGCAATTGCTTGCATTAAATTATGTCCCGACATTGCCTTGAACACATACATCGTAGCAAGGCTTGGAACATCAAAGCCGGTGAGCCACATGTCAACAACGATGGCAATTTTCATCGGGTCATTGTTATCTTTAAAGCGCCGTGCCAATACCTTCTTATGCGATTTATTGCCGATAATTTCCTGCCAATCTTCCGGGTCATTGTTTGCAGCGGTCATTACTACTTGCACTTTCTCTTTCCATAAAGGACGCAATTCAAGCATTCTGTGATATATCTTCAATCCTATTGCCCGCGAATAAGCCACCATCATTGCTTTACCTGTCAGTAATTGTTCACGGTTTTCTTCACAGTGTTGAATAATATCACTACAGAGGCTGTCGATTGTTTCAGGGCTACCGAGAATCGCTTCCATGTTGCCCAACTCCCGCTTGCTCCGTTCAATATCTTTCTCGTCCGCATCAAGCGCCAAGAGTTCATAAGTCTCATCAATCTTTTGTAATATTTCAGGCTTTAACCCCAGGTTGATTACCCGGCTTTCATAAAACACCGGCTTGGTTGCACCATCTTCCACGGATTGGGTCATATCATACACATCAATATAATCACCAAAAACTTCTCGTGTATTATGGTCTTTTGATGCAACAGGCGTGCCGGTAAAGCCGATGAAAATTGCATTTGGTAAACTATCCCGGACTTTTCTGGCATCACCAATAACAATTTTACCATCAGCCTTTATCTTTTCACTAAGCCCATATTGGCTGCGGTGCGCTTCATCGGCAATGACAATAATGTTCTTTCGTTCCGACAATGGTTCGTTTGTTTCCTCAAATTTCTGCATGGTGGTAAAGAAAATACCGTTTGCTTCTCTGCCGTTTAGTAATTCATACAGATTTTTTCTGCTCTCTGCTTGAACTGGCGTCTGACGCAAAAAATCTTTGCACGACGCGAACTGTTCGAATAGTTGATTATCCAGATCGTTACGGTCAGTGATAACAACAATTGTCGGGCTTTGCATCGCTTTACATAAAAGTCCTGCATAAAAGACCATCGAAAGAGACTTACCGCTTCCTTGAGTGTGCCATACTACACCGCCTCGCCCTCCCCCAACCCCTCCCAAGGGGAGGGGAGATAATGATGCTTTCAGTGTTGAATCTACTGCTTTTTTTACTGCAAAATACTGATGATAGGCGGCAAGTATTTTTATATCGTTTGGTGTGTCGGTAGAAAACAAAATGAAGTTTTGAAGAATATCAAGAAAACGCTGACGACCAAACATGCCTTCAAACAATACATTGTATTGGGCATATTGTGTATTCTCATAATCACCATCAATAGTCTTCCATGCGGCGTATCTGTCAAAACCACTTGAAATAGTGCCGGCCTTTGTTTCGCTCAAATCACTGATAATACAGAATGCATTGTAGATAAAAAGTGATGGAATCAGTTTCATGTAATTCCGCAATTGCCGATAACCGTTTTCGATACCAACATCTTCGTTCATGCAAGACTTTAATTCCACAACCGCAAGAGGCAGTCCATTTACAAAGATAACAATATCGGGACGTTTGTTTTCAAATTCAATTACTGTCCACTGGTTTACAACCACAAAACTATTATTTTCGGGATTAACATAATCGATTAACTTCACAATATCGTTTTTTGAGACCGTGCCTGCACAGTCTTTACTGTAGGTTGTATATTGGACAGGCACACCATTTTGTAGATAATCGGTAAAAATCTTGTTCTGTTGAATCAATGTACCATGTTCAATCTGTGTCACTTTATTGATGGCCTCTTCAATACCTGAATAGGGAATTTGGGGATTTATCGCACGAATTTGATTGACGAATATGTCCATAAGAAGCGGGTTGTGGTAGTCTCGGTCTACATCAGGGCCGTAGAGATGGGTGTAACCAAGGCCGACGAGAAGTTCGATGATGGCATTTTCATAAGACGATTCATCAAATATGGCAGCGCTCATTTTGTTTTTTCCTTCTTTTTTAATTCTAACTGTTTCTTTTCACGATTTGCAGCCATTTCAAGGGCAACAAATTTATCAAAATCGCTCTGAAAAAGTTGGTCTTGAATAATACGATATTTTTCGAATTCGGTTTCCGCAAATTCTTTGGCAAGAGCGGCTGTAACTTTCCCAGCATCCTCTAATATCGCATGGTCGGTCATTTCAATAAAACGGTTCAGGCGGACTTCCCAATCTGTCATTGTCATGGGGATATGACGTTCAGCCTGTAATTCCGCTATATCAAGATAGGCCGAAACTATTCGTTCTAATTGCCTCATCTCAAATTCTGTCAGGTAGTTTTTTGCAATGGAGACATCATACTTTTGTATTTTCCCGTCCGGGGAGTCTTCCCATGTAGTCAAGCCCATGTGAGGCCTTTCAGCATTAGCCCGTTCCATAATGAGTTCAGCAGCAGTGTGCCCGTGAATTGCCCAGTGAAGTCTATTTTGAACAGTGGCATAAAACCGCTTTGTGGCCTTTGCTGTAGGGTCATAATCAATTGAAGTAGCGTAAATATCAGTGATTTTCTGGTAAAACTTTCTTTCCGAAAGCCTTATCTCACGAATTTTCTGGAGTTGCTTTTTAAAGTATTCCGCCGTGAGTATTGAACCGTCATTTTTAAGCCGCTCAACATCCATTGTCCAGCCCTGAATGGTGTATTCCTTGACTATCTGGTTGGCCCATTTACGGAATTGCACGGCACGTTCATTGTTGACTTTGAAACCCACAGCGATAATCATTTGCAGGTTGTAGTGGTTTGTGTTATACTGTTTACCATCAGTGGCAGTTATTAAGTATTTCTTAATAACTGAATCAGGCTCAAGTTCTAAGTCATCAAAGATTTTTTTGATATGCTGGTTAATGGCAGCAACCGTAATATCATACAGCACCGCCAGCATCTTCTGCGTAAGCCAGATGTTTTCATCTTCATAGCGCATCTCGACGCTCTGCGGATTGTCACCAGTAGCAGCAACGAAGGTGAGGTATTCGGCAGCGCTGGAGCGGATGGTGGGGGTGGTTTTCTTAGGCATCATTGGAATCCTTATATAATAATTCCCATTTCATTGGGTTTTTTATGATATATTCTGATATTCGCTGGTATTCATCATCATTGCAGATAATTCGATCATAATACCGTGATTGCCATGTGAATGATTTATCAAATTCATGTATCGTTTTCGAAACGGCAGATTTATATGAACGGATTATTGTTGGTAATGAATGGGGTTTTGGTTGAATTTGCAATAATAAATCGCGGCGGGATATTTGGGTATCGTTATATTGAACCGTCCCCTGTAGAGACCTTGTATGCAAGGTCTCTACAGGGGACGGGACGCATGCATCATTAATATTGCGCGGGTCATTGTTATTACGCCCATAATTCGAATCACCCATATCAATCGATATAATCCCATGTACATGGTCAGGCATTATCACAAACAATCCCAATTCGGCATATTTGAAATGTTCCGGTATTGCAGTCCAACAATCATTTGCAATTTGCCCATATTTATTCAATTGCATCCTGCCATTTTGAATTTCACCGAAATACGGGGTGCGGTTTTTACAGCATATTGTGATAAAATATGTGCCATTCCCGTTGTAATTCCACCATGGCGCACGTGCGGATTTGATGCGGTATTTGTTTTGATATTTTTCAGTATTATTATTCATTCCCACTTATTATCCTTCATATATTTACGGAAAAATTTTGGCGGCATCGGAACAACAAACAAGGCTATTTGAAGCGCCATAATACAGGCCAATGGTATAACTGAAATAATGCGAAATTTAGAATCCATAAAAAAAACCAAACATAATACCAACACCACTAGAGACAGTATACACATAATTAATGTCCAATTCCGAATACGTTCTTCCAATTTTTCAACACTATTGCTTTTCACTTCACCCATATCCTTAATTATCCCATATATATTGCTTTCAGTAATATAACCAGAAGTATGTACTATTTGTATAATAAAGCCATCATTCTTATCCAAATACTCAAAGTCTACTGTCACTGTATTTTTGTCTTCCGAAACCAGGGCATGAATATCATTAGCGTTGTTACTCATAAATTCTATATTCGCAGAAAGAATTTTGTTTTCACCAGCGATTGTAATACTTATGTGTGATTTTTTTGGCATATCATTATTAGTCAATGTTGAAATACCATTGTTCCAAAATGCTATATGAGAAATGGCGACGGATATAGACCAACCCATGGTTTTGCACCAACTCATTCAGCCAGCGATTTGGATAGTCTTTGCTGTTCTCTTCTTCCGGGTCATACCCTTTTGCGAGATATGTTTGCCAGCGCGACAATATGCCACCAGCTCCAGTCGCCGATCCAACATAATGTCGACCAGTACGATTGTCGGTTATTAAATACACACCGTAAACACTCGATAACGCAGTTTGCCAAGCTACACTCGTCAATTCACTCTGAAGCGTTTGGTAATCCACATTCACATTTTCAAAACCTGGAAATTGATGTGTTCGATTCAAGATTGGTTCTGACAAAATTTCAAATAACGGCACATTATCAACGATGTCTGGGCTCACATACCGCCACACTTGATTTTTATTTTTCCAATCAAATATAGCCCTGCCTTCAAACGCTTCATACTGTGGTAATTTTTCAGCCCGGGCATATGGAATCTCATCGTAATCTGCAATTGGATCACGGGCCACTAAAGCATCCTTCGCCAGAATGACGTAAGCACCAACAAACAACCATCGATGTGGCTGCACTTCAATAAATTGAAACGTAATGTCATCATCTCGATTTCGCGACTTCGCTTGTGACAGAATCCAAGGTTCAAAAATCTCCTCATGATTCGCATACATTTGAAAGAAGTCACGACGCATTCGGTGTCCTTGCCGATTATTCGTATTCCACGATGTGTTAAAACGTAATTTGATTCGTCTATCAGGATAAGATTCACGCAACTTGTTGAAGCCAAACAAATCACTGATTAATATATCCGCCATAACTGTCA
>JAISIL010000107.1 GCA_031262035.1 Spirochaetaceae bacterium | reverse complement strand
TTCTTCGCTATCAAGCCTTCCTATTAATTCATCGGCATTTTCCTTCGAAATTCCTTCTATTAAAACATTTTCTCTTGAGCCATTTTTCGATTTATCAAGCCTTTGTCGCAAGTGCTCCTGGGTATGCCTTTTTTGCAAGGCAATGATACGCCCAAGCCGCTCCTTTTTTACTGCATCGGGAATACGCCCTTCCAATGCATAAGCCGCAGTGCCTTCACGGGGGTTATAGTGATACATAAAGGCGCTTCCAAAACGGACTTCTTCCATTAAGGCCAGCGTTTCCTGCACATCCTCCTCGGTTTCGCCGGGAAAGCCTATAAGAATGTCCGTAGTCAGATTGATGTCAGGCATTGCAGTGCGGAGCTTTTTTACTAGCGCCAAATAATCTTCCCCTGTATAATGCCGGTTCATTGCTGCAAGGATTCTATTCGACCCATGCTGCACCGGCAGATGAAGGCTCCTGCAAAAGATCGAATACCTTGCCAGGACCGCAATAGTCTCATCGGATAAATCCTTGGGATGGCTTGAAATAAAACGCAACCTTTTAATTGATGTCCCCTCAAGTGCCTCTGCAATTTTTACCAACAAAGAGGGGAAATCACTTGCATCATTCCATTCCCGGCAATAGGAATTAACATTTTGACCAAGGAGTGTTACTTCGCAGACCCCTTTTTCGGCTAAAACATGCAGTTCATCCAATATAGACCCAGGACTACGGGAAACTTCTCTGCCACGGACATAGGGAACAATGCAATACGAACAAAAATTATTACAGCCATGCATTATCGGCACAAAGGCCTTGTAAGGGCTCTCATTCTCATAATGCAATTCGGAAAATGAAAATACCGGTTTTTCCTCATGCGATTGAAAGATACCGTTGGCCGGTGCAGGCAAGCCTTGTTCTATTTGCCCTAATATCTCTGCAAAAAGAACCCGTGAATCGGTTCCCATTACATAATCTACCACCGGAGCTTTTTCTTTTAACCCCTCCCCCAACCTGCTCGCCATACAGCCTGCAACCAGGAGGGTAAAACCGTGCTTTGGAGGTAAGGTGGTTTCGACAGGCTCAACCACCGACGCCGACCCGGTGGTTGAGCTTGTCGAAACCACCCTCTTTTTGATAGCCGCATACTCTGCAATCCTTCCCATGACTCTTTGTTCTGCTGTGGCACGGACGGCGCAGGTGTTAATTATGACTAAGTTTGCATCGCCGGGTGCTGTTCCGTCGGCAATAGAGCAATGGGCTGCTTCCCAGCCTCTTTCTTTTAGCACTATTTCCATTGCCGCAGATTCGGCAATGTTCATTTGACAGCCGTAGGTTTCAAAAAAATACTTCACCGGAGAGTAGTCCTCTTAGCGGCGGTTTTTAATAAGGCCCCGGATAAATTTAAGACCATTCCAGATTCCCATAGCAAGAAGGCCAAGAGCACCAATACCTAAAAGGCTTCCTGCAAGCGGCCGGATAAAAGGTATAAAAGGCATCTTGGCCAGCATGGTTAAGGCTCCGGCCGCTGTTACTACAAGCCCGACCTTTCTATCGGTAGGATCTTTGGATACCAGGGCGCCAATACCTAAAACACCAACCACAGCACCGCCAATGAGGCCTACAATCGAGGGCAGGGCAGCAAGCACCTGAATGGCAATACTGCCAATAATGCCCCCGACGCCACGGATTCCCTGTTTTGCCAGCACATCTCTTGGAACATAATCTACTTTTTCAGGATAATAATTATAATCACTCATACTTATAGTATAGCAGCCTGAACGACATTTTGCAAGAGCATTGCAATAGTCATCGGCCCTACCCCGCCGGGAACAGGGGTTATGTAAGAAGCTTTTTCTACAGCTTCATCAAAAAGAACATCACCTTTTAGTCTGAAGCCTTTTTTTGCTGTGGCGTCTTCAACACGGTTTACCCCAACATCAATCACCACAGCGCCTTCTTTTATCATGTCGCCTGAAATAAGCCCCGGGCTGCCTGCCGCTGCAATAAGGATATCCGCCTGCCGGGTATAAGAAGGCAGGTTTTGTGTGCCGGTATGGCAAAGGGTCACCGTTGCGTTTATGTTTTTTCGAATAAGTAAATTAAGAAGCGGCTTCCCCACAATATTGGAACGGCCGACAATCACCGCATGCTTGCCCTTTGTCTCAATGCCGATTTCTTTGAGCAAGACCACTATACCGTGGGGCGTGCAGGGAATAAAACAATCCTCGCCAAGCACCAGCTTTCCCATATTCACCGGATGAAAGCCATCCACATCCTTTTTGGGGTCAATTGCCTCGATAATATGCTCTTCGTTTATGTGCCTTGGGAGCGGCAACTGCACCAAAATGCCATGCACAGTGGCATCGGCATTAAGGTCTGCAATAAGTTTAAGCAATGCATCTTCTGTAGTATCGGCAGGCAAACGAATATCCCTGCTCCCCATGCCTGCTTCACTAAGCGCCTTCTCCTTGCCGGTAACATAAGATAAACTAGCCGGATTCTCCCCCACCAGCACCACCGCCAGTGTAGGCATCACCGAAAGACGCTTAGCCTTCTCAGCAGCATCAAGGCGTGTTTTTAAAGCAATGGCTTTTCCATCTATAATGATAGCTGACATAATAAAAAGCTCACGCGGAGGCGCGGAGACGCAGAGGGTTGGATTTGATTTCTTACAATAACCCCGCGCTCCCCGCGTCTCCGCGTGAGACTTATTCCCCCTTATTTGAGCTGAGTTTTCTCGCCACTTCGACCATCTCGAAGACCTCGAACTGGTCGCCTTCTTTAATGTCATCAAAGCCGTCAAGGCCGATGCCGCATTCGAAGCCGGATTGTACTTCCCGGACATCATCTTTAATACGGCGAAGGCTGGAAATTGGGCCGGTGTGTATCTCGATATCTTCACGCATAACATGCACCGAGGCCGAACGCTTAACCATGCCGCTAAGGACATAGCAGCCTGCAATGTTGCCAATCTTCGGCACCTTAAACACCTGCCGCACTTCTACTGTGCCAATGGTTTCTTCTTTAAGGTCGGGCTTTAACATGCCTTCCATTGCCTGCTGTATTTCTTCTACCGCCT
The DNA here is from genome assembly GCA_031262035.1 of Spirochaetaceae bacterium. Taxonomy (GTDB): domain Bacteria; phylum Spirochaetota; class Spirochaetia; order Treponematales; family Breznakiellaceae; genus JAISIL01. The sequence goes on along the minus strand of JAISIL010000107.1, from coordinate 8,047 downwards.
TGTAAATAACATTGTAACGGCGGACATCTACCTTTTCGCTATCGGCAAGCAGCTTGGCCTTGGGCACCGGCCGGACATTAAAGCCGATGATAATCGCTCCGGACGCAATGGCAAGGTCGACATCCCCTTCGTTAATAGCACCGGGCAACGCCTGAATGACCCGCACCCGGACCTCTTTGGTAGACAGTTTTTCCAGGCTGGAACGGAGGGCCTCGGCAGAACCTTGCACATCGGCCTTAATAATAACCTTCAGTTCCTGAATATCGCCATCGCTAATTGCATCGGAAAGGTTATCAAGGGTAATTTTCCGCTTGTTCTTGGCGTCTTCAAAGCGTTTCAGCTCCTGGCGCTTACCGGAAATTTCACGGGCATATTTATCGTCTTCTACAACCTGGAAAGGTTCACCTGCATTGGGGCCGCCTTCAAAACCAAGCACCTCAACAGGCGTGGCCGGTGTTGCTTCTTCAACACGCTCGCCCTTATCGTTAAACAGGGCACGCACACGGCCTGCCCACACGCCGGCAACAAAGGGGTCGCCGACACAAAGGGTGCCACGTTCTACCATAACGGTAGCAACTATACCACGGCCCGGGTCGACACGGGCTTCAAGGATTTTTCCGTCGGCACGGCAATGGTAATTTGCCTTAAGGTCAAGCATTTCTGCTTCAAGAAGAATTGCATCAATAAGCTTATCGATACCCTGTTTTTTCAAGGCTGATATTTCGATAAACATTGTTTCGCCGCCCCATTCTTCGGGCTGCAAACCAAGTTCAGAAAGCTGTGTTTTTACCCGGTCGGAGTTTGCTTCAGGTTTATCGATTTTATTCACCGCAACAATGATGGGCACTTCGGCATCGCGGGCATGGTTGATTGCTTCTATTGTTTGGGGCATAACGCCGTCATCTGCAGCAACAACCAACACGACAATGTCTGTAACCTGTGCGCCACGGGCACGCATTCTGGTAAAAGCTTCATGGCCCGGTGTATCAAGAAAGGTTATCTTTCCCTGGGGCGTTTCAACGGTATAGGCGCCAATATGCTGGGTAATTCCGCCAAATTCACCGGAAACAACATCGGCACTGCGGATGGCATCGAGCAATTTGGTCTTACCATGGTCGACATGGCCCATAACGGTAACCACAGGCGGCCGGGGAAGCATGTCTGCGCCTTCATCTGAAGCATTTTCGATAACTGTTTCATCGTAAAGGCTGATAATTTTTACCTCTGCCCCATATTCTGCCGCCAAAATAGCCGCTGTGTCTGCATCAATCTGCTGATTAATGGTAACCATCTGCCCCATGCTCATGAGTTTTGTTATAAGGTCAGATGCTTTCAGGTTCATTTTGCGTGCAAGTTCGGCAACAGTAACGCCATCCATTATGTCAATGGACTTAGGCACAGGGTTTGCCACATGGGAAATCTTTTTCTTTGTCTGAAGGAGTTTTTCCTCCATTTCTTCTTCTTTTCGCTGGTAGACATTCTTCTTTGTCTTAAATGACTTTTTCTGTTTACCGGCGTCTGTAGGTGGAGGCGGGGCCATTCCCGGCCGTGTAAAACCAGGCCTGGCTCCAAAGCCGCCTGGTCTGCCGCCCTGTCCGGGCCTTCCTGCTTGTCCGCCCGGCCTAAAGCCTTGCGTTCGCTGCCCAAGCCCCTGGGTTCGGGGGATAATCCCCTGCTGTCCACCCTGGCCGCCTTGACCACTACGGCGTTCACCACCCCGGTAACCGCCTTCCCGTCTTTGGAAGCCGGTTCTTTCGCCTGAGCCACTGCGGTTTCGTTCGCCGCCTTCGCCCTGCCGGTGATGCCTTGGCCCGGGTTTAGCGCCCACCAGATGGCCGCCCACCCTTCCGGCGCTTGCTGCAGGCCGTGCGGTGCCGGTATAACTTAATACCTGACCCGAAGCCCGCCTGCTTTCCCCGCTTGTGCTATGGGTCTTAATAATATCCGTCGGCCTTTCGGGTTTTGTATTGGTTTTTTCGCTCTGTTCCCTTGGTTTTGGCGCTTCTTTGGCTTCTTGTTCCTCTGTATGCGGCTTGGCATGCGGGACTTTTTTATCTTTTGGCTTTTCTTCGTGTTTTGCTTCCACCACAGGTTTTTCTTCAACAGGTTTAGCGCTGATAACAACCCTTGGTTTTGCCGGTTTATGAACAGCCTCTTCTACAGCCGGTTTTGCCTCGGCGGCAGGTTTTACAGCGACAGGTTTCTTCTTTATAATAACAACCTTGCGCTTTTCACCTTCCACCGGCCCGGGCGCAGCCGGAGACTCGGAAGCCGTTTCATGCTTCCGCTTAATGAGTTCTACCTTTGGTTTCTCTTTTTGTTCTTCTTTTTTCTCTTTCGCCATTTATTCTCCATCTTCAAATTCAAAACTAAGTTCTACACCGCAGTTCGGACAATGAGTCATATCCAAAGTGATGGGCGCGCCACATTCAGGACATTCAAAAACTTCCTCTTCTTCATCTTCTTCTTCGTCGGCTTCCGCTTCCGCTTCTTCCATTATTTCATCATCTTCCTCTTCTTCTCTTTCTTCTTCTGCAAGTTCTTCTTCGTCTTCTACAATTTCGACATATTCTTCGATAAGTTTCTGCAAAATATCAAGAGATTTTTCGCTGACGCCATTGATTTTAAGCAATTCTTCCTCGCCTGCGGCAAGATAATCTTCGATATAATCAATGCCCGCATCCTGAAGAGAGACAGCCAGTTCCAAATCGACGCCTGGCAACTCGGAAATACGAGAAATTTCATCGCCCATATCGCCAAAGAGCTCGGAGACCTGCCGCCTCGATTCGCTTGCAATATCCATCTCCTGGAACTGCGCTTCGGTCTTGACATCGATATTCCAGTCGCAGAGCCGGTTGGCGAGGCGGACATTCAGGCCCTGCTTGCCAATTGCCAGCGAAAGCTGGCTATCCTGCACAACAGCCAGCGCATGGCGCTTCGTTTCATCAAGAATGATGACTTCTTTGACCTCGGCAGGCGAAAGAGCATTTTTGATAAAGCGGCGCGGGTCGATTTCGTATTTAAAGACATCGATTTTTTCGCCTTCAAGCTCGCGGATTACCGCCTGAATACGAACGCCCTTAAGGCCTACACAGGCGCCCACCGGGTCGACATCTTCGCGGTTTGAATATACGGCAAGCTTTGTGCGATAGCCTGCTTCGCGAACAATTTTGTGAATTTCCACGGTTTTATCGTAGATTTCGGGAACTTCAAGCTCAAAAATTGCCCGGACAAAGTCCGTGTGAGTGCGGGAAAGAACAATTTGAAGGCTGCCCTGCTTCTCGACACTGACAATCAGGGCCTTGATACGGTCATTTACCTTGTAACTTTCCCGTGGAGACTGATATTTCTTGGGCAAAATGCCTTCGACCTTGCCTAAATCGACATAAATATTGCCGTTTCGTTCCCGCTGGTAATAACCAATGATGATTTCGCCCTCTTTATCCTTGAATTCGGCATATAAACTATCTTTTGTAAGGTCGCGGAAGTCGTTTCGTGCGGTAAATTTTGCAGACTGCACTGCCGCCCGCTCAAAGCTTTCGGGGTTAATCTCGATAAGAAGTTCATCGCCTTCTTCCGCTTCGGGGTCAAAGCCCTGGGCTTCTTCAAGACTGATTTCGAAAACCGGGTCGTCAACTTCATCGACAATGGTCTTTTGGGCATACATTGTTACCATGTTATCGTCGATACGAACGACTCCATTGTCCGCCGGCTTTTCCTTCTTGTCAAACTTCTTCTTGTAGGCTGATATCAGAGTATCCTGAACCGCTTTGTAAATGAGTTCATCGCTTAAATTACGCTCTTCTCTGAGCGCCCTGACTGCATCAGAAATATCCTTTGCCACCTTATCTATCCTCCAATATATTTGGCTTTTGCAATATCATCGTAAGTATACGATTGTAGCCCATTTTCATCTTCTATGACAAGCCCTCTTTCGCTTGCCTCTTTTAAAAGGCCCGGAACCCAGGCATCCACCACATAAACCCGTATCCGCCTGCCTACATACAGGGGCATTTCATTGCCGTCCTTTATAGGCCGGTCTATTCCCGGGGACGATACCTCCAGGCTGTAGTCCGTTTCGACGCCCAGCGCTAAATCCAGGCGGGGCACTACGGCACGGTGAACACGGGCACAGTCGTTCAGGCCTACATTCCGTTCCTCTTCGCCCTCGCCGCATGGGGGAAAACCAACTGCAAGCCGCACCTGGGTGGAGCCCCTTGTCCGGCTGACAGACATATCAAACAAGACCATGCCCAAACCGCCAATCACCTTGGCAAGTGAGTCTTTTAAAGGGTCAACCTTTGCCAGCGTCCATTTCATAGCTATAAAAAAAGGGTCTTTAACGACCCTCCCATTCTCCATTCTAAAGTGTCAATCCTATTTTAATAAAATTACAAAAAACTGTCAAGTGGGGGGTAAAAAAAGGAAAAAACAAAAAGAAGAAAAAAATTTGACTTTTCCGAAAAAAAGTGGTATATTGTATATAAAGAAAAAAGATCATTCTGGCGCTTAAGCTTATTATGGAGAACACCGATGATATTAAAAAGGAGATGGAAAAGTGGAAAGGAAGAGGCATCTTATACTTTTTACGGGAACTCTCGTTGCGGTGCTCTGCATCGTTTATAGTTGCATGCCTCTGGGAAATATTGGCGAAAAGCTCCCTTTGGATGGCTTCATTACGATTATTCCTTACAGCAATATCATTCCGGGTGAGGTAGTAAGAGCGGATATATCCGAAATAAAGTATCAGATTAAGCCGAAGAATTACCAATGGTATTATGCGGACAGTCAGGCGGATCTAGACGAAGGAAACTACAAAGCAATAGAAGGGGCTACCGAGATAGCCTTTCAAATTCCTGTCGGAGGAGATTATACCGGAAAGTTTCTCTTTGTTGTGGTAACAGACCCTGCCTTTAACGGCAGCATTATATCCCCGGCTGTGATGATAAGGAGTTCTGATTCGCCTGAGCCAATACCCGGCTATATTACGGGGGAAGTTATTATTACACACGACAGCTCAGGCGGCTCTTTTGTTGCTGATATAAGCGGAGTGGACTTCGGAGCCGAAGGAAACCCCGAGGGCCTCCTTCCCAGCTTTACCTGGTATATCGATAACAAGGGTGACCGGAATTTTGATCTAGCAAACCCCTTAAAAGGCCCCTTAACCGCGGCTGATGGCGGGGATACGCTCTCCCTGAAAGATGAATATCTTGACTGCATCATTCAGGTGGAAGTAAAAGAGTCTAGCGGCACTCTAAAGGGTGCGGTGTATGCGGAAAAGTTATATACCAAGCCTCCGGAGCCCCCAGATCCTGAACCCGGCTATATTTCGGGGGAGGTTATTATTACACACGACAGCTCAGGCGGTTTTTTTATAGCTGACACAAGCGGGGTCTTTTATGGGGACGAAGGCGACGATATGACAGCGAGTTTCACCTGGTATATCGATAACAAGGGTGACCGGAATTTTGATCTAGCAAACCCCTTAAAAGGCCCCTTAACCGCGGCTGATGGCGGGGATACGCTCCCCCTGAAAGATAAATATCTCGACTGCATCATTCGTGTGGAAGTAAAAGAGTCTAGCGGCACTCTAAAGGGTGCGGTGTATGCGGAAAAGTTATATGCCAAGCCTCCAGAGCCTCCAGTTCCGGAACCCGGCTATATTTCGGGGGAAGTTATTATTACACACGACAGCTCAGGCAGCTCTTTTGTTGCCGACATAAGCGGGCTGGACTTTGAAGCCGAAGGAAACCCCGAAGGCTTTGTTCCCAGCTTTATCTGGTATAAAGATAACCAAGGGGACGGCAATTTTAGTCCATTAAAAGGTCCTCTGACTGCCGATGAAAGCGGCGACACGCTTCCTTTGGATTCTGCATATCTCGATTGCATTATCCGGGTGAAGGTAACGGCTTCCCCGCTTAAGGGAGCGGTCTTTGCCGAAAAGATATACAGCGAGCGCATTGAAGCATTTATTACAGGCAAGGTTGTTATTTCCAAGCAGCAGGCCGACACAGAAGAGGCGGTTGATACAGCGACTCTCAAAGCTGACACCAGCGCTGTGATATACGGAGAAGCGGGAAATCCCGAGGGTTTCAGTCCAAGCTTTACTTGGTTCAAAATGGACGCCTCGTCGGGGGGTACGACTTGGACAGAGATAACGGGAGAAACAAGTGATACGCTTGAAGTTACTAGTGCCGACCTGAGCGACATCATCCGTGTGGAAGTGAAGGAATCGACCGGCACCCTCAGGGGAGCGGTGTATGCACAAAGGATCGTTCAGGGGCCGTTCAAGGTAAAGACCACTGAGGAACTTCAGGCCCCCGCAAATTTAAGCGAATGGATAGGCGGCGTGGAATACACGGGTACCGTACCTGTTACTTCTGCCAGCGCCCTTACAGCCTGCCTTAACTGGCTTAATACTACTGCACAATCGTATACGATGGACGGCTATGCGGTAACATCTAATAGTCTACCCCTTGCAGCACGGACATTCACCATCACCCTCGATAACAACATGGATATCGGCCCGCAGACCCTGGGGACCACAACATCGAACACCACCGAAGACGTCGAGTACCCAAACATCGTAGGCGCCCAGGGGAACTATGCTCTGAACATCAAGATAAAAGGCCCGGACTCGGCCAACGAGAGAGTGAATATCAGTCTTACTGCGAGAGGCAGCATCTTCACCCTGGGTAAAACCTCAGGGTCGCCCAAAGCCTACATCAACCTGTCCCTCGAGGGGAATCTAACCCTGGAAGGGATCTGCGATAGCAGCCACACGGGAGACTCTAACTGCCCGGTCACGGACTGCTCCGGCATATGCTATGAATTGTTTGAGAAGCAACTGAACAACGACCATGTCCCGCCCGCCGGCACAAACCCGGACAACAACAAGGCTGTGGTTACTGTCGGCTTGAATTGCAAGCTCACCATGAACGAGGGGGTGCTTATTACCGGAAACTACAGCACTCTCGCCAGCGGCATCAGTCTCTATGGACCATTAGACATGTTAGGCGGCACAATCAGCCACAATGCCACAAAAAGCTCTTACGGTGGTGGCGTACATTGTTCTAACGCCAACGCCACGATAACCATGTCGGGCGACGCAACAATCAGCGATAACACTACGAAAAATAACGGTGGCGGCATATACACTGCCACCCAGAACACAATAAACATGTCGGGCAACGCACGAATCACCAACAACAGGGCGGTGGGAAAAGGCGGCGGCATATATGCTGCTGGTAGTGGTACTACAGTAACCATGGAGCGCAGCGCAGAAATCAGCGGCAACAATGCGGCCCTGGGCGGCGGCATATATCTTAATTATACTTCTACCGTAGAAATGTCGGGAAGCGCAGTAATCAGAAGCAACACTGCGACGGCCCAGGGCGGCGGCATATACAACGAGCGCACGGGCACTATAACCATGGAGGGCAGCGCAGAAATCACCGGCAACAATGCGGGGACCCAGGGCGGCGGCGGCATATACATCATCCAGAACAAAGGCATTTTCAACCAGAATGGCTGCACCGTCAGCAATAATACACCTGATGATGTAAAGTGGCAGTAGGGGAGATAAGAAGATGAAGAAACAGAAGATTATTGGTTATGCAATGCTTTCTCTTTCAGTAATGCTTATCACCTATAGCTGCGTCCCTCTTCTGGACAGCATCGGCGAAAAGCCCCTGCTCAGCGGCTCCATTTCGATTAGCCCCGCTTCCGGCATTAAACCGAGCGATCTGGTGATGACCGATATATCCGGAATAGACTATGGGGTGAAGCCAGGAAACTACCAATGGTTTTGCTCGAATATCGTTGCGGACAGCCCGGAAGATATAAAGCCGGAAGATTGGATGGCAATAGAAGAAAAGGGTAATGAAATGACCTTTAAGATTCCCACTACAGGGGATTATATCGGGAAGTTCATCTATGTTGAGGTAAGAGACGATGACTTTTCAGGCAGTCTGGTCTCGGAGCCGGTAAAAGTAGAAGCTCCTCCGGAACCTCCTCTGCCTGAACCCGGCTCTATTTCAGGACTGGT
>JAISIL010000173.1 GCA_031262035.1 Spirochaetaceae bacterium | reverse complement strand
ACCTCAAATAAAGCGTTCCTTCCCCCGCACTACCAATCGGCGCCGGCTCCCGTATTCCGTCGAATACAGGATACCCCTTTTGATATAAATATCATATAGTATTCGTGGTTACTATAAAGTTAAATGATTTTGCCCTGGGGTAGAATGTAGCGATTCTTAGAGGTCACAATTTGTGACCTCAAGTTTCTATGGTGGCCGCCGGAAGCAAGGCGGGTTATCGGGTTTCGGTGATTGTGCAATCCGGCGGCTCGAATAATACTTTTTTCAAGCTCTTCTGAATGGTATGGCCAAACATTTCAACAAGGTCTGCCTTGGTTTCATTGTCCAACTGGGCAAAAAGGCCTAGGACTCTCAGGCTTTTCTCAGCTTTTTCTTCGATAAAGAGTGAATGAGGCTCGATATTCAGGGCCAGAGCTATCTTTTCGATTAATTCAACAGAGGGAAATTTTCTGCCAATCTCGATTTCGCCAATATAACTGGCCGAGCTTCCTACCATTTCGGCAAGCCTCATCTGCGAAACCTTTGCCTTCCGCCTGAAAGAGCGAAGGTTGGAAATAAAAACCTCCCGTAAACTCATATTTTATAATAATACGGAAAAATATGCTTGACAATTTGTTGATAGCATGATATAATTGAGTATTATTATGGCTAATGGCCAGTATAAATTTCATAATAGGAGGAAAATTATGAAAAGATTTTTGACAATGGTAATCCTTGCTCTCATGCTCTTTCAAACATCAGTATGGGCACAGGATACGTCAAACGCAGGGAACACCGAACAGACTGAAGCGTCTCCGGTAACAGCACCATCAGAACAAGCAAAATCAGGTGAACAAAAAGATGCTTTGCCTGCGGATTCTGAATTGCAACAGGCAATCAGTAATGGAAATGCAGACCAACTTTATAAGTGGACGGTCATGAAAGGGCGGGGGCAGAGTTATGATGAATTTCGCTCGAAGGCTGCCGCCGCTTTAAATTGGTATACCGGTCTTGACAGGACTCCTGATGCATACCGCAATGGAAAAATGAATTCAAAAGTTCGTGAGGTTCCGGTTACTCTGTCAAGCCAGGTTTTTACTGACCCCGAAGCGATGCTCCCTGAAGTAGTCAATGTTCTTCTTGCAAAAAACAATAACATTTTTGAAAAAACGAAGATACTGCACGATTGGATTTGTGATAATATCACCTACGATGCCGATATGCTGTTTTCAGGAAATATAACTAATCAGGATTATATCAGTGTTCTGAAAAAGAAAATGGGTGTTTGTTCCGGTTTTAGTAACCTGATGAAACAGATGTGCGACTTGGCAGGTATTGAAGCCAAGGTGATTAATGGCTGCCTGAAAGACGCAGCCTATGGTTATGACCCGGCAAAGGGTGCACAGACCAATCATGCCTGGAATTCGGTAAAGCTTGGGGAAAAATGGTATCTTGTGGATTGCACTCTTGACCAAGGTTATCTTGATGAGAAGACAGCGATAAAGAAATATAATACCGATTATCTCTTTCTTAATTCTCGCGCCTTTCTTTACAGCCATTTTGCAGAAAAGGCAGAAGAACAGTATTATGGCCCGGCACTTACAGCAGATACCTTTGTTGCCGAAGTATTTATTCCTGGAGCCTTCTTCCGTTATGGCTTAATGCTAGCCACTAATAAACCGCTATACACAAATACGATATTCAATGATGTATTTATTTTTGATATGATGACATCAAATAATAATATCACTGTAACAAATACAATCAGCCCTTCTACCGGGAATAGCGATGAAGCTTGGGTACTGAAACGAAGCGGCGCAGGTGCAAGTTTAATCACAGCAGGCTATCTTTTACCCGATGAAAATACGGCACAACAAAATGACCAACAAAGCGAACAGGGACAAACAGCAAATTCTGCACAAAGCAATTCAAGTGGAGAATATACCTGTTCGCTTTCTGCCCGTGTCAAAGATAGTGTCAGTTATAAATGGAAGGTATCATCTTCCGAATATAAAGACTGGTCTGATAAAATAAAGGCATTGAAAGATGATGGCGAGATTACTATCTATGAACTGAGTATATTCAAAAGTGCCTATTACAAAGTAGGTGCAAATGACGCCTACTATTTCCTTGATGACCAGTTTGCAACAGAACGCAATAATACTGTATTAAGAATCTACAATCTTTTGGGAGTGTCTACCGACGAAGGTGAAGAGATTCTCAGTTTCACCATGAAAGATGGCATGAATCAAGTGTAGTAACGAATATCCGATGGCTACAGGCTTGAAATTCGAGCCTGTAGTTGTCTATACATATCCTATTCCGTCAATCTGTGTTACTACGATGTAAGGAATTATTACGCATGTAACATAATATTACATATCTATTATTTATTATTGTTAAAATGAATAAAATGAAAAAATTTTATTCATAAGTGCTTGACAGGAAAATCATTTTTTTATAAAATGTAATTAAATTAGTAAAAGGAGGTAAAAGGTATGGCAAAATCAAAACCAGCTGGTGGCTCAAAACGCGGACCAGTAACACCAACTAAGCCGGGTAATAATCTTCCCAGTAAACAGCCTAGGCATGCTTCCGGCGATGGCCGGGGAAACGCACCACCACGCAAGGGTAAATAGTAGGTTTAAACGACGCTGGTAAATTATTGTGATTTGGCAGCGTCGTTTTGTAACGTATGGTGGTATAATTAAGGAAAAAGAATGAAACAAATGGCAGTTTTGGATGCACTTAGATCTAATATTAAGCGCCTGCGGAAGGAACAGGATTTATCTCAGGATGATATTGCAACTCAAATCGGCGTTGTGCGTCCTGTTGTGTCAAACTGGGAACGGGGAGTGAGTGAACCTTCTTTGAGTCAGTTTGTGAAACTGGGACAAATCTTTCATGTTTCTCTTGATGCACTTGTCAGCAGAGGCGGCAGTGGAAAGAATGTAATTGTGGTTGACACCTCAATGCTTCATAAACGGCCTGCTATTCTTGCGGAACTGCTGGAGAAATTTGATGAGGTTATTGTACCGCGTGTGGTTATTGATGAACTCAATTATCAGAAGGAGCATGCGCAGAAACCTTCGGTTAAAAAGAGGGCGGCGCTTATTATGAATAAGGTTGATGAATTGCGGCAGGTAATGCCCAAAAATCTTTTCACACCTGAATTCAAAGGCGATAAAAACCTTAAGGATGATGAGAAAATCGCCCGTATTGCACTTGAACGTGCTGATGCCGATTTTAGCGATAAAGTGTATATGTTTGCGCATGATATATGGTTTTCGTATCTTGTCAGAAATCAGCGAGGAAATCTTTTTCTCTTGAATTACAATGAATACCTCAAAAAATTTTTCTATGACAGCGAGTCTTTTGATATGGCAAAAACTCAGGAGTTTTTCGCCACCATTAAAAACCATCATTTCAAACCAGACATGTCTTTTGACCCCACAATAGACATCAACTACTGTGACCCGGAAACAGGATACACACCGCTTATTCAGGCAATTTGTACCAGACAGGATACTGTCATTTATTATATTATTGAAAAGTGTCCTGTAAATCTTGATGAACCTGATAACTACAAGTATCATTTTACACCTCTTCTCCATGCGGCACAAAAGCAGAATCTCTCTCTAATGAAAAAACTAGTTGAGGCAGGAGCTGATATTGACAAAGGAAGCGAGTATAATGAAAAATCACACAATAATTATGGTAATACGCCGCTCATGGTGTGCGCTTGGCATGGTTTTATTGAAGGGCTTACCTATTTAATAGAACAAGGCGCAAACTTGAACCAGACCGATAGTAATGGATACACGGCGCTTACTAAAGCCTGCATACGCGGTGTTCCTGAAGCGGCGGCCTTGCTAATTGATGGAACTGATATGAATATTCGTTCACGCGACCACAAAAAGGCTATTGAATATATTACCCCGCACAAAAAAGGCAGCGATGAACTGTATAAACTTTTTAAGGACAGAGAGAAAGAGGCGACAAAGTGATTGACCGCGCCTGTATTTCTCTCAATAATATATGCAACCTTCACTGCCGTTACTGCTATTTTCAGCGGTCGGGCTATATCGTAGATAGTCCAGCGTTGAATGAAGAAAGCGCAAAAGCTATCCTTGAGAATATTGTGGATTATAGTAGCACACTAAGTCTACCCGTGTTCAAAATCGGACTTGTTGGCGCGGGTGAGCCGCTTTTGAGTTTTGACCTGCTTAAATACATTGTGGAATGGGCGGAACAAAATGATCATGCGCAGCTACTCTCCTTTTATACCATTACAAATGGGACGCTTGTTACAGAAGCAATACTAGATTTTTTTCTTATCCATAGAGACCGTATAGCACTTAATTTCTCACTTGACGGTTACGAAGAATTACATAATTATGGCAGAATGGCCTTTGATAAGGTTATGGCTGCTATTGCTTTGTATAAAAAAGTTTTAGGGGAATATCCGCGTATAAATTGCACGGTCAACAGACAAACAATTAACAACAAAGAGAATACTCTGGCTTTCTTTAAGGCAAACGATTTGAATCATATAAACTTTTCAGAAATATTTGATTGTGATGACTCGAATTTGACAATTAGTCATCAAGACTACCTTGATTTTCTTGATTACATAGCAAAAGACGGTGCGATTGTTTTTCGTCAAAGCATAAAAGAGAAACACTATGATTGCCAGAAATATGGACGACTCTGCGGAGTGGGGCGTACCAATATTTTTATTACAGCGCAAGGCATTTATCCCTGCGGGCGTTTTTATAAAAATGAAACGTATAAACTGGGCGAATATGATACCCCTCTTGCATTACACGAAAAAACAATGATTCAGAAATTAAGGCCTACTCAGAATGGCGCTTGTTATTATGATATGTATATTGTCAAAAAGGAGATTCAAAAGTGAAAATTGTCCTCTACGGCGTTTCTCGAGCAGGGAAGAATTATTTTATTGATATTCTTGTCAAGCATCTCAACGCGTTATGTATAAATACTTTGGAGCATATTGACGGTTCGTCTATTCTGAAGAAACTGTCTCAACAAAAATACAAGTTGCCCATCAAAAAGATTAATGAGACACAGAAAAACACGCTCCGGCTTGCATTTTGCGATGAATTAAATAAAATAAATGACGGCTATAAAAATATTATTGTTGATGGTCATTATGCTTTTTACCGGGATAATATTTACGAAATCGCGTTTACTGAAAAAGACGCTGAAGTCTATGATATATTTTTCTATCTTGATGTGATGTCAAAAGATATTCTAAAACACGCTAGCATGGACGCAATAAAAAAAGATGTTGCGTTTATGAGCGAAGAAAAAATTGATGCATGGAAAAACTTTGAGATAAACGGCTTGCGGAAAGCCTGTTACGAACATGGCAAAGAGTTTGTTGTACTTGATAATAATATTGAGGACTCTCTCGCATATTTTGAAACACTTTTACTCAACAAATATCACATGAGCCTCAATGCTCGCAGTATAGCGCAGGAAATGCTCAGGTCAAACCAGCGCCTTGTTGACAGATATAAAAAAGTGATTCTTCTGGACTGTGACCGCACTCTTTCAAATAACGATACAACATACAGCTTTTGTGAAAAACTAGGCATTGGGAAAAGCGCTTTAAAAGACATATTCAGAGGCGAACGATATTCCCTCTATCAATTTTTTCGTGCTGCTAAACTTTACGCGTCAATGGATTATGCTCATTATAACCAGGCTGCTTCTTACGCTGCTTCGAAGGCTGTCCTGAACCAGAGCCTTATAGACGATATACAAAAGAACGGTGCTAATTATCTTTGTTTTGGCATTACATCGGGTATTCTGGCAGCATGGCGCTTCATACAAATTTGTATTACCTTTCCACAAATTATAGCAGGAGGAAGTAATATAGGACACGACACGTTGCTTGTTTCTCGTGAAGTAAAATACTGGCTGACTTCTCTGCTTCAAGAACAGGGAAAGCAAGTGATAGCGGTTGGTGATTCTATGGTTGATATTGACATGTTAGAAACCGCTGATAAGGGTTTTATTATCGCGCAGGAAAAACTCAATATCAATATACAAGAGTATTTAAGCAGCCATAATTCACGCATTACGCAGATTGTTTATAGTCCATTTCAGTATGAGGGCGTGAATACGCAAAGGAGTATTTTTGAATGAGCATCGTTAATATATCAAAGGAAAATCCAGTCGGTCTTGAAACGCTTATTTCCCTTTGTAAAAGTGATTCTGGTGTCAACGGATTAAACTTGCGTAAAGCGCATTATGAATTAGGTGCATTTCTTGCGCAACGTATACAGAAGGACTTATCTCTCTCAGAAGTTACGGTGATTATTATGATGCGAGCAGGGCTTTCTTTTGGTTTAGGTATTGCAGATGAGATGGAAAAACAGGGCATAAATGCCACATTATTTTTCCACTACAATGACGAACAATGGCAAAAGGAAAAAGGAAACTCTCCTTCGGCTCTTGAACGTCCCTTGATTATTGTTGATGCGGTTATTAATACAGGAAAAGGTATCTTGGAATTTGCTCAAAGACTGCCCAAAGAACAACCTGTTTTTTTTACCGCAAATGTTGTATCAGAAAAAGCGCTCAATTTATTTGGTAATAAAAACCTATATACCATTCGTGTCTCGCAGCATAGTTTTATTGGTTCAAAATTACCTGCTGTTCAGAAAGGCAGGGGGCCTGATACAGGAGATAGGTTATTCAGAACGAGATAAAAAAATAACCTCTTGACGATTTGCCATTAACATGGTAATATTGAATATTATTATGGTTGAGAGCCTTAATTATAGAAGGATAAAAAAAACCTGAAAAGAGAAAATTTGTATTTGAGATAGCTAAAATTTAAGGAGTAATAAAAAAATGAAAAACAAAATGAGCCTGAGTGCTCTCATGCTTATTCTAGCGCTTACACTGCACTTAAGCGCCTGTGCCAGTGTATTTACGGCATTTGAAGACCTGGGAAACAGGTTCGGCAATGCTGTTGGGAATGCAACTGGGGGTGGTGAGAAATCTAATCCAGGTGCTGCTTCTGCTAATACATCTGCAAAATCCAATGCAGTATATGAAGTGCCTACAGGCCCGGTAATTGATGAATCGCTGGTAAAGCCCGCAAAGTGGATGCCAGCACTTTCGATTCCGCTTGAGGATACAATAGCGAAATATAAAAAAATGGAAACTGAAAATAAGTTTACAATTACTTCTGTCGATGACCCGATAATTAAATTGTTTGACCAAACTGCCGGTGATTATATTGTCAAGGAATTAACGACGGACAAAAACTTGAAGAATGAAAAAGGTATTAATACTACTTTCTATTTTTTCTGGTCGCCAAAGGGGAATATGCAAGTGCATCTGGAAAGAACATTAACTGATAATAGAAAATGGCAGAATGGCAGTAAAGTGTGGACTGCAGACTATGGCTTTAATGACAGTAATGAAAGCATCGGTCATACCGGGTATGGTGCAGATGCAACCTATTTTGTTACACCGGGAATGAAATACGATACAGATTTGCGTATACAATTTTTAGAAAACATGCAAGATCCTGAGTTTGCCTCAATTGCAGAAGATGTGCATAAGGTTGCCTATGTTACCGATTATGATTTTGAAAAAGCCTATGGGTTGAAAGTCAAATTCCGAAACAATGGACACCAGTATGGTGTTTGTGATGATTACAGCGATACCCTGTTTAAGGTATTGCAACAAAACCCCAATGTGAAAACAGTCAGGAAAATTACCGGACAAAACCATGCATGGATTGAATGCGATACCATGAAATCCGGCAAAACAATTTACTGCGATGCAACCTGGTATGACACAAATTCGCAAGATGCTCAAGGCTATGTAGTAGATATTCCCCGTGAAAGCCTTGATTGTATAACCTACGACAAAAATGCCTTTGAATACAAAGGAACTGACCCAAACACCGGCACTCCGGTATTACAACATATCGGCACTGTAGCAAAAACATGGACAAGGAAGTAGAAAGGAGATAAATATCATGGAAAATATGACACAGGAAAAACTTGAAATATTTGATAATGCTATGCGGGAATACTTCCTTGTGCTGGCTCATGTTCAACAAAGTGAAAACATTTCGAAGAATGAGAAATTTGATTTGTTTGTTCATGCACGAGGAATTGCTGCTCAAATTAAGAATGTTGTGGACAATTATAATGCAGAGTTAAATGAACTTAATAGTGCTGAAAAGATGGAAGTGTTAAAAATCTCGCTTTCGCGTATTAATGAATCAATACAACAAGAAATTAACAAATATGATAAGAAAATTGTAATGCATAGTGGCTCATATTCTGAAGACCATATTAAGAACTCAATTATTAAGTTTAGGGACCCTATTTTAAGATTAACAAAAGAAGAAATAGAGCAGATGTGTGAGTATAAAATTCCCTTCAAGGGACTAATTGTTCCAGAAAATTCACCTACTGTCTTAAAACCAACTATCAACAACAAGAATAAGAAATTTAATTTTGATCAATGGTGCGCCGATGCTGATAAATGGATTGCCGATAAATGGGAAAATTTTAAGACAGGCTTATTAGGTAAAAAACAAAAAGAAACCAAAACTGTAACTGCAAATACTGATGAGCAGAAGAAAAATGCACCATTGCAAGAAGAAAAAGAACCACTACTGGTAGCAAAGAATAAAAAACCTATAAAATCAGGAGAAAAGAAACGACATAAGGTTTTCAGAATACTAAACTATATTGTAATTGCAATTCTTTTAATTAACGAATTACTGAAAGCTTATGGAATAGCAACAGGCATCAAAAATGAACAAATTATTACTATACTGATGCTTTCAGAACTTATAAATATTATTCTGGGAAGCAAAAAATCAAGGCTATCATTTATTTTATTGTTTATGCTAACAGCAGCTTTTATACCGGAGCTTACTGCTTTAACGCTTAATAAGCCGAATATTTTTTATTTCATATTTGCTATGCTTGCTATATTGTTTAATACAATTAATGTGGATGGAATATCAATAATTTTGTTCGTAATAGTTGGAATAATTACCTTTATTGATATGTTCAGGCAATCCTTTGATTGGCAAGCAATTATAGAATTCTTTAAAAATATTTGATTTATAGGTAGACCGCATGAAAAACGATTTCAAACATCGAGTTCGTGCTGTTTGTGATGTTCGTGGCTATTTATTCCTTTGATTTAATTGAACTTTTAATTACTGACCTCAATCCCCCACTTCTTGACCTTTTACCCGCATTGCTTTACATTAATACCAATGTCATACGAGCATCCTAAAACAACGGAATTTAATGCAAGGCTTGATGCCCTTTTTCATGATCTTGACCATTTTCTGGAAGATGAATGGGGGACTGTTTTTTCCCTGCACCCAAACCGGCCGGCAAGAGGGGAGACAAGCAATCCCGAAATGGACGGGCTTTTCAGGGCTGTTCCCGATTTTACTGCCGGATATGGTTCAAAAAAAGGCCGTGGTTATATCATCACTTTAAAAACCTCAACTTTGGCAAATATTCCCCCGGCACAAAAAGAATATTTGATGATGATTAGCGCCAATTACATAGCCAAAAAACTCCCCCAATATTTCCCCGAACGACATCTGGAAGTTGTCAAAGATGGCGCTGCATACAAAATCATAGGCGATTTCTCCCTGGGCACCGTGTAAAGCTTGCTGGGTAAAGAAAATAACCACGAATAGCACGAATGATATTGCCTGCGGCAAATCACACGAATTTTTGCTTACTTATCGTAAATTATTCGTGTCGGCCTAGCCGATTCGTGTTATTCGTGGTTGTATAAGGAGCAAATGTTTTTGTCCTGAACTCCAATTATTTCTCATTGACATTTTTTCACTAATATGCTATAATAAAATATCATAATAGGAGTAATTGTATGAAAAAAATCTTCAGTTTGGTGGTTTTTGCCTTCATGGTAGTGCAGGTAGCGCTCTGGGCGCAGGATGCTGCGGGTACCGATAGCGCTGAGGGGGCTCCGGCGGCTTCTCCTGCAAGTCCGGCGGCAACAAGGCCCGCAACGGCAAGCCCGGTGGCGGCAAATAGGGGCGATCCTCTGCCGGACGACTCGGATGTGCAAGCGGCAATCAGTGCGGGGAATGCAGACCAGCTTTACAAGTGGATGGCCTTAAAGGGGCAGGGGCAGGCTTACGATACCTTTCGCCTGCGGGTCAGGACCAGTCTTAATTGGTATATCAACCCGGATAAAAGCGTCGAACCCTATCGTAATGGAAAGATGAATGCCAGGGTGCGCGATGTTCCTGTTGAGCTCATAAGTCAGGTCTTTACCGCCCCCGAGACGACGCTTCCCGATGTAGTGAATGCTCTTATTGCAAAAAATAGTAGTCCCTTTGAAAAGACAAAAATACTACACGATTGGATTTGTGATAATATTTCTTATGACGCCGATCTGCTTTCTTCCGGCAGCACCGATAATCAGGATTATGCAAGTGTATTAAAAAAGAAGATGGCGCTCTGTTCCGGTTACAGTAATTTGATGAAAGAGATGTGCGACATTGCAGGCATCGAGGCAAAGGTGATTAATGGCTGCCTGAAAGATACTGCCTATGGCTATGACCCTTCAAAAGGCATACAAAACAATCATGCATGGAATGCGGTAAAACTCGGTCCTAAATGGTATATTGTTGATTGCACACTCGATGCAGGGTATGTTGATGGAAAGGCTGCAATAAGAAAGTATAGCACCGATTACCTCTTTCCCGATTCCCGTTCGTTTCTCTATAGCCACTTTGCCGAAAAGCCTGAGGAACAGTATTATGGCCCGGCGCTGAATGCCGACACCTTTGTAAACGAAGCCTTTATTCCGGGGAGCTTTTTCCGATACGGCCTAAAGCTAGCGGCAAATAAACCACTATACACAAATACTGCACAGAGCGAAGTATTTATGTTCGACATGAATGCTGCAAACGGCACTATTATCATGAGCAATACAATAAGTCCTTCCAGCGGCAACAGGGATGAAGCATGGACAATGAAAAGGGGCAGTGGAGGTAGTATCATAACGGCCGGCTATCTTTTACCCGATAAAAACAGCGGCAGCCAAAGTGCTGATGCAAATGCAAATGCATCTACAGATGCGAATGCAAGCACTGGAGGTGCACAGGGTAGCCAAAATGGTGAATACACCTGCACACTGTATGCCCGTAATAAGGACAGTGTTAGTTTTAAAATGAAGGTTGCCACAGAAGAGTATAATATCTGGTCGGAAAAAATCAAGGCCTTGAAAGATAAGGGTGATATTGGTGTTTATGAACTGAGTGTGTTTAAAAGCGCCTACTATAAGGTTGACGCCAATGATGCTTACTACTTTCTTGATGACCAATTTGCAATAGAACGCAACAATATTGTGCAGAAAATATACGGATATCTCAATATATCACTCATTGATCCTGAAAAAGTGCTGAGTTTTACCTTAAAGGATGGCTAAACTCCAGGCTTTGAAAAAGTGCATTGTTTGTATACTTTTATTTTACTCAGTAGTGTCTGCTGCTTTTGCTGAAGGCTTTGAACTGTATATAAAGGGTGTGCAGAGCTTTATTACTATTGAAACGGCACAGGTTACTATTGATTATAATCCACCCTCTTATCCCTGCGATTTTATTTTGGGAATGGCAGACCTTGGTTTAAAACTAAATGAAGGTGCGGGTATCAATATTATTGCCGACCCCTTTCCGGAAAGCAACGAAACAGTCGCAATACCGGCACGTAAGTGGACAGACCCCCTGCCTTCAGACCCCGGCCTTATTCTTACTTACCCCCAGGCAGCCTGGCGGGATACCCGCTTTGAATTGTTTTATTGGCAAGCCTTTCCCGATATACTGATAATTGATACTGCATCTTACGATGTCTTAAAGGGCCTCTTTCACCGGCTTGCATTCTTTGTCGAAAAACGCGATTACCGGGGAACAATACCTGCTGTCGCTGCCGTCTGGGACAAGCATGGTTGGAATGCACACGATTACAATGCGGCAGACCTTGGCAATTTTTTCGAAAAGGCCCGTGTCGAAAACATTCAGTTGACGGCCTTGGAAGAAAGCTTAAAAGAAATTCTTCTTGCCAATGGCATTATTGTTCAGGCAAAAAATCAAAGCACTGGGAAGATTCAGGCAGGGAAGGGCGCAGTGCTGGGAATTTCACAGGAATCGGGCGAGCGCTTGCGGCAGCAGTTTATGGTGCACGAAGGCTACCATGGTATTTATTTTGTCGATGCCGATTTTCAAAAGTTTGCCGCACAAAGGTGGCAAGCCCTTGAACCGGCGGCAAAGCGCTTTCTTAAATCCTATTTGGCCTGGTCAGGCTACGACAGCACGGACGAGTCGCTTATGATAAATGAATTCATGGCCTACAACCTGGAACGCCCGCCCGAAGCGGTAGGCTGGTATCTCGGCGACACAGCCCCAAGGCGTATCATGAATTCCTGGCGCAAACAGGACCTTCCCGAACAGGCCCCGGTCAAAGGCACAAGCGACGGCATGGGCTGGCCCGGCCTCATCACAAGCTTCACCCGCGAAGCCGAAGCCTTCAGCGAATACGTCCACACCCGCTGGCACCTCTACGGCGGCACCATATCCTTCGTTACCAAAAAAGTCATGTAGTAATTCAGTATTACAACATTCAGCATGAAGCAGGGGGAGCAGGACAATCTTTTGTGAGGGCATTTGAAAGTTGCTGTCATCGCTTTGTCGGTAGGCAGAGTATCAAGACGCCGCCGAAGGCGGAACTTTCAACTAGCCCGAACAAAAG
>JAISIL010000088.1 GCA_031262035.1 Spirochaetaceae bacterium | reverse complement strand
CATAAAAAACAACCACGAATATACACGAATCGGCTTCGCCGACACGAATAATCTATGTTAAGTAAGCAAAAATTCGTGTGGCCGAAGGCCATTCGTGTTATTCGTGGTTACTATAAAGTCCCCCTTGCCCTTAGTGTGCTTCTATCAGCGCTTGTATCGCCGCAAGCACTCCATTTGTGAGCCAGTCGGGCCGCGTGCCGATGGGGTGGTCCCAGGTGCTGGCATATTCACCGCCGCTGTTTGTACCGGATGTGGGATATCCGAGATTACTGGTAGTACCAGATACCTTTCCATACTCTTGGGTGTAAATTGCATTACCAGACGCACTAATATTAGCAGGAACACCGTTTTCGTCATAACCGTCCGCTGATGAAGCTCCTTGGCCGCCTGCGATATATCCGCCATAAAATCTCAATTCAGATTTATGAGAGGGGGCTTGTATATCGCCCTGCACATATACGCCTCCCCCATTAATGGGCGTCTTGTTCCCATAGATGGCCCCATCGTTCATAATCAGTATGGTAGTGGCGTCCATCACCAGCGTACTGGTGTTTTCTACCCTGATGCCTACCCCAGATCCCCTATCCTGATTCCGTCCTGTAATAACCACATGCCCATCCAGGTACAATTTTCCATTTGTCAACTTGATCATACTTTTCCCTATACCTGTTAACTGCTCAGGTGCTGCTGTTATTGCCAGTATATGCTTAGACGCCTCAGTATCTGCTTCAGTATCTATATGCATTTCTCCCGCTATCGGCAAATTGAAATTGATGGAACTCGCCAAGCCTAGATGAATGTTTACTATATTACTTCCCCCACGGGGATAGGCTATTAGATTTATATTTTTACTTATGTTAATGTCCTTTTGTAGCACAGTGTTTTTATAAAGACGTACCTCGACTTTCGCTTGCTGAAACATCGGACCCATACTTGTTTGAACTTTAATCATAGAAGGTTCTACCAATTCTGCGGCTTTATAGGCTTCTGACAGAGAAGAGTATGTTCCCAACGAATTTTGCTCTAATAACGACGGGTTCGTACCCCCTAATGGATCATAAAAGGCCTCATATACCTCTGCTACAGCCACCCCGAATACCGGATACAGGTAGGTGTTGTCGTTACTAAGCTCCTGCAATGTAACGGTTGGCTGCACTTCCACATTTGTATCCGCCTCCGTTGACCAGCCGTAAAAAGCGTAGTGCTCCAA
Organism: Spirochaetaceae bacterium; assembly: GCA_031262035.1. GTDB lineage: Bacteria > Spirochaetota > Spirochaetia > Treponematales > Breznakiellaceae > JAISIL01. Next base: position 10,941 of record JAISIL010000088.1, on the reverse strand, counting down.
AGTCGTGCTTTCCAAAGTTACTTTCTGGCTATTCATGGCATAGATTTCCGTCGTGCCGCTTGCCGGGGCTGCTGTCCCGGCCACAAAGGCCGTGCCGATTTTCTCACTAAAAGAGTCGCTATCGCCCTCATCATACTCCTCAAGAAGCTGCGGCGGCCCTACCTTTACTTTGTAGTTCCGCACGGCTATCACCTTGCTTGCGCGGACGGTCTTGCCGTCCACGGTGGCGCTGGCGGTGACTACGAGGGCGGTGTTGTTTTCGCTGGCGAGGGGGCTTACCTTCAACACTTTGTTGTTGTCGTCGGGGTGGCTGGTGTTGGTGTTGCTCACTATGCCGTCTGCGGCGGTTTTGAGGCTCCAGTTGATATTTTTGCCCGCGTCCGCCACCGTGCCGCTTGCGGTAATGTTGATGTCCTTGCCGCGCACCACCGAAGGGTCGTTGGCCGGAACATCGAGGACGATGGTGGCAGGGAGGGTGTTATCAACGGCGAAGCCAGTAAAGCCGTCCAGGGGTATTGCGCTTGGAGTGGCGGTATCTGTCACAGCACCCGGGCCATCGTTGTAGTCCAGGGTAAAGATATCACCCAGTTTTGCCGCTTTGTCTTCCGGGAAGGAGAGGCTCCAGATGTTGCTGGGGCTGCCTCCCATAGCGGTATGATTGTCCAAGGTTAGCCCGGTGGATTCGCTATTTTTATGCAGTGTCCAGCCTGCTGCAGTCAGGCCCTTCATTGGTTCGGTGAAATAGAAGAAGAGGGTAGACCACTTGCCATCTCCATCGCTGTCTTCTATGCTTGCTGCAGCCAGGCGGGGCACGAAGTTATCGTTGGTAAAGTTGTTGGTAACCCCAATATAGTCATCATCGGGCAGCACAACACCGTTGGCATCGGTTACATCAGCATCGCTCAGGCCGGAGTCATATTTCATGCAAAGCGGATCGTAAATGCCGGAGCCCCAGTCGTCCGCATTAAACAGCCAACTGCGGCTGTAGGCGTTTGAATCTGTCGGCCTGTTGATGGTCAATTCCTGCGAGGCGGATGCCCAGTCGCCGCTGAGTGTTTTTATCTTAAAATTGGCCATTGCTGCAGCGGGAATATTCACCGGCTTTGAAAATACCACGGTGATGTATGCGTCGTCGCCGGACTTTACATTCAGCACAGCGCTTGTCACTGCTATCGCGTCCCCCACAACCGGCGCTTCTACGCGGTTCGCTACTGAAACTGTTTGTTCTTCCATAGCCGTATATGGCGTGGCATCGGCCTCGGTCTGGTCTGCCGGAGCGCCTTTTTCGTATTTCAGACTTACCGCTTCCCCGTTGTGAACCGGGTTTGACATGGTGAACTCCCAAATGGTATAGCCCAATTGGCTTGTAACACTGTCTATCGCAGTCCAGGGGCCGGCCCCGTTTATTTGCACCGTGTAGGCGCTTACGGCATTGGCTGTAGGAGGTATATTCACCGGCTGGTCAAAAGTGACAAACATTTTCAGCGGGTCGTCATTAAAGATCACCGCAGAACTGATTAAAGGCGGCGGGCTGATGCGGTTGTCGATGGGCTTGTCGTCTGCTTCAATCTCCGCCAGATAGTTCCCCGCGTTGTCGTATACCTTTGTGCCGTAATAAGTGATGTTTATATCATCGTCAGCATCCATTGCCTCATCTAAATTCAGCGTCCACCGGCTTGAAGGGATGAAACTGGAAGCAAGGCTGTCTGTTCCATCAACAAAGTCTCCGTCATAATCCCCTGAGTCCACATCAAGGCCGAAGCCTGTTGTGCTTGCATTTTTGTTCGTGCCGCCGTCCACCGTTACCCCTTCGCTGAAGCTGAGGCTTAAGCTGTCGGTATCGTTATCGCTTATTGAGGCTTCGATAATGGTTGGCGCTGTCCAATCCCCGGTATTAAGACGAATATCAATGAGAACCGGCAGGTCTGTAACAGAACCCAGGCCAAAATTGGCAAGTGGAATTGCCCCTGTTGCGCCTGTGCTTATCGGATACATGGCTTGTTTTTCATACATTAATTTAAGCGTATCACTTGCCACAACAAACTTGTCCGCATAACGCGTCTGGTCGCCGGCTAAAAGGGTATTCAGTTTCAATTTCCACACATTGCTTGCAATCTCTGCGGCGGCATTGGCGCCATTAATATCCTTAGGCACGCCGCTAAAATCATTGGGAAGGCTGCGTGACTCGCCTACATCAGAATAAAGGCTTTTATTATTGATTGGCGCAGTGCTACCTGCAACACCGCCTGTAAGAGTAAAACCAAGATCGCTTGCATCTATTTCGCCGGGCATTACCACCGCTTGGTCGAACACAAGGGTAAGGGTGTCGCCAATGCGTTTATCTTCACCGGCACCGTAAATGGTAGAACTGGGTTCAATATACCGGGCAATCAGTTTCGGCGCACCCTGAGCACCGGAGTTGTTTACCTCCTTGCCTCCTGTCCCCTCTGTGGTATCTACCGTTTCTGCTTTTAAATATAATCCATAAGCATTTTGGGCCGCAGAATTGCTCCAGCCCAGCCACAGTTTCTTTCCCTGCGGCACAGAAGCGCCCAGGGATAGTTCCCATAGATAGGCATAATCTCCATTGGGGCTAATGGAGTCAGCATCGGTAATAGCAGCGTTTGCATTAATAAGGTATGGCTGATACCCGCTTCCACCATCGCTTTCATAAAGAGTAAAATAGCTATGTGAGGAAATTTTTACTTCCTGATTAAAAATAAGGTTGAGCTTATTGGAACTTGTGGAATAAATGCTATATTGCAGAAGTTCCGGCGGAGATATAACACGGTCTGTGTATGAAATATTTATCGGCTCGCCTAAGTTCCAGTTTGCCGATGTAAGGCTTGTTGCGTAGTTATGGTCGCTCTGCAGATAGATGCTTGAACTGCCGGCCCCGCCTGCTGTTGTTGCTGTAGAAAATGCTTTTATATACACTTTTTTATTGCTACTTAATAAAACACTGGTATCCTGTATCACTATACTGTAATTAATCGATACCGTTTCGCTCGATTCAGTATCGCTGCTAGATGTATTGTTCACAAAGACTGCATTCCTAAAACCATCCCGTTTAGTTTCCCCCGATGCAGTGCTTGCCCAACCAAGGACATTGGTGTCGTCATCATCGGTAGTTCCATTGTAACTACCATCATTGTCCTTTTCATCTTTGTCAAATGTTTTTGTTTCATAAATACCATCCTGATTCATATATGCAACAATATAAATATCACCCAGTGCATAGTTAACCATATTGCCGCTGTTATTTAGTTTCTGCGCATTCACAATATCAATTTTTCCGGTGATAATTTCTTTTGAAACAATATTAATGTCGGCAATGCTAAAGTCCTCTGGTGCATAAGTGGTAAGAAGGCCGGGGTAGATATAACATGTTTCGCTTGCAAGAATGGTCGTCTTTGTATCTTCATCTTCACCGACAATGCGCGAAACGATAAAAGTAAAATCATATATACCTTCGTCTAAAGCAAGGTTATGGTCTATTGTTTGCACTGTATCCGTGGCTGCCACCGTTCTATAATCGTATCCTTCGCCTACCAGAACTTCTTCGCCGGCATCAGTCCAAACACCTTGTGCCCTTGGCCCCTTAAGCGATACCTTTGCGGTATATCCCTGTCCGGCAGGCAATTTTATTGAATAGTTGAAGAAGCCTTTCGCCCTTTGGCCGCCTGCAGTAACATTCGGAGGTATCGGCTTTAGTTTAATGCTGACAGAGCCGCCGTCTGTAATAGCGGTAAAATCTGCGCTTCCTTCTGCTGCTATAATATCATCTGTGCTGTTTGGGTCATCTACATAACCTGACACCGTTGCTTTATATTTTACACCTGGAGTCAAAGTAGTAATATCAGTTTCTATATCGCCATTTGCTTCTACAGTAATATCCTGGTCAAACAAGGCAGCGCCACCGGTTTGTGGCTCTATTTTAAGATGATATTTGCTATATAATGCCTGAAAACCTTCTGTGCCGGGGGTAAGGGTTCTTGCGGATACAGAAAAATCGGAAGAAAGCCTGAATGTTAAGTGCATTACCGTTGGGCTATTACCGTTTCCGGCACCGGCTTCGTTATCGCCTGTTTCAGAGGGCGGAACAAGAAGCGGCTGGCAAGAAAATAACACCAAAAGAGCAATTGGCAACAGTAAAATATATTTATTTATCAATTTTTTGTTTATCATTTTTTTATCTCCCATTTTATTGCACCTGTATCCTCAGGCTTGCAGAACAATCATGTTGATTATTATCACTATCTGTAACTATTGCACGAAGTGAAACCGTATGTGTTCCATAACTTTTACCTGCTGTAGAAAAAGTGAGTGTATTACCATTGTTGCTTAATGCGGCATTATCAGTCGGCACAACAACGCCATCTATCTTCCATTGCCGGCCACTGGCATTATTCACGGTAATGGTCAGGGTATCGCCCTCGGCTATATGCAAAGTATGAGTCCCCGTTCCCGAAATTTGCTCAGCATCGTTCCTTGTAACCACAAGGGCGTTTATACCAACTAATTCAGGAAAGTCAGAACTTTCAAAAGTGCCATCAACAGTGTTTGTTCCCACACGAATATAGGAAGAAGCCATTATCTCTGAATCATAAAAAAGATAATCCGTATCGGCAATTGCCTGCACTTTTACCTGATAGGTGCCTTCTGTAGTGCCAATAAGGCTGGTAAAATCGACGCCGGCCGTCCTGTCGCTAACCGTTACAGGCGACTGTGATGCTACATTTACTGCTACATCGTTCTTGTATAGTTGCACAATATAATTTTCTGTGTAGTCGCTTAGCGCAGTATCTGCATCGATTACTGCAGCGGTAACTGCGTTTTCAGTTGCATCTGCTCTAGGAGCATCCCAACTAACCTTATAAGTAGCATCGTCAAAGTCATATTCAAATACAGGCATTGGCAAAATGAGCTTTCGCACCGCCTGTGTTTCCGATGCAGAAGAAGCAAGGCTGTCGATGTTAATTAAAGTGTTGTCAGCTACTGCTGTTACGGTAATATAATAATCGTGATACAGGCCATCGGTTTCTGCCTTTGCAGCAGCCACAAGAGTAGAATGCAGAGGATATGTTATATCATCACCCGTGCTCGCTTCTACATGAATTGGGGAATTAATGGGTACATCTGCTGTGCTATTTTTCTTCCATATTTGTATAATAAATTCTTTTAAATTTGTTCCGTTCCATTTCCAATGCGCTGTCCCCGATGCATCAAGGCTCACATTTGAAGGAGCGTTAAGAGGCGGAGCATTACTAAAGAGAGCATACAGTGTTATGATGCCTTCATCAGGCTCGGTATTCCCGGCAATCTCGCCAAAACTCTTGGTGTTTGTGGCATTTATGCCCTGGCCGTTTTCGCCGGTATACCATCCTGCAAAGGTATAACCAACAATGGCCTCCGGGTCGCTTATGCCATTAAGGAGATCCGCCTGTGTCCAACTGACATTAGAAATATCAGGAGGAGGAGACCCGCTAAAAATATCAGAATCCATACTGAACTTCAGCGTATAATCTGTTTTCTCCACCCATTCAGCATACACATCCACATTGCCGTCTTTTTCTCCGGCTTCCCAGCCTGTAATGGCCTCCTCTCCGCCATCATCACTTGCATACCATCCGTCGAAAGTAAAACCGGGCTTTTTAACGGAAGCAGAATCGGGTAGTGTTATATCATCTTTAGAGGTAAAGGAATAGGGAACCTCAGCCCCTTCGACAATCGTCCCCCCGTCGAGGTGGTAGGTAATGGTAAAGCCATTTATGCCAAGGATTACGACGACATTGGATACAACCCGGCCATTAAGGCCATCGGCGCTTGCCACTGCCCGTATATAGGTTCCGGGAAGTAGGTCTCTAACAATATATTCGCTTCCACGAGCGCCTTCTATTGCCGACCACTTTGCCGTCTCTCCATTGCTTGCAGCCCATTCCCAGCGATACGAGGGGGTGATTGCAGGCGCCAGATTCGAGGAATCGGCCGAAAGGGTAGTGCCTATATCAATATTTACCGAAGGGCTAAGCGTCAAATCTCCGCTGAGACTCAAAAATTGAGTGCCTGTGACATTAAGGATGTCGCATGAGCTTACAATCATCCAAAGGATGACTATGCCAATATAAAACTTTCCCTTTTTCATACTTTCCTCTACTCTTTTATCTAATATAAACCTTTGATTGCAATAAACATGCAACTTTTCAATAAAAAAAGCCTCCCCAAAGGGAGGCTTTATCAAAATCCAAGTGATATCGATACCGTTTTTTCATACTCACTCCTAAAATTTAATCCCCACACCGGCGCCAAAATTAAGCTCACTATACATATCGGGAAGAAAGAAGCCATAATCAAGTCCTAAATACGCGAATAGGATATTTTTGATTATATTAAACTCTACATCCAGGCCGACTATGATGGGAATATTGTATTTCCATTTTTCTTCCGGGGGTGCAGCCCCCGATAGTTCAACTTTATACGGGCTAAACAAGCTTAAGCCGGAACCAAGGCTAAGGCGCAGTTGCATAATGCTCAGAAAGCGGGGAGTTTGATAGTAAACCCTTATATCAGGCTGCATAAAGTAGCCTGAATATTTTACCCCCGATTCATAGGCGCTGTTCAGCATGGCAAATTCGAATTCAAGGCCAAAACCGACATTTCCCCAAGTTCTCTTTAGGGGGAACCATACAAAACCGGCGTTAAAACCCATCAAGTGCAGCAAACCATTAAAGGGATAATCATTGTCTGCAATTTTATTCTCTCCTATGAGCATAAGTGGTGAATAACCCAATGTAAAAAGGAAGGGAGGTGTATCTTTTTCATCCACCTCAGAATATTCTTCTGTGGTGGTAGTCCAGTCTGCATGGATGGTAATTGGCACAATTGTCCCAAATGGGTCCTCGCTGCTTGCTGCCTGTGGAAAGTAGGTGGTGGAATCCAAGGGCAAGGACAAATTTGCATCGGTATAGGGCGTTTCTACGGTTGCGCCTGCCTCATTAAGGTAAGTGACCTTCCAGCCTGCAAAGCTGTAGCCCTCATCGGCCGATGCCAGAAGATTTAAGGTATCGCCTGAGTGCCGCAGAATGGCGCTTGCATCCTCAGTTTTTTCCAGGGCTGTCCCGCCTATGCTAATGGTTCCGCCTTCTGTTGACGATAGCTTTATTTCATACTTATTAATGCGGTCTATTACTGAATCAACAAGAAAGGGAAGAAACTCGCCGGCATCTCCTACACTGCTATATACAGCCTGGTCTGTTACTACAATATTTTCGCTCTTGTTATCCCAAAGCCAAATCTGGGCTTGTGTGGAAGCAGTCGATGCATCATAAAAAAGCTGGGAGGTAATGCTATAAGGCGATGCCTTTGCAGCCTGATCAATGGGCGGAATTGCCGGATCTTCAGGACTTTCTTCTATTATATGGGCATCTATAGCTGCAATTTCAGTATTTGTCACTGCATTTTGAATCACCGTTCCTACTTCGGCAGAACTGCTTTCCGGCGGTGTTCCCGTAGAAACAATCGGATATAAGGCTATGCTAATAGGCGCCGGAGGAGTGTTTTCAGGCGCTCCCCAGTCGACATCGGCATAAAGTTCCCCCAAAGGACATATAATGAGTAATAATACGATACAAACAGCCCTTCTGAGTTTTTGAAGGAACACCATACATCAATTATCGGTATTTAAAAAAAATTATTTTGCAGCAATATTTTTTTTCTTCGCTATACTTGCTATTTTTCCTTAAATACAGTATAATAGGAAATAGAGGAATGTTTATGGCTGAACAAAGACAACTGGTAACTTTTTATATTGGCGAAGAACTTTATGGCGTAAATATTATGGATGTTAAGGAGATTGTCCGCGTCCAGGATGTTCGCTCTATTCCGAATGCGCCAAACTATGTTGAGGGAATTTTCAATCTGCGGAGCGAGATTATCCCGATAATCAACCTCCACAAGCGTTTTCATATCAAGAAGATGGCAATGAGCGAGGAAGATGAGCTCTTATCCGGCTTTGTCATTATCGAGATTGATGGCGAAAAGCTTGCTGTTATCATCGACAAGGTTTCGCGGGTGGTTACCATCAATAAGGATGACATACAGCCGCCGCCCCAGATGCTTTCCGGCATTGGCGCTGAATATATTGAGGGTGTTGTCCGGCAAAAAGAGAAGGGCTATCTTATCATTTTAGATATTCATAATCTCTTTAATCCGAAGGAACTACAAAAAATATCTGAATTGAGAAAATAATGAAAATTAACATACATGCTCCGACAATCAGGCGGAAAGAGATGGACGCCGTTTTGTCCTGCCTTGCAGAAGACCGTATTGGCCCCGGCGAACAGGCCAAAAACCTGGTATCCCTTGCAAAAGAAAAGATTGGTTTCGATTATGCAATTGCTCTAAGGTCTCCGGCAAATGCCCTGCGTTATGCGCTCGAGGCATTGAACCTGGAAGACGGCAGCGGAGTGGCTATTTCGCCCTTATCCCCTGCCTATTATGTTGATGTCATACAGGCGATGCGTTTACAGCCTGTTTTTGCCGATATTGCCGAGGGAACCTGCGTATTAAGCGCCGAAACCTTGCAAAAAACGATTAATTCATCGACAAAAGCTATTGTTGTGCATTATACCCTGGGCTATATTCCCAATATGGACGAAATTTGCGGCCTGGGCTTGCCGGTAATCGAGGATATTTCCTGTAGTTTTGGCTCGACCATGCTTGCTGGGGAAGAAAAGCTTCCCTTTAAAAGCAATGCCCTCTTTACCATACTCGGCCTTGAAGAACGCGATATGCTTACCGCAGGGGGCGGGGCCTTATTGTCGGCAAATGCACGCCGCGATGCATCGGTTTTGCGTGGCATCAAGGTGCTCAATGAATTTGCCTTGCCGGACATGAATGCAGCAATGGCCTTTATTCAATTGAAGGAATCGGCAAAAAACCTGCAAAAAAGGGCCGACATTGCAGAAAGCTACATTCGTTCGGCCCTGCGAACAAGGCACAAACGATTAGCCGCTGCCTCTGACACAGTGGAATACAACAACTACTGTTTTTCCCTGGTTCTGGAGACCGGGATGAAGGATGTTGAAGCCTATGCCCGTAAAAAAGACATTGTCGTCGAAAATGCCTTTACCGGCAGCATTGCGGCAAGCGCCTTTGCAAATGCGGCCTCGGCAAGCGGCAATGCCGATGAAGGCCTGGCCGATACGCTCCGTGCTGCATGCCCTGCCGCCTGCTCCATTGCCTTAAGGACAGTGATTTTCCCCCTGTATCCACGCCTCAGCGGCACCGAGGCCGAGAAAGTAGGCAAGCTGATACTGACCCTGCCTTAAGGGGCGAGAATGTCGTGGTACAATAAATACACTTGATTTTTTTTGAAAAGCAGGTTATAATGCTGATATGATAAACGACCAAAGTCCAAAGCGCTTTTGCACTACCGGCCTCTGTGTCCCCGGCAAGCACTATATGGTGGATACAAGCGAGAGGATTCGCACCATTATCGGCGACTATATTGACCGTGGTGATTATTTTACCATCAACCGCGCCCGCCAGTTCGGCAAGACTACCACGCTGAATTTGCTGCGTCGAAACCTTGTACCGGCATATATTGTCTTCAGCCTTTCGTTTGAAGGTATGGGAGATGAACTATTTGATTCGAACTGGACTCTCTTCGAAGGTCTGCGCCGCATATTCATGAAGCAGATTGAGGAGCAGTCACCGGAGTTGAGCCGGATACTTGCACAGCAAATCGAAAAGCCATTTGAGACTGACGATTTTCGCCAACGGGTAACGAAATTATGCACAGAGAGCGAAAAACCGGTGGTATTGCTCATTGACGAGATTGATAAAGCCCCCACTTTTGAACCTTTTCTCAGATTCCTGGGCCTGCTCCGTGATATGTTTATGAAACGCCAGGCAGAAGATATACCCACTTTTCAAAGCGTTATCCTTGCGGGGGTGCACGACATCAAAAACTTGAAAAACCGTATTCGCCCCGAAGAAGAACACCGGTATTACAGCCCCTGGAACATTGCGGTCAATTTCGACATGGACATGAGCTTTCACCCGGAAGACATCGCCACTATGCTTGCGGACTACGAAGCTGACCATCATACAGAAATGGACATACCGGCTGTGTCACAGCGAATCTACTACTGGACAAACGGGTATCCCTTCCTGGTGAGCAGGACCTGCCAAATGATTGATGACGTCGTGCGCGATAGCCCGCACGAAGCGCTGTTGACATGGGATGCGAACGGGGTTGATGAGGCGGTAAAAGACATCATCTCAACCCAAAAGAATCTTTTGTTTGACGATATGGTTAAAAACCTTATTTCACATCCCGACCTGGATGCGCTCACAAGACAGATTCTATTATCGGATATCGAAGTCCCCTATGCTTTGACCGATGTGACTCAGGATATTGGTATGATGTACGGTATTTATGCGGTAAATAGCGACAGAAAAATCGTCATATCGAATAAGATCTTTGCGACAACACTGCTTAACCACTATAGCGCGGCAAGGGACATCCGAGAAAAACTTAACGCCAGCGACGCTGACGCGCCTATGTTCATCCACGACGGCATTCTGGATATGGAGACTGTTCTCAAGCGCTTCGGTCAGTTTATGAAGTCCGAGTACCGCGACGAAGATTCAGACTTTATCGAGCGGGAGGGGCGGCTATTATTTTTGAGCTTTCTGCGCCCCATTATAAACGGTAAAGGCAACTACGCGGTGGAATCCGAAACCCGGGGTTCGCGCCGCATGGACATCGTGGTCTTTTACGGCGGAAAAGAATACATCATCGAACTCAAAATCTGGCGCGGTGAATCCTACGAGGCCAACGGCATGGCGCAACTTGCCGAATACCTCAAAGGTAAAGACGCGAAGCGCGGCTGGCTCTTGAGTTTTGCCAACCTTCAAAAATCTCCCCGCGAGGGC
>JAISIL010000077.1 GCA_031262035.1 Spirochaetaceae bacterium | reverse complement strand
TGCGGCAATAGCAGCCACATCCGGAGCCTTCAACAAACTTTCCACCTGGCTTTTATCGAACATGTAAAGATTATAACACGGGTTTGGTGATTTGTCAAGATATCATTTACTTTCAAATTCCAAGAAAAATAACCACGAATAACACAAATGATATTGCCTACGGCAAATCACACGAATTTTCGCTTACTTATCGTAGATTATTCGTGTGGCCGAAGGCCATTCGTGCTATTCGTGGTTGTTTTTCTTGTGATTTGAAAGTAAATGTTTTTGCCCTGTTCTCATATCCGCTACCCCTTGCCACAAAGCCTCATTCTCATTACAATAATACTATGTCCAAGATGTCTATCGAAGAATGCCTAGCCCATGCGGACGAGACGAAGGCGCTTTGTCTGGAGGCCGGTGCCTTAAAGCGGGTGCCTTCTCTTATCAGGCAGTATTTTACTAATGACGCTGAAGGCGCCGGGGAACTGGCTGTGTATCTTGTTGCCGATGAAAATACCTGGGAGGCGGCAGGGAAGGCGCTTGAAGAAGTGCTTAGTGCTGCAAACACAGGGGAAGTTGCAAGCCAGGCTGCCATCACCATTGCCGGCAAGTATGTGTTTCCCGCCAAGCCTACTTTGCATGCCGAATATCCCCATGTTGAATCCCTACGAGATACATTAAAGGCCGCCTACCAAGGCTGCATGGCCCTGCCGGCATCTCAGGCCGCCGGACGCAGGGCCTTTGTTCCCATTGCTATTGGTGGGGGCACTTTGAACGACCTGGTAAAAAAGGCCGTTTCGGAATTAGACCCGCCTTTGCCTTACATCTGCCTTGCTACAGCGGCTTCTGTTGATGGTTTTACTGCAAACGGTGCGCCTCTTTTGCTTGACGGCTTTAAGCAGACCCTTCGCTGTGCTGCACCCCGGCTTGTCATTGCAGACCTTGATGTGCTGGCCGCAGAACCGGCCTACCTTGCCTCATCTGGTTTTGCCGACCTTGCAAGTAAGATAATTGCCGGCGCCGATTGGCTTATGGCCGAGGAGGTAGAAAATTGCCTTAATCAAGCGGGCATTCCAAGGGATACTTTAACAAAAGACTTTGCCGAGCCGATTGATCAGGTGGCCTGGGATATGACACAGACAAGCCTCATGGACAATCTGCATGCTTCGATTGATGCAGTGCGTGGTGATACTGCTGCTTTAAAGACCCTTTTTGAAGCCCTTGCCATTACCGGTTTTGCCATGCAGCGCCTGAAATCGAGCCGGCCTGTTTCCAGTGCCGAACACATGCTGGCACATGTTTGGGAAATGGAAAACATTGTGCATAGTAAGGAAAGCTCAGAACTTTTAAGCAAGGATCTCGCTGTGTCTTGCACTATCGGCGAAACAGTGACCCATGGCCATAAGGTGGCAATCGGCACCCTTGCCGCTACTGCCTTTACCGAGCTCTTTTTCAAGAACCCCAATGCGCCGCCTTCTCCCCCTTCAGGCTGGGTTTATGCATCATCGGCAGCGCATTCTTCTGCGGGGCGGGAAGCTCAGGTTGCAAAGGCCTTTGCCGGAATGCCGGCGGAGGCTTCTATTATCAAAACGGCGCTTTCTAAATTGCTCGATAACCGGACGGCGGCAGTAATCAATCAGTATGTGCAGGATAAGTGGCAGGGGCTCCGTTCGAAGGTGCTGGAACGCCTTGTTCCTTACGCCGAGCTAAAATCAATGTTCGAAAAGGCCGGGGCGCCAACGAAGCCTGAACATATCAATATAAGCCGCGAAAAAGTGCTTGCAGACATAAGGCGCGCACAAATGATACGCACACGGTATTCAATTTTCGATCTAGCCTTTGACACAGGCTGCCTCGATACTATAATAAAAGGAATAGGAGAGAACAATGAGTATTTATAAGTCATTAAAAGACGAGGCCTTCGAGGCCAACATGGAAATTCCTGCACGGAATTTGGCTATTTACACCTGGGGCAATGTTTCTGCCTTTGACAGCGACAAGGCGGTCTTTGCCATAAAGCCCTCCGGTGTGCCTTACGACAAGCTTAAAGCCGATGATATTGTTGTCGTCGACCTTGAGGGCAAGGTCGTAGAAGGGAGCTTGCGCTATTCATCCGATACGCCGACGCATCTGGTGCTTTACAAGGCCTGGTATCAGGGCGAGTATCCGCAGATTCGGGGGATTACCCATACACATTCCACCTTTGGGGTGGCCTGGGCACAGGCGCATAAGAGCGTTCCCTGCTATGGCACCACCCATGCCGACCACGGCCCCGAGGACATTCCCTGCACGGAATTTATGTCTGCCGAAATGGTCAAGCGAAATTACGAGCTGGAAACAGGTAATCTGATTGTAGACACCTACAAGAAGCTTGGCAAAAACCCCTCGCACATGCCGATGTGTTTGGTTGCAGGCCACGGGCCTTTTGCCTGGGGAAACAGCGCGAGCAACTCGGTCTACAATGCCGCCGTTCTGGAAGAAGTTTGCAAGATGGCCTATCTGACCTTGCAACTGAACCCTGCTGAACAGCCCCTGCCCGAACACATCATGATGAAGCACTGGGAACGCAAACACGGCCCCGGCGCCTATTACGGACAGAAATGATGGCTTGACTTTTCCGTGGGGATGCGGTAGATTAGAAGAAGTAGGAGTTGAAATATGTTAGCTGAAAGACAAATAGTGAATGCCGATGTATTGGCGCAATGGTTTACTTTGCCTCCCTCTTTTGCCCATAGGCCGATGGAAGTATTTATATGCCCTGCGGATACTTCAGAGAGAGATATTGATGAAATGACGCTTAATGAAGAAACCATTGCGGCGTTTCAGGAAACCGAAGATATAATTGCCGGCAAGATAAAGGTCAAAAGTTACAAAACCGTTGAAGAAATGAATGCCGACCTTGATGCGGAATATGAAGCTGAATATGGGGAACCATGCTCACATTAGAACTAACCGGAAAATATCGCAAGGATCGTAATCTGGCAATACGACGAGGTCGTAATATTGCATTATTAGATGAAGTGATAGAAATCCTGCAAAATGAAAAACCACTGGATCCAAAATATCAGGATCATGCATTAAAAGGAAGATGGAGCAAGTTGCGTGAATGTCATATTCAGGGTGATTGGCTCTTAGTTTATTCGGTTGATAAGGGCAGGTTAATATTGTCGCTCACCCGCACCGGTACTCATGCCGATTTCGGCTGGTAGCAATTCGCTTACTTGACACAAGTCAAGCATCTTGCTATAATTAGAGCATTATGAAACTTTATAGCCGTTCGCAAGTTGTTTTTATTGCGGTCTTGACCGCCTTGGTGGTTGGTGTTTTTTGTCTGGGGGCATTTTTTATATCATCTTCTGTGGGCGCTTCTTCTCTTCAAGACATAGCTGTATCAGGGGCTGCGCTGCCTTCTGTGGGGACTGTGCAGGTGCCTAGTCCGGTGCAGAACTCAAAGCTCTGGGATTATTCCCAGGATGAGCAGGAAAATATCACCGTGTATCAGAAAACCAATAAGGCTGTTGTGAATATTACTACAGAGATTGTTGCCTACAATTGGTTCCTCGAACCGGTGCCCCAGGAAAGCGGCTCGGGTTCGGGCTCTATCATCAGTATAGATGGAAACAAGGTCTATGTGCTGACCAGTAACCATGTTATTTCCAATGCCTACAAGGTTTATGTAAGCCTTGCCGACGAAAGCAAGTATGACGGCACGGTAAAGGGCAGCGATGTTGAGAACGACCTTGCCGTTGTCGAGTTTGAAGTGCCCTCGACCGAAAGCCTTTCTACCATTCCCTTTGGCGATTCTTCCGGTTTGATGGTCGGGCAGAAGGTGCTGGCAATCGGGAACCCCTTTGGCTATGAACGGACGCTTACCGTGGGGGTCGTCTCGGCGCTGGGGCGGCCTATTCAGCCGAATAATTATATCATGCAGAATATGATTCAAACGGATGCTTCGATTAATCCGGGCAATTCCGGCGGGCCGCTCCTCGATTCCAATGGGCGGATGATTGGCATCAATACCTTGATTGTTTCGCGCTCAGGCGCTTCGGATGGTGTGGGCTTCGCAGTGCCGGTCAATACGGCAAAGCGTGTCGTTGCCGACCTTATTGAGTATGGGCGCGTCAAGCGGGGACGGATTGATGCAACGCTGGTGCCGCTCTTTTCCGAACTGGTCAACTATGCGGACCTTTCTGTTGATTCGGGCCTTCTTGTTTCCCGCACTGCAGAGGGGGGAAAGGCTGCCGCTGCCGGGCTTCGTCAGGGGACGGAGGCGATTCGTTACCGGGCTAACCGGACAATGACGATTTATCTGGGCGGAGATATTATCACCAAGGTGAATGGAAAAGAGGTGAAGTCTCTTGCCGATTACTACTCGGCGCTGGAAGAAAGTAAGCCCGGCGATGTGGTTCCCGTAGAGATAAACCGGAGGGGTAGAACACAAACACTAAATATCACCCTTGCCGATGAAGCAGAATTGTGATATAATAGTAAACATGAAGCGAAGTGCCGCTCTCTGCATCATCCTATTGATTACTCTTGCCGGAGTTTTTGCCCAGGGCGCTCCGCTTTCAGCGGACGACTGGTATGAGAGGGGGGAAGACGCCCTTCTTGCAGGCGATTGGTATGGGGCGGTAGAGGCATTTCTTGATGCACTGGAACTGAACTCCGCACATGCCGGGGCCAATGCTGCATTGGCCGAAAGCTACTACGAACTGGGCGAATACGACATGGCCTTAAACTGGGTGCGTAAGGCGCGGGTCTTAAGCCGGGGAAGCTCTTCGCTTGCAAACCTTGAAGCCCTGATTCTTATTACCCAGCATAAACTCCAGGACGCAAGGACAATCCTTAACGAGATACTGCAAAGGGAACCCTATAATCGCGAGGCCCTTTTTACAGCAGCCGAATTGGACATAGCCGAAGGCAGGGCAGGGGGAGCGCTGGCCCGTTTTCGCGAGGCGGCAGGCCGTTTCCCCGGCGACCGAAGGGTCCTGGTGTCCCTGGCCTTAACCCAAAGTGCCCTCGGTGATGCTGCCGGGGCAGAGGCGACAATTCAGAGGGCACTGCAAACAAACCCCGGCGATGCAATTGTCTACTATTATGCTGCATACCTTGCCGGCAAACAAGGCCGGCTTGCCGATGCGGCTTCCTATGCCCAAACTTCTTTGCAGATAGAGGCCAATTACCGGCCGGCCTTAAGGCTGCTTGCCCAATTACACTACCGCATGGGAAATTACCCCGAAGCCATTAGCTATACCGATACACTGATTGGCCTTAATGCAAATGATGACGAGGCACAATACATTAAAGGCATGGCCTTGCTAAAGCAGAATGATGCCGCCGGTATTGCTGTGTTGAATACCGCCCTTACAATAAACAATGACGATGAGTTTTCCCGTGTCATGCTGGAAGATGCGGCATTAAGCGGCAGCATTCCTGTTGATGAAGCGTTGAGAACAAGCCTTGCCGCCTGGCATTTTAGCCGTGCAAAGGATTTTCAGAGCAGAAACTTGAGCGATCAGGCCTTGTTCGAATACCGGCGCGGCCTTGCCCTTAAGCCCGATGCGGCAGAACGTTTGCAGTATGCAAATTTGCTTAAAGGGAAGGGGCTTCAGTATGCATATTTAAGCCAATTAGGCATGCTTAAAACACAGGACACTGCAATAAAAGATGCAATTGAGACGACAAAGTATCAGAGCCAGGAGACCCTGGCAAATACCACAGGGATTGATACCTCGAACTATCCTGTCCGGCATTGGCAGCTTGCCATTTATGCCCTGCAGGATGATGCAAACATGGCCCATGTTGATGCAGGCCTGGTGACAACAGCCTATGTAAAGAGCATACTAACGACTGTGCCTGGTGAGGCACGGAACATTGAGGTGCTGGGTGGGTCGAAACAATTGTTTGCAGCACAGGAAAAGTCCTTTTCACGGGCCTTTGCCAATGCACGGCTTTCCGGGGTTGATTATTTTTTAATAATTAAGCTTGAGGAGCAGGACAGGGAATTACAGCTGAGCGGCAGCTTGTATACGGCACATTCCGGAGCTTTAGCCCAGAGTTTTAGCATCTACCGTTCCGGCCTGGATAAATTGCGTAATGCCTGTATTGCATTAACCAGCCAGTTAAGGGCATGCCTTCCCCTGCGTGGAGCCCTTGTGCAAAGGAGCGGGGCTGTGGGTATTATCGATAAGGGCAGTGCCGATGGAATTAAGGCCGACCAGGTCTTTAATGTGTATAAAAAGAACGGAGCGCTTCTTTTAGATGAAGGCATTGGCATTAAGAACGAGGCTGAGGCCATTGGCACCTTTACCGTGACCACTGTTGATGAACAAATAGCACAGGGTAAAATTGTTCGAAATGGCTTTTACGACCTGATACAAGCCGGTGACGACTGCATCATCCAAAATCCCAAGCCTGAAGAAACAGGGGCATCTGCTACTGACACAAGCACTGCTAACACTGCCACAAGCACAGGTGCTACAAGTACAGGTAATGCCGCTGCCGGCACAGGCACGAATGCAGTGCTGCCGATAGAGGCAAACCGGGAACTCAGGCAATTGTTACAGAGCTTGAACTAAGCCTGCCTTGTCAATGATAAATACGATTTTAGCCTCTTGTAAAAGCTTAATGCTCTCGCTGCCGGACAAAATGCTTTCTGCATCCTGATAGTTAATAATGACATCGGTAGGCTTTTCCCCAAAGAGGCCCTGGGCCATAATTTTAAGCGGTTGTGTGCCGACAATGGCGCTTATCTCATCGCTTAAGCCCGAAGGATTGCTTTGAAAGATAGCATCAGTGGGAAAATACCGGACAATGGGGCTGCCATTTAGCCGCGGGTTGCTTTGTTCCTTTGAATAAATCAATCGGCCGTCGGTATCCCAGACCTTGGGAAGCAGGCAGGGAACAATGCTGCTGCTTGTTTTACGGCCAAGCACAGGCAGCTCGGTGTTTGCAATAATCACAATCCCCGTCCAATTGCCTGTAGGCAGGGGGATTAAAGGTGCGGGTAATAGGTAGCTCACCTTATGCGAAACAATAGTATCGCTCAAGGCGGCAAGGGATATACGGTAAGCGCTTTGCAGCCTGTCATAATTGCCGGAGATAAAGGACGGGGTTTTAATGGCCCCTTTTGCATACTGCATGGCTTTAAGGTAATCGAAGCTGCCTTTCCCAATGTGCTCATTCAATGTGCTGGTGGAATCAAACTGGACCTTTAATAAATAGGGGTAAGAAATATCCCTATAATGCATGGTCAAAATCTCGTCCCCCCGCACACGGCCTGTAGGCAGGGAAATATCGGCAGACTCTAAATCAAGGGCAGTGTCAATAGTCATAATCATAGTGTTCCAGTTAATGGAAGCGCTATCATTAAAGCGCACCTCGCTGAACACCGGCTGGGTAATTATGGTAAATAATATCAGTAATACCGTTTTATTAAAAATACTCACATTATAGTATCGGCATAATCACGGCCATTATTGAGTGATTTGTCAGTATTTGCATCACGGTATCGGTATATTGCGCGGGAACCTTTATGCTATGCATTTCTTGTGCGGGGGTAATACCATTCAGGCACTCGCGATTGGCGGCAAGCAATGTGGCATAGTCCATGCCGGCAAGCTGTGCCAATGCTTCAAGGCTTATCTGGGTTTGCACAATACCAATGCGCTGCCAATTAGGGTCGGGTAACCAGTTAATATCAAGTTGAAAATAGCGTGGGTTTTCCAGTATGTAGGCTGCGGCAATAAGTTTTGGCACATACTGTGCTGTTTCAGGCTTTATTTTACCCAGGGCGACCAGTTCCCAATAGTTTTTTGTCCCGGTTTCTTTTATAATCCGCTGCATTGCACCAAGGCCTATATTGTAGGCTGCAAGGGCCAGTTCCCAATTGCCCAGGGCATTGTAGTTATCCTGCAATTTTGCAATAGCCGCCTCGGTAGACTTCCAAAAGTCGAAGCGTTCATCAAGGGTATCATTTATTTGCAGGTTAAAAGGAGCAACACTGTTCGCCATAAATTGCCACAGGCCTGCCGCCCCGGACTTGCTTACCGCACTTACCGTATACGATGATTCGACAACAGGCAGGTAAAGAATTTCTTTGGGAAGGCCCTTTTCGCTAATGCGGCTACGGATAAAGGCAAGGTAAGGCGCCGCCCGTTCCATTGTTTCACTCAAGAGCTTCTTCCCGCCCTCGCTTGCATACTCCGCAAAGTATTTTTGCACCAGAGGGTTGCCAAGGTCATTGGCAAAAGCAGGACTCAAAGACTTCAAGCCCGATAAACCCGCATGCCCGCCAAGTAGAGGCATCTCTGCAGGAAAAACCTGACGCAAGGCTCGCTGGGAATACAAAGGCATCACGCAAAGAAAGAAGGTTACGATGAGCCGGCAGACAACAACTCCGCGCCCCCGCGCCTCCGCGTGAGCTTTAAAACTTCTCACCATAGTAAACCCCGGCCCATTCCCAGCGGCCGTGAATTTCGGGGTCGGCAGGGAAGTATATCTTTCTAAAGTATAAATACCAGACCGAGATATACTGGCTCCAGCCGGTGGTTCGAAGGTATGCTTCTGTTGCATTGGAACCGGCGGCCAGTTCGGGGGCATAGCGAATGCGGTTACCCATCATAAAGTCGGAAAGGTTAAATTCTACCATGCCGCTGTTGTCATCGTCTTCCTGTTCCCAGGTGCGGGCAAAAAAGTTTACCTTTGCCATAATCCGCGAAAGCCGCCGTGCCGGGCCTGCACCGGCGCCTGCATCCAGTACCGTTTCTACGGCCTCTACCAGGGCAGGAAGGCTCTCGTATGTCCAATCCTTCGGTGACTTATTGAAGTCGACTAATCGCTTTGCATAATTGTAGGCATCGGGGAAACCCGGTATTACTGCACCATAGTAGGGCAGGAATTCAGTGTAGGCACGCATTGCCCCGGTCCAATTGCCGGTTTGTTCGTATGCCTGCCCCAGCAAAAACCAGATTGTGCCCTGGTTTATCTTGTCGGGGAAGCGTTGCAGAAGTTCCTCGTAATACCAGGCAAGGTCTTTGCTATCTGTTTCAAGCTCAATCAACTGTTGCAGGGCCAAAAAATGAATCGATTGGCCGCGAATCAGAAGGTCATTATAGTTTTTTACCAGAATATTATAATACAGAGCGGCAGTCTGTGGCGCATCCTGTTCGGCCCAGGCAAAACCGGTCATCAATAGATAGTAAGAGGCGTAATCGCCGAGGCCCTCGTCGCTCATCATCTTGTTAAGAAAGACAACAAGCCGTGTCCATTCTTCGTGCGCCGCATAGTTATTGGCAATTACCTGCGATGCGGCAAAGCGGTCCTCTGCATTATCTTCTTCCTGTAATATTTGGTAGAGGTCTTCCAGTGTTTTGTTGCGGGTCTTTCCCTCCGGGCTACTCATGTCGGCCTTAACAAAGAAATTGTTTGTTCCCCGGTTTTGCAGGTTATCGATAAAATTATAGTATGCTACCTCAGGCGATTTATCGCAGCCCAAAAAGAAAAGGGCAAAGAGAAAAGCACCAAAAAGCAAACAGCTTAAGCCAATATACTTTATTCCGCCCAATCTTTGCTCCGTCCTACTGCTTTATGCCAGCCTTTAAGGAGCTGTTCTACCTTTTCGCTCTCCATTTCCGGTGAAAAAACGGCATCACAGTTCCACATTTCCTTTAGGGTTTGCATGCTATCCCAGAAACCGACGGCAAGGCCGGCAAGAGAGGCTGCTCCAAGAGCTGTTGTTTCACGAATTTCAGGGCGAAGGATGCGGCTTTGCATAATATCAGCCTGAAACTGCATCAAAAATTTATCCCGGCAGGCGCCGCCGTCTACCCTCAGTTCTCTTATCTTTTCGCCTAAGTCTTTTTCCATTGCGCGCACTAAATCCAGTGTCTGGTAGGCAATGCTCTCTTCTGCGGCGCGTATAAGATGGTTTCGGTTGGTTCCCCGGGTAATGCCGACAATCGCGCCGCGGGCATACTGGTCCCAATAGGGCGCTCCCAGGCCGGTAAAGGCAGGGACAAGATACACACCGCCGGTATCCGGAGTGCGGCTTGCAAAGTATTCAGAATCTGCAGAATCCAGCAAAAAGCGCATCTCGTCACGGAGCCACTGCATAACGGCCCCGCCGACAAAGACAGAACCTTCCAGTGCATATTGAATATTGCCTTTTATGCTGGCCGCCACGGTGGTGACCAAACCATTTTTGCTGGGTTGCGGCTCATTCCCCGTGTTCATTAAGAGGAAGCAGCCGGTGCCGTAGGTGTTTTTCGCCTGGCCTTTTTCGAAGCAGCACTGTCCGAAAAGTGCCGCCTGCTGGTCGCCTGCACAGCCTGCAATGGGAACCTCCACCCCCTGAATGTTCACCGTGCCGTAAACCTCGCTTGAGGACACAGCCTTCGGGAGTATCGCCTTGGGAATATCAAGCATTTTAAGCAGGGTATCGTCCCAGCAGAGCTTGTGAATATCGAAAAGCATGGTCCGTGCGGCATTGGTATAGTCTGTTACATGAACAGCCCCTTCGGTAAGCCGCCATATGAGCCAGGTATCGACCGTGCCAAAAAGGATTTCGCCTTTTTCTGCCTTCTCCCGTGCTCCTTCAACATGGTCGAGTATCCATTTTATTTTGGTAGCGGAAAAATAGGCGTCGGGCACAAGGCCGGTTGTTTTGCTGATATAATCGCCATGCCCTGCTGCTACAAGGGCGTCTACCATGGCGCTTGTTCGTCTGCATTGCCAGACAATTGCATTATAAATGGGCTTCCCCGTGGCCTTATCCCAGAGAATTGTTGTTTCGCGCTGATTGGTAATGCCTATAGCGGCAATATCTTCAGGCTCAATGGCCATGCCACTCATCAATTCCATCATCACCGAATATTGCGAGGAATAGATTTCCATCGGGTCATGCTCAACCCAGCCTGCCTGGGGGTAAATCTGGGTAAATTCCCGCTGGGTAAGGTGGACAATCTTCAAGTCTTTATCAAAAAGAATTGCACGGGAACTGGTTGTTCCCTGGTCTAATGCCAGTATATATTTCTTCATATTAAAACACAATCCTTAAAAACACAATCCCATAGCAAGGCTCATTGCCGGGCCGTTAATACCAAAAATGACAGAGTTTAAACTGAATTGGGAAACGGTTTCGCCAAAATCCTTTTTTATCTTGTCCGATGGTATCATAAAGTTCCACCAAAAGGCCGGTTCAATAAAGAAAACAATCTTGCCCCTGCCGGTGAGTATCTTGTAACCAATGCCTGTTTTAAAGGCAAACATACTCAAGTTTACATCGTGCAGCTTTAGTTGCAAGATGTTTCCCCAAAGCTGCATATAACGGGCCCCGGCATTGATGAAAAAACCTTCTACATACTCGGCAACAGGATAGTAGCGCACATCGGCATCGGCTACGGCAAAACCGATTTTAAAGTCGCTTCCCATAAGGCCGCCCAAATCGGTGCCGAAATAACCGCCATTAACACGGGCCGAAAGCCAGGGCAGCGGAGCATACTCAAAGCCGCCTTCTATGCCAAAGCCCATGGTAAAAGCACCGGCAAAAAGCCAGATAGGGTCAATATTGGCAGCCATAGAATAAAGCCTTTCGTCATCACCAAAGTCCAGTGAATACAGGGGAGTAGAAAAAGAGAGAAGACAAAAAGCAAGACATACAAGACAAACTATTTTCTTCATACGATAAATATACCACTTTTCTATCTGCTTGTCAAGCGCCATCTATTGAATTATACTGAGAGCATGCACATAAAGGGCGATAGTTATCAGGCTTTGAAGACACAGATACGGGAAGCCCCGACGGATGCCGGTGTGTATATCATGCACGACAGTTCCGGAGAAATTATCTATGTAGGCAAGGCAAAGAACCTTCGCAACCGGCTGGGGAGCTATTTTAATGTTGCATCCCTTTCCGACGCCTCCCTAAAAAAAGACCCGAAGACTGCCACTCTTTTAAAGCATGTCCGTGAAATAGAGACCATCATTGTCCGCAATGAGTATGAGGCTCTGCTTCTCGAAAACACCCTGATTAAGCAGCATAGCCCCCGCTACAATATTAACCTGAAAGACGGTAAAACCTACCCGGTAATTCGTATTACAAAAGAAGATTTCCCCCGGGTTTTCCGCACACGGCGTATTATAGAAGATGGTTCCCGCTACTTCGGGCCCTACCCGAATGCCAGCGCTGTCGATGACCTCCTGGAATTGATTAACAAGATTTATCCCCTGCGAAAGTGCCGGGGTATATGGGCCGGGGCAAAGGCCAAGGGAAAGGCCCAACCCTGTGTCTACTACCATATCGGCAGGTGCCAGGCACCCTGTTCGGGGCGGGTCAGCAAGGAGGACTACCAAAAGAGTGTCAGCAAGGTGATAAACCTCCTTGAAAGCATTGGAAGCGGCGAGCAGCTTGATAAAACCATTTTGAGCATGACAGAAGATATGCATCAGGCCGCTCAAGAATTGAAGTTCGAGAAGGCAGCCGAAATACGCAATGCAATACAGGCGGTAAAGGCCCTTTCGGGCGATATCACCGTAGTCGATTTTGATGAAGATAGCCGCGATTACATCGCCTCTGCCGTAGACGGCCTCCTCACTACGATAACCGTCTTCTCGATGCGCGGCGGAAAACTCACCGGACGCGAGCTCTATCGAAGCCTCTCCGCAGCAGATGAAGAAGATACCCTGGCCAGCTTCATGGCGGCGTATTATACACCAGCCAATATACCGCCGGGGAAGATATATATTACCCAGCCTCATGACCAAAATGGGGTAGGGGCGAATAATTATTCGCCCCTACGTAGGGACAGGGCACGCCCTGTCCCTACCCCCATTCCCGATACCCCAATCCCTACAACGATTGTTCAGTGGTTCCGCGATACCTTCGGTAAAACCCCGGAAATTGTGATTGCCGACGACCAGCACAACAAGGCCATCATCAAAATGGCCGAACAGAATGCGAAAGAGGACATGGCACGCCGCCTGAAGGAGCGGGGTGCCGGCCCGGCTCTGGATGAATTAGCGCGGGTGCTGAAGTTGGATAAACGGCCCGATAGAATCGAGGGTTTTGATATTGCCCAACTGGGGGGCAGGCATCCGGTGGCCTCCTTGATTAGTTTTAAGGATGGTGTGCCCGATAAAAAGAATTACCGGCATTTCAAGCTGAAAAGCACTATCGGCATTATCGATGATTTTCAATCGATGCGGGAAGCGACAAGCCGGCGCTATTCCCGTCTTATGAAAGAAGAAGCTGAATTGCCCGACCTTGTTTTAATAGACGGTGGTATTGGGCAGGTGAATGTCGTGCAAGGGGTTTTCGACGAACTGAAGCTTGATATACCAATTATCGGTATTGCCAAGCGCGATGAAGAATTGTGGTCGCCCTCAAGCCAGGCCGCAGAACGCAATTTACCCAATCCCGTCATCCTCGAACGCCGTTCCGAAGCCTTAAAGGTCCTCCAGCATGTCCGTGACGAAACCCACCGTTTTGCCACCGGCCTTAACCAAAAGCTCCGTTCCAAGGACCTGGAATTCCCCACCCTGGAAAGCATTGAAGGCATAGGGCCTGCAAAAGCGGCTATTATAATGAAGGAATTTGGCAGTTTAGACAACTTGATAAGCATTAAACCCGATGAACTTATGGAAAGATGCCACCTAACCGAAGCCTCCGCCCGAGCCACCCTCGCCGCTGCGCGTTTGGCTGTCAAGGAACGGGATGCTGCCCGAAAGCAGTTAAAAAGTTGAACCACGAATAACACAAATGATATTGCCTACGGCAAATCACACGAATTTTTGCTTACTTATCGTAGATTATTCGTGTCGGCATAGCCGATTCGTGCTATTCGTGGTTAATTAATTCCTCATACTCCGCAATAGTCTTCGCATGCACCAGCTTGTCACGCAGGCCGGCGATGCCGTGGAGGCCTATCTGGCCGGGGAGGGTTTTGCTGTAGGCACAGAATTGTTTGCGCATTTCAAGGCAGGCGCTTACCTCTCCTATATCTTCGGCAAGCATTTTCAGGTGACGGAGGCCAATGTGCAATCTTTCTTCTATAGTAGGGGGTGTATAGGAACCCTTGGTGAGTAAATCGATAGTGTCACGGAAGATAAAGGGGTTTCCCATAGCGCCACGGGCAAACATAATGGCATTGCAGTCTGTCTCTTCAAACATCCGCCGTGCATCTTCCGGAGTGTATAAATCTCCCGACCCACAAACCCTAACAGTGGTCTCGACAGGCTCGACCACCGAAGCCCCCCCGGTGGTCGAGCTTGTCGAGACCACACTCGCTCCCCCCAGCTCTTGCACCAAGTGTTTTATGCAGGACCAATCGCTTTTGCCACTGTAGCCCTGGCTGCGGGTGCGGGGATGCAGGCTGACCATTGAAACACCGGCTTTTATGGCCGCTTCTGCAACCTCGATATAATTCAGTGTTTCTGCATCCCAGCCGCTTCGTATTTTGACACTGACAGGCACACTACCCAGGGCCTCCTTCGAGGCGGCCACACAGGCAGACACAATCGCAGAGAGCCTTTGCGGGTCCTTCATTAAAGCAGACCCCGCCCCATTCTTCACCACCTTGGGCACCGGACACCCGGCATTTATATCAATACCATCAGGAGCAAAGGGCCTTAGAAGCAAAACCGTCTGGTAAAACACATCAGGGTTTGCCCCAAAGAGTTGAATGCAGTAGCGTTTTTCTTTGTTGCCTCGCCGCAATATATTGTAACTCGCCAATTCTGTTTTATTTTGTTCGCGTGGTTCGCGGTTAAAATTCCTCGATATTGCCTCCGTCGATGCCAGCTCGGTAAAGCCCATTGCCGCACCTTGTTCGGCACAGAGAGAACGGAACTGTCTGTCGGTATAACCTGCAACGGGGGCAATAAATAAACCCCCGATTGCATCAGGAGAGGCCGAAGAATCTATTCGCATTATCCCAGAGGTGTTGGCCCAGTTCTTCTTCATCAATATCAAGAAGTTCTGCCATAAAGGACACGGTGCTGGGAAGATACTTGGGTTTATTCCGCTTGCCCCGATACTCGGCAGGAATCATAAAGGGGGCTTCCGATTCAACAAGCAGGCGGTCAAGGGGCACTACAGGAACCGTTTCATGCAGATTTTTCGCATTGCGGTAGGTCAGGTTGCCTGCAAAAGAAAAATACATGTTAAGCCCCATATCCAGAGCCTGCTGTGCATAGGCGGCATTCTCCGAGTAGCAATGGAATACGCCACCCCGGGGAGGAATGCGGTCACGAAGGACATCAAGGATATCCTGGCCGGCTTCACGGTTGTGAATGATAACCGGCAAGCCGAGCTTGCTTGCAAGGTCCAGTTGGGTAATAAAAAGCTCAATCTGGCTTTTTTTATCCCCATACCTTTTAAAATAGTCCAGGCCGATTTCGCCAATAGCCACAACACGGGGCTGCTGAACGCTTTTTTCGATTATACTGATATAATCGCGGCCGGGGTTCTGCACCTCGGAGGGGCTTACACCAACGGCATGGTAGACATTTGTCGCTGTTCGCAGGTTATTGTACTCCGGGCCAAAGTCGTGAAGACTGTTGCAAATGGAGACAATGCGGTTAACGCCAACCTGGCGTGCTTCCTGAACAATTAGTAACTGCTCAATGGGGTCGTCTACAATCAAACCCACATGGGCATGAGTATCAAAATACTGCATGGCTTTTTCCTATAAATGAAATATAATTTTCTGAAAAACTATAATCAATAATATAGCATAGTTTTCAGACTTTGTCAAGTTTTTTTTTGTAAATCAAGAATTTTTTTCAAAAAAAAGCTCAGTGATAAATTCAAGCATAGCGTACGGGGGACAGGACAATCTTTTGTTCGGGCTAGTTGAAAGTTCCGCCTTCGGCGGCGTCTTGATATGATGTCTACCGACAAAGCGATGACAGCAACTTTCAAATGCCCTCACAAAAGATTGTCCTGCTCCCCCTGCTCCACGCCTCGCGCAGTAATTCTTAATTTCAGCATAAGGAGGTAGGGGAGGAGAGGAAAAGGGCGGCGTAAGTACTCATATCGTGTTGGGGGCGCCGGATATTTTACCTTGCATCTCTCTGTGCTTAATCAGTATTACAACACTCAGCGTGGGGTAGGGGGACAGGCGGCTAAAGCGTGGTGAGGGCGGGCGGATATTCTCTGTTAAAATTATTTGCAGTGGGTGCACTTGTTGGTCAGTCTGCAATGGTTTTCGCCTAATTTTAACAGAGAATATCCGCCCGCCCGTCCATCTGAACTAGATGGACTGTCCCCCGTGCGCTATGCTTGAATTTGAAATACTTCTACAACCTCACTATTCTTGATTTTGTGAGCACCTCGTTGTCCTTTTCGGTTATCAGGATGTCGTTTTCCAGGCGGACGCCGCCGAGGGTTTCGTGGTAGAGGCCTGGTTCCAGGGTAACTACCATGCCGGGCTGCAGAACATCGTCATTATCCGAACGGCTGTTCAGCAAGGGGGCTTCATGGGCTTCAAGGCCAACCCCATGCCCCAAACCGTGGGGCATATGGCGCTTGCCTGCACTGAAAAGCTTGTCTACGGCAAGGGCTATTTCCCGGCAGCTTGCACCGGGAACCATCATCGGGGTGGCTATTTTCGCCGCCTTTTCCACAAGGTTTATCAGTTTTTGCTGTGTTGCCGAAATTGGGGCTCCCACAAAGGTCATGGTGACATCGCTGGTGTAACCCAGATACTTTATGCCAAAATCGAGTATTGAACAACCGCTGCCGCCAAAAGGCCCTGCCGTATAGGCGGGGAAGGCATGAATCCCGAAACTTCTTGTCGGGCCTGCAGCCAGGGTCTCAAAGCCAAGGCCCTCGCCGCCATAGTCCCGGGCACGGGCGTCTATTAAAAGGGCTACATCCATTTCCGTTTTGATTTTCTTGTTACGAACGGATTTTTCTATTTCATCCATCAATTTATTGGTGAACGCGGAGACCTTTCGGTAAATGGCTATTTCATCTGCATCTTTTACGGCACGCATGTATTTAACGGCCTTGTGGGCGCCTTCTTCCCGGCAGAGCACATCATAATCGCCCACCGCTTCGATTAAACGCAGAAAAAGAGGGTAGGGCGTCGCCGGTGGAACCTCAATCTTGGAACCATAGGGGAGCTTGAATAGTTTTGCCGCCTCGGGCAGGGCTGTCTCGGGCCTGCGCCCCCAGTCATTCAGGGCAACGATGGCATCGGCATCGCCGTAAAGGCGGGCCATATTCACATCCCATGCGGCCAAAACGCACTGTTTTTTTGCCGCACAGAGGAAAAGAAGCGCATCGCCGGGCTGTCCGCTCAAATAGCGAAGCCCCAAATCGCGCCGCCCCTCGGTATCCTCGACCATCATAAGCGAGATGCCGTTCTCGGACATCCAGGTGTATAATTTCTCTCGTCTTTCTTTGTATGACATACTTATCTCCAAAATAGCTCACGCAAAGCCGCAAAGGCGCAAAAGTTGCAATAAGCAATCAAATCAACACCTTTGCGTCTTTGCGCCTTTGCGTGAGCTTTATTTAAATATTTCTCTGCAAACGCTGATTACTTGCTCAAGCTCAGCATCCCCAATCCAGTAATGTGTGACAAATCGGAACAAGCCCTTATCAGGTTCTCCGATAACAATACCCTTATCAGCAAATTGTTTAACAATTGCCTCTCCTGCTCCGGCCTTTTTTGCACCTTCGTAAGAGAAGAACACCATATTGATGTCGCCATGTTCAACCTGAATGCCGGGGATTTTTTTCAAAGCATTTTCCAGGAGGCGGGCTCTTTTATGGTCATCGGCAAGGCGTTTTGTTGATTCCTTTAGGGCAATAATGCCTGCTGCTGCCAAAATTCCTGCTTGCCTCATAGCACCACCCATGATTTTCCGTTTGTAGCGTGCCTTTTCGATAAAAGATGCAGGCCCGGCGAGCAGGGAACCGACCGGCGCACAGAGCCCTTTACTCAGGCAGAACATAACGGAATCTGCGTTCGAGGCTATTTCCTTTGCATCACAGCCAAGGGCGGCAGCGGCATTGAAAATTCGTGCCCCGTCCAGGTGAACAGGCAGGCCCCAGTTCTGTGACAGGGAATAAATTTCCTGCATATTCTGCAGGGGAACAACATGCCCCAGCGAATGGGCATTTTCCATGCAGATAAGGCTTGTAGGCGGCGTATGCAGGTCTCTTTTCCGGAGCCTTTGTTCCACTGCCTCTACGGGAAGGCTGCCATTGGGAGCCGCCAGGGGACGGGTCTGAACCGAGGCAATAATAGAAGCAGCGCCTGCTTCGTGCACAATGATGTGGTTTTGCTCGTTAATGATTACTTCGGTGCCTCTTTCGCACCAGGTAAAAAGGGCTAATTGGTTTCCAAAGGTGCCCGAGGGCACAAAGACCGAGGATTCCTTGCCCAGCATTTCTGCCCCAAGGGCTTCTAGCCGGTTAATTGTTGGGTCGTCGCTGTAAACATCGTCCCCCACCTCCGCCTCGGCCATAGATTTCCGCATTTCTGCCGTTGGCCAGGTAACCGTATCACTCCGTAAATCTATTTTTCTCATATTATAGTGATATACTAGTAAAAAAAAAGATTTTTTACTAGTGGTCGCGTTTAATTCATCGCACTATTGCATTTGTGTTGCACTTAGGATAGTATAATCAGACCATGAATATTATAACAGTTGATGATGAAGTAGCAGCCTTGCATAGTATTGAGCGGGCAGTTAAGGAGGCTTGTCCTGCCGATGAACTCGAAAGTTTTACCTCAGCAAGCGCAGCAATGAAAGCGGCGACAGAGAAACAGATTGATGTTGCATTTCTGGATATCAATATGCGTGAAATGTCTGGTATGGAATTAGCCTTGCATCTGAGGCGGATAAACCAAAAGACAAATATCATTTTTGTCACGGCCTATGCCGATTTTATGGGAAAGGCGCTTAAGATGCATGCATCGGGCTACATCATGAAACCGGCAACAGCCGACGATGTTCGTGATGAGATTGAAAACCTGCGTTTGCCTCCTCCCCCGGAAGAACAGATAGGGCAGGGCTTACTCAAGGAAATTGCTCATTGTTTTGTTCAGTGTTTTGGTTCTTTCGAGGTCTTTAAAGATGGTGTGGCTATGGATTTCCATCGGCCTAAGTCGAAGGAAATTTTTGCCTACCTTGTTGACCGGCGCGGGGCCTCAGTAAATAACAATGAGCTAATGGCGGTTATTTGGGAAGAAGAAGATGATACCAGTTCGCGGCGTTCGCAATTACGCACCCTGATTGCAGAACTTATTCATTGCCTGCGCGAGAATGGCCTTGAACAATGGATAGTAAAACGCTGGAACAGTATTGCAGTTCGGCCAAACCTTATTCCCTGCGACTACTACAATTTTCTTAATGGCGATGTAGCGGCATTGAATACCTACACCGGTGAATACATGATGCAGTATTCCTGGGCAGAGATGACCAATGCATGGATTTCATCAAAGGCAGACAACTAAATGGAGTGGACAGATTTACGGCTCATCAACCTCAGTAGTAATACTGTGTGCATGGGTATTATTTCTATTCTCATTATTTCTTCGCTGGTGCTGGATAGAAGTAATTATTCGATAAATAAAACTTTTACCCTTGTTCTTTTAACAATACTCCTGCACCAGGCAAGTGAATTTATTAATTGGTTCTATAAAGGCAACACAAGCGCAATTACTCTGTTGTATGTATCAAACTGGGTGCAGTTCCTGCTTGGCTTTTTGGAGGTTGGCGCTTTTGCCGCTTATCTGTATATCCATTTATCCCATGAAAAAGCTTCTTTACGCCTGTTTCCGATAATTGTGTTGTTCTTTGTGCTGACCGATATAGGCATTCTTGTAAGTTCAATCTGGACAGATTCGGTCTTTACTATTGATGCTGCAGGTTTTTATCACCGAGGGTCGCTGTATTTGTTGACACAGATTTTTGCTCTTGCCGTCTCGCTGATGAGTATTGTAATTGTGCTGATACACAGTAAAAGGCTCGGTGATAAAACAATAGTTTTTCTGGTTTGTTATGCCATAATTCCTATTGCCTGCCTTGTAGTGCAGATTTTTGCCTATGGTATTGCTCTTTTAGATATTGGCAATACCCTCTGCTGTGTGCTTCTTTTTATGTCTGTCCAAAATCAGCAGGCAATAAACCTGCAGAAACTCAACATGGAATTAATTGAAGATAAGATTCAACTTTTCCAGTCGCAAATAAGCCCGCATTTTATTACCAATGTGCTCCTTGCAATTCGGGACCTCTGCGAAAAAGATACCCTGACAGCCCTTAAAGTAATAGATGATTTTACAGCCTACCTTCGCTATAACCTGGACAGTCTGTATAAAAATGAAGCGGTTCCTATTTCCGAAGAATTAAGCCACACCGAAAAATACCTTCGGCTGGAAAAAATCCGTTTTGATGGAGCGGTTAATTGGCAGTTTGATATACAGAGCGATGAATTCTGCCTGCCCGCGCTGACCATACAGCCTCTTGTTGAAAATGCAGTGCGCCATGGCATACTGAAAAATCAGAACGGAGGAATGATTACTATCAAAATAAAAAAAGAGAAAGACCATTATCTAATTACTATACATGATAGTGGTCCGGGTTTTGATATCAAAGCTTACCTTCATGGCCACGGGCATGGACATGGCCATGTGGGTATTGAGAATGTCCGTCATCGTATAGAAATGCGCATGGGCGGCAGTCTGGACCTCTTTACCAGCAGCGATAAGGGCACCATTGCCAGTATAATAATACCCTTTAAAAAGTAACGCGTAGAAGCAAGTGAGTCCAGGGCAAAAACATTTACTTTCAAATCACAAGAAAAACAACCACGAATAACACAAATGATATTGCCTACGGCAAATCACACGAATTTTCGATTACTTATCGTGGATTATTTGTGTCG
>JAISIL010000035.1 GCA_031262035.1 Spirochaetaceae bacterium | reverse complement strand
TATACACGAATCGGCTTCGCCGACACGAATATTCTATGATAAGTAAGTAAAAATTCGTGTGGCCGAAGGCCATTCGTGTTATTCGTGGTTACTATAAAGTTAAATGATTTTGCCCTGGGAATGTGGGTCAATAGAATACAAAAAATTGGCCTATTTCAGAGATGTGGGTCAAAATGACCCAATTTATAAAACCTGGCATAGCTAAATATTTATATTACAATGATTTATCTTTGTGGCACAAAAATTGCTGCTATATTTGTAACAGGATGTAGAAATAATCCTGGGCAGTTGCGCATTTGCGAACTGAATTCATTTAGACGGCCAATGACGTGCCAAGAGGCAGCATGACCGTTTTGGAGGTTCTTATGAAAACCTTATCAGTGTATCGGCCCTTCGCTATGGAAAGGGCACTCAACGACTTCTCCCGCTACATGGACGATGTCCTTGGCGAGAGGCCTTTCGATGTAAGCCTTAACCGGAAAGAATGGATGCCTGCAGTTGACCTAAAAGAAACAGGTGACACCTACACTCTGGAAGCAGAGCTCCCCGGCATGGAAGAAAAGGATATTGCCCTTCATGTAGAAGGTGATATTCTGACCATTTCTTCAAAGCACGAGGACGATGGCGCCAAGAATGTGTCCCCCGGTAAGGAGAAGGACAAGAAAGACGATGAGAACTATATCATCCGCGAAAGAAGGTCGGTTTCTTTTAGCCGGAGTTTTGAACTCCCCGAAAATGCCGATCCGGATAGCATTTCGGCCAGGTTCAAGAACGGACTTTTAACCGTGAGCATCAAGAAACGGCCCGAAAGCAAAAAACGCCAAATCGAAATTGGTATTAACCAATAAGGCGTAAAGAGGGCGGGCAGCTTAGCTGCTCGCCCTTTTTTTGTGCGGCAAATTTTTTTAAGAATATTCTCACGCGGAGGCGCGGAGGTTTTATAAGGGAACATTATCTTTTAACTTCTAACTTATCGAAACTTGAAATTGAAGATATTATTTCTTAGTAAAACTCCGCGTCTCCACGCCTCCGCGTGAGCTTTAAACAATTGTGCCCACTCTTGACTCTCTTGATAGATAATATTACAATTATCCCATGCTATTTACAAAGCCTGCTGAAAGCTGGAAGGATGCTCTGCCTATTGGGAATGGCAGGCTGGGGGCTATGGTCTATGGGGCTACCGGTGTGGAACGCCTGCAATTAAATGATGACAGCCTTTGGTATGGTGGTTTTGTAGAGCGGAATAATCCTTATCTAAAAGAAAGACTTCCCGAGATTCGCAATCTGGTGCTGCAAAGGAAGATGCGGGAAGCGGAAGGCCTTATTGCAAAGTATTTTTCTGCTGCTCCTGCGAGTATGCGGCATTATACGACCCTTGGGGAACTACAGATTGCATTGAATCAGGACAGGGCCTTTATTATGGCGGAAAACCCCGACAATACTGTTCCTGCCGATTATTCTGCAAACCTTGATCTAATGCAGGGCATCGCTACTATTGCCTATTCACAAAAAGGCATTCGGCAGAGCCGTGAACTATTTGCCTCTTATAATAGCAATGTCATTTGCTGCCATTATACTGCAGAGCAGACCCCTGCAAAGGGGGCAATCAAACTTGATATTAAATTCGACCGAAGCGCATCGAATGGCTTTTGGCCGGTGTTTCTTGCCGATGAATGCCGAACTATTAGGGATAATACCCTCTGGCTTGGTGGTAATGCAGGTGGCACATTGTTTGGCGCCGCAGTCCGTGTTGTAACTGACGGCACAATCGAAAACTCTTATACCAGGCTTTCTGTGCATAATGCAAGCGAAGTAACCCTTTTTGTAACAGCCTCTACATCAAACAGGGAGGCTGATATACAAGGCTCGGTTCTGCACACATTGGACGAGGCAGAGAAAAAAGGCTATGCAGAGATAAAGGCAGAACATATCGCAGACTTTGAAACAGAGATGAGGAAGTGTGTGCTGAGGCTGCACACCCCCCACCTAACCTCCCCCGCAAGGGGGGAGGGACACCTGGAACCAGTTGCCCCCCTCCCCTTGCGGGAGGGGTTGGGGGAGGGGTCAGATGGCACTTCTTCCCCCGCCGACTACTTTAACTTTGGCCGCTACCTTCTTCTTTCCGGTGGGCGTGCGGGGTCGGCGGCGCTTAATTTGCAGGGGATTTGGTGCGGGGATATTGCGCCGGCCTGGGACGGCAAGTATACAACGAACATAAATATCCAAATGAACTATTGGCCTGCCGAAGTGACCGGCCTTGGGCACACGCATTTTTCGCTTTTTGATTTAATCAAAAAGACCCTTCCCAATGGACGAAAGACGGCACAGGTGATGTATGGCTGCCGCGGGGCTGTGGTGCATCATAATACCGATTTCTATGGAGATACGGCTCCGCAGGATGTCTACTTTGCATCAACGAGCTGGACAATGGGCGGCGCCTGGATGGCCCTGCATCTTTGGGAACACTATTTATACACAGTCGACAAGACTTTTCTAAAAGAATGGCTCCCCGTGATGAAAGAATTTGCCCTTTTCTTTATCGACTTTTTAAGCGATGACGGCAAGGGGCATTTGGTGACCAATCCTTCTGTCTCGCCTGAGAACCGGTATTATATAGAACAAAAATTATCTCCCCTCCCTTTGGGAGGGGTTGGGGGAGGGCAACATATCAACATTACCCCCACCCAACCTCCCCCCGAGGGGGAGGAGTATTATGATTACGATACCCCCATCTGTGCAGGGCCTGCAATGGATAACCAGATTCTTCGTGCTTTATTTGCCGCCTGCATTGAAGGTGATAAGATACTGGGGGAAGCCGATCCTCTGTGCAGGGAATTTGCAGAGGCCGCAAAGAAATTGCCGGAAAATAAAATCGGCTCAAAAGGGCAGTTGTTGGAATGGCAGGAAGAAGAAAAAGAGGCTATTCCCGGCATGTCGCACATTTCCCATCTCTGGGCTGTTTATCCCGGGAATCAAATAAATAAAAAAGACAGTCCGGCACTATTGGCCGCTGCAAAAAAGAGCCTTGAAATGAGGCTTGCAAACGGGGCAGGGGATGGCGGCTGGCCTTTAGCCTGGTATATCTGTCAGGCAGCCCGCTTTGACGATGGGGCAATGGCAGGAGCCTTTATCGATAAGATGCTTGCCACAACAAACACCCGTAATTTTTTGAACTGTGTTCCCGGTCAAAACAATGATTTTATCTTTCAGATTGACGGGAATTTTGGCGCTACGGCAGGTATTGCAGAATGTCTTATGCAATCACATTTAGGCTGTATCGAATTATTGCCGGCCCTTCCTCCTTCCTGGAAAGAAGGCAGCGTCACCGGCCTCCATGCCCGCGGCGGCCACATTGTCAATATACAATGGAAAGAAGGCAAGCTCCTTAAGGCCGAGATACAGGCCGGAAGCGACGGGCCAATTTATGTCAGCGGGATTACCCCCCACCTAACCTCCCCCGCAAGGGGGGAGGGACAACTTAATCCCATAAATACAGAAGACGGCTGGACAATAAATGCAAAAAAAGGTATAATATATGTTATAGAAGGAAAGTAAGCCTATGTTGATTGTAAAAGTTGAAGCTCGGATTGAGCAGTATATGGAGTATCTGGAGAAAAATGCCTACCAGAAATATGCCGGCCTTGATTTTGAGGCTAGTGAAGATGGAATTAACTGGAAAAAGATTAGTATTCCGGCTCCCTGGGGAAGTGACTACAAGTGCACTTCTTTTAGAAGCGAGATTCCAGCCTTAAAGGCCGACAAAGAGGATGAGGCCTATTTTCTGCAATGCCTTCCCAATGCAGACAGCCTCATGTTTCTTGACGATAAGCCTTATGGGGCTTTTAACCTTTTCCATAAAAAAGTCCGCTTGCCTGCCGACGGGAAAAAACATTCCCTGCGTGTAGAAGCCTATGCCGGGCATCCCTATTTTGGCTGCGGGCCTTTTGAATGCGATACTGAAAAAAAGGTGGTCAACACCGGCCATGTTCTGGATGCTTTTCCCAATACCTTTTACGGCGGCTGTATTCTGAAAAGAAACCCTGCGGTTTATGGCCTTTACTATGATGTTCGTGCTCTTTTTGGCCTGGCAAAAGAACTGGATAGCAATAAGGGGATTGAATCTTTGCGCAAGGCGGCCATACTAAAAGGCCTTTCAAAGGCGCTTAATACCATTAGCTTAAGGGTAACAGATGATGCGCTGGAAATGCAGGCGGCAGAAGCCCGTAAGATGATCAGGCCGCTACTGGAAGCAAAGAATGGCAGCACTGTTCCCACTGCTTTTATTGTCGGACATGCACACATTGACCATGCCTGGCTTTGGCCTATTGCCGAAACGGAACGGAAGGCGGCACGGACTTTCAGTAATATGCTGCAACTTGCCCGTGAATACCCTGAATTTATTTTTCAGCAGAGCCAGCCCTGCCAATTGGACATTGTGAAAAATCAATACCCTTCTGTTTTTGCCGAGGTTTTAGAGGCTTACAAAAAGGGCCAATGGGAACCGAATGGCGGTATGTGGATTGAAGCCGATTGCAATATACCCTCCGGTGAAAGCCTTGTCAGGCAGTTTTTGGTAGGCACACAGGCCACCAGGGAGATGTTTGGGGATTATCAAGCGGATACGCTTTGGCTTCCCGATGTTTTTGGCTATGCCGCCGCCTTACCGCAAATTCTTAAAGGCTGCCGGATTTCCTATTTTGTAACAAGCAAAATCGGCTGGAATGATACTACCCATTTCCCTTACGATAAATTTATATGGAAGGGAATTGACGGAACGGGCGTTAAAACCGTTTTTATCTCGTCCAATATTGCCGGCTATAATGGCAATGTCAATGCACACGAGCTTATTGGCCGCTGGAATGAGATTCAGCACAAAGAGGTTCAGTCTGCAACAATCAGTTCAATAGGGCAGGGGGATGGCGGCGGTGGAACACTCCGAAGCGACCTGGAAATGGCACGCCGTTTTAAAGACCTCGAAGGGGCCCCGAGGGCACAGTGGACAAAGGTCAGCGATATAATGCGGGCAATGTTTGAAGAGATGGGGGCAGATAGTGCATCCTTACCGGTGTGGCAGGGGGAACTCTACCTGGAATTGCACCGGGGAACATACACCAGCCAGGCAGAGACAAAACGCTACAACCGAAAAATAGAATTTGCACTGCGTCAAGCCGAATGGCTCTTGAGTATGGCGGCCCTGTCCGAGGGGAAGGCCTATCCCCATGAACAATTGACCGGCATCTGGAAGCGTTTTTTAACCAACCAGTTCCACGATATAATCCCCGGTTCCAGTATGGGGAAGGTCTATGAAGAGGCTGAGGCTGAGTATCGGGCTTTGACCGCTGAGATAGAGGGATTGATTTCTCACAAAGGCACAAAGGACACAAAGGAAGATGAAAATCTTATCGTTGTTAATGATCTGAATTGGGAGCGGACTGAATTAATCAAATTACCGAATTCAGATTATCGGGAAGTAACGGTGCCCTCTCTGGGTTGGACAAGTCTTGAAACCAAAACCCCCGCGCCCTCCGCGCCTCCGCGTGAGCCTGTTTTTACCTTCTCCAAAGATCATCTGGAAACCCCCTTCTATACGATAAGTTTTAACGACAAAGCTGAAATCACCAGCCTCTTTGATAAGCGCCAAGGCCGGGAATATGCGCAAGGCCCTCTCAACAAGTTCGTTTTTGCCGAGGACGTTCCCATTTTCTGGGAGGCATGGGATATAGACAAGGACTGGAGGGAGCATATAATAGAAGATTCGGTTGTTTTGCTTTCCTCCGAAGTGCTGGAAAACAATGCCTTCTGTTTTGTTCTGCAAAATACTTATAAAGTAGGTAATGCAAGCAGGCTGACCCAGAAAATCATTTTTTATGCCCACAATCCCCGTATTGATTTTAAGACCCACAGCGACTGGCATGAAAAACGGCGGCTCCTTAAAACAGAATTTAACACAAGCATTTTTACCAATAATGTCCGATGCGAGGTGCAGTATGGGCACCTTGTTCGCAATACTACGGAAAATCTTCCGCAGGATAGAGCCCGTTTCGAAATATGTGCCCATAAATGGATTAGCCTTGAAGAAGCTGATTACGGTATTGCACTTCTTAATGATTGTAAATACGGTCATGATGTGGATGGCGGGCGAATGCGCTTAAGCCTTTTACGCTCGCCTTTAGCCCCGGACCCACATGCCGACCAGGGTGAGCATGACTTCACCTATTCACTTTACCCCTTTGCCGGTTCCTTTGTCGAAAGCGGCCTTATCCATGCGGCCTATGAATTGAATTCTCCGCTAAAGCTCGTTCAAAATGCTCCGGCAGGGGTAAATGCAAAAGATTTCCAGAAAGATTATTCTTTTGCTACCCTTGATAATCCTGCCGTGATAATTGAATCGCTTAAAATGGCAGAAGATAAGAGCGCTGCAATAGTCCTTCGCCTTTATGAAAGCCTGGGAACAAAGGCAAAGGCAGCCCTCACTTTCAATACGGCATTGAAGAAGGCAGAAGAAACAGACATGCTCGAAGGCAATGGCAAGGCGCTTGGCGTTGAGGGCAGGGGACTCAGCCTGGAATTCAGGCCCTTTGAAATAAAGACTCTTAAATTAATTTTAAAATAAAAAGATTGATTTAAAAAAAATACTTGATATATTACAAAAAATGTGATATAATATGTTTATATTTAATATATAGGAGGAAACAAAATGAAAAAGTTTCTACTCG
This sequence comes from Spirochaetaceae bacterium, assembly GCA_031262035.1. Classification (GTDB taxonomy): domain Bacteria; phylum Spirochaetota; class Spirochaetia; order Treponematales; family Breznakiellaceae; genus JAISIL01. The sequence goes on along the minus strand of JAISIL010000035.1, from coordinate 8,424 downwards.
TCATTCTTGTTGCCCTTTTGGCAGCAGGATTCGTATCCGCAAACGGGCAGCAGGGTAGTTCGGCAAGTGCAAGTGCACCTGCATCGGCAACCTACCCGTCCAAGCTCCCCGCGGGGCTTTCAGGCGATGACCTGGCATTTGCCAAGTTCACCGAACCGGTTGATGTGCATATTGGCATGAGTGTAAGCCCGATTGACACCACCCTGGCTCCCGGTGAAAGCGCCGGAAACAACTATTACACAAAGACATTGAAAGAACTATACAATATCAATGTCATAGTTGACTGGACGGCGGCGGAAGGCAATGACTACAATCAGCGCACCTCGCTGGCAATTGCTTCAAATGCAATGCCCGATGCAATGGTAGTCAATAACCTTTCTTACCTGACCAAGGCAGCCAAAACCGAAATGCTCTACAACCTTGGCCCCATGTGGGACCTTATGGCTTCAACCCAGGTTAAGGGGATTGAGGCAACAACAAAGGGCCGCGCACGGGACATGGTCTCTGTTGACGGCACCATGGTTGGTATCCCCAACATCACCGTTGCAACAGACGGCGTTATCGTTATGAATGTGCAGAAGAACTGGCTCGACGAACTCGGCCTTGCAGTGCCTAAAACCGTTGCAGACATTGAAAAAGTGGCACGGGCAATTAAGGCGGCAGATCCGGCAGGTAATGGACAGACCATTCCCATCACCGGCCCCGACAAGAGCGGCAAACTTTACAGCACCTTCCTTGAATCATCGAACCTTTCGCACGGTTTCGACCCCATCTTCCAGGCCCATGATGTATGGCCCGGCTACTTCCTCGATGCAGGCGGCGGCAAAGCCACCTACGGCTCGCTTGACCCCAAAATGAAGGATGTTCTTACCGTTCTGGCACGCTGGTATAAAGACGGGCTGATTGACCCCGAAATGGGCGTCCGCGACAGTGAAGGCGAACTGGTGAATGCAAACCGCAACGGCATCTGGTTCGGCCCCTGGTGGGCAATCGGCTATGGTAATGGCGATTCCTACAAGAACAACCCGAAAGTCAACTGGCAGACCTACCCCGTATATACCGATGACGGGAAATGGTTCAGCCACATGAAGGCCCCCGGAATGTCGGCAACTATCATCAACAAGAATGCAGACCCCAATGTGGTGGCGGCAATTCTGATTATGAACAATCACCTTGTTGCAAATGAAATGGCAATGCAGCAGGCAACCGATGCGGCAATCGGCTGGTATCCCCTCCGCACCGTAGAAGCGGCAGGCGATGAAACCGAGCACGAGTATCGCGAACTGACCAAGGTTCTCGAAGGAACGGCCTCTCCTGAAGATTATAACGACCCGAAATCCATCTACAAGAACCTCTATGCAGATGCACAGGTAGTAAAGAGCGTTATCCCCGGCTGGGCAAAGGGTAAAGAACTTGCCACAACTGACTTTGACCAGAGCCAGTGGAATTTCTTCAGCCGCATGCTGGCCATCTTCATCGGCGACCGGCCTTACAGCACCATTCCGGTAGACAAGGAAGTCTACAGCCTTACCTACAGCACCAGCGACCTCATTGAACAGCGCTGGGCAAACCTCTGGAAACTGGAAAGCGAAACAATGATGCAGATTGTCACCGGCAAACAACCGGTCAGTGCATTCGACAAATTCGCCACAGATTGGCTAGCCCAAGGCGGCCAGGCAATCCTGGATGATGTAGCGGCGACATATTTGAAATAACGGGGGTTTTGGCGCAGCCAAAACCGTAGGGGCAGGGCGCGCCCTGCCCCTACACCATATAGGAAAACATCCATGAAACGAAAAACGAAATTGCAGTTGCATTATACTGCTATGATATTGCCCGGTTTTATTTGGCTTTTTATGTTCAGCATTGTGCCGCTGGCCGGTATATTGATGGCTTTTGAAAACTTTTATCCGAACCGGGGGTTTTTCCGTTCGCCATGGGTCGGCTGGGAGAATTTTGAATACCTGTTTATGCTGGGCGATTCCTGGCAGGTTATTCTCAACACCATTATCATTGCCGTGGGCAAGATGATACTAAACCTGGTTATTCCCCTTGTTTTTGCCCTTTTGTTAAACGAAGTCCGTCAGCGGACATTTAAAAAAGTAATTCAGACTATTGTCTATCTTCCGCACTTTATTTCCTGGGTCATTTTGGCAAGCGTTCTGTTAAATCTCTTTGGATACCAAGGTGTGGTGAATCAAATATTCGGTTTTTTTGGGGTAGAGCCGCGGGTTTTTATGTCAGACCCGAAATTCTACCGTCCTTTTGCCATCCTTTCTGATGTATGGAAGGAGTTTGGTTACAATGCCGTTATCTATCTGGCCGCCCTCACCGGCATCAACCCCAGCCTTTACGAGGCGGCGGCCATTGATGGTGCAGGAAAACTCAAGCAGACCTGGCATGTAACCCTGCCCGGCATAACCAGCACGGTAATTGTGCTTGCCGTTTTGGGCCTGGGGAATGTGCTGAACGCCGGTTTCGACCAGATATTCAACACCTATAACCCCCTTGTCTATTCAACAGGCGATATTATAGACACCTGGGTCTACCGCATGGGCCTTATCAACCTGCAATTCAGCCTTGCCACAGCGGCGGGCCTGTTAAAATCGGTGGTCAGTTTTGTGCTGATAGTCGTTTCGTATTTGCTGGCCTATAAAGTAGCCAATTATAAAATCTTTTAAAGGGGCATAAAATGGTTAAAACAAGAACAACAGGCGAAAAAGTTTTTGCCGTTATCAATACCGTTATACTGGTTATTCTTGCCTTCTCCTGCTTTTACCCCCTCTGGTATTCGCTCTGCCTTTCAATCTCCGACAAGGCGGCGGCAAATTCCGGTATGGTGACCTTCTACCCGATACGCCCAACCCTTGCCTCTTATCAGGAAATAATGAAGGACAGCCTCTTTTTCAATTCATTTTGGATTTCAATACAGCGGACGGTGCTGGGAATTGTCATCACCATGCTGGCCCTCATCATGATGGCCTACCCGCTTTCCAAATCGAAACGGGAATACCGGCCCCGTTCTATCATCATGTGGATAGTCATTTTCTGCATGCTCTTTAACGGCGGCACCATTCCCTGGTATATCACGGTGCGTAACTACGGCCTTATTGATTCAATCTGGGCGCTGGTGCTTGGGGGCAGCCTCCCCATGTTCAATCTGATACTGATGGTGAACTTCTTCCGCGGCCTCCCTGCCGACCTTGAAGAAGCGGCTTATGTAGACGGCGCCGGCCCCTGGACCATTCTTTTCCGCATTGTCGTTCCCTGCTCGGTTCCCGTGCTTGCCACGATTATTCTTTTTACCGGAGTCTACCACTGGAATGAATTCTTCAACGGCCTCGTTCTTACCAGCGGTCAGCAGCGTTACCCTCTGCAAACATACATTCAGCAATTGGTAGTAAATATTTCCAACACGGCAAACATGACCCAGGACCAGATTATCAACATGCAGCGCCTCTCTAACAAGTCCCTCAATGCAGCAAAGGTCTTTATTGCCATGATACCTATGCTCTGTGTGTATCCCTTCTTGCAAAGATATTTTGTTTCCGGTATCATGTTGGGAGCGGTAAAAGAATAGATTTATTCGATTACTTCATAAGGAGTAGTAGTATGGAACAAGATTTAACTGCACGCTTACCGGACGGAACTTTTTTCCCCTTCTGGGAAGACAAGACAAAGTATAGCAAAACACTGTTCGTTGACTGCAACAACCCCAATGCAGATGATAAGAATGAGGGCTCGGAACAAAAGCCCTTTAAAACAATCGGCGCGGCGGCGGCCATTGCAAGGCCCTGCACCAAGGTGCTGATTAAAAAAGGCGTCTACCGGGAAACGGTGAGTCCGGCCTTTGGCGGCGATGATGCAGAACATATGGTCATGTATGAGGCTGCATCAAAGGATGATGTAGTCATTAAGGCCTCTGTCGAGATAAAGGACTTTCAGTCCAGCACCGGCTGGAGCATCAACCGCTTCGGCCCCCTTCCTAAAGAAGCAATCAATGCAAAGGTCTATCGTATTGACCTGAACCCAAAAGATTTTATGGGTTACAATCCTTTTTGTGCGGTCAATATAATTCATGACCGGCTTTTTATTGAATATGAAAAAACCGATATGACCACTTACCTTAACCGCCGGGGAATGGTGTTCTGCGACGGCAAGCCTTTAAAGCAGGTTCCCCTCTATAATATGATGGGAAAGGAAACCAATACCTATTGGGTTGAGGCAAATGGCCAGAAAGTTCATTTCAGGCTGAAAAATGATGATGACCCGAAAAATCATACTATCGAAATTACTAACCGTGAACAGTGCTTTGCACCGGAAAAAGAATTTCTTTCCTTTATACATGTTAAAGGTATCACCTGTGCACATGCGGCAGGCGGCGCTCCTGTTCCCCAGCGGGGTTCTATCTCGGCACACCGGGGGCATCATTGGATTATTGAAGACTGCACTGTTGATTGGTCAAATGGTGTGGGTATTGATTGCGGTAATGAATGCTGGCATCACAGCCATTTTGAAGGGCAGGTTCTCGGCTATGATATAATCCGCCGTTGCACAATCAAAGATGTCGGCGTTTGTGGCATTGCAGCTATGTGGTCAAAGAATCTTTTAATAGAAGATAATTTAATTGAAGGCAGCGGTTGGCAGCGTATGGAACTGTCCTGGGAAGCGGCCGGCATAAAGGTGCACAATGCAAACGGCGCCCTTTTCCGCCGGAATGTCATTCGCGGTTCTATCGGCTGCGATTCTATCTGGATGGATATGCATAATTACAATTGCCGTCTGACACAAAATGTGCTTATAGACGGCATCGATTCCCGTGAACATATCTTTATGGAATGCGGACGCGATGAAGAGACAATGATTGATAACAATATCATCTGGAATGTAGAAGGCCGCTATGACAGGAACTCTATTAAAGAGATAAAAGGTTCTGCTCCCTGGTATCGGGATGTGGCCGAGGAAATTGCCAACGGTTATGGCATCTATGCCGAGGGGACAGACCGTTTGCGCATTGTCAATAACCTGATTGGTATGTGCAATAACTCCGGCTACTTTGCAAAGACTGTTGCCTTTCGTATTACCCAGGGGCGCGGCGGCACGGTGCGGAACAACAAGTTCTACAATAATATTTTCTACGATTGTAAAGAAGCGGCTATTAAGATGCCCAACCCCCACAATGAGGCCGAAGGAAACTGCTACATCAAAACGCCTTTTAACGGCGGCTACCTTCGGGTGCTCTATCCGGCACCGACTATGTGCCTCGACCTGCCTGCCTGGCAAGAATTCCTTGGCTTTGACAAAACGGGCATTGAAGGCGACCTCCTTGACATCAGCATTGACAGCAAGGCATTGACCATGACTATAAAGCAGAAGGAAACTGTTCCTGCGGTCCGAACTGACGATAAGGCAAACACCGATTTTGCAGGAAATGCAACAGCGGGGACACGCATTCCCGGCCCCATTGCAAACTTAAAGGAGGCTGGCGAACTGATAATCAGTATAGATCCACGACATTAATGCTTTCATAAAAAGTATATAGGAGTATATTATATATAGATGGAAAGTACAGTAAAATTGGTATCAAAGGCCGACTATGAGTCGGCCACAGCAAAGACGCGTGATGCGCGAATGGCCTGGTGGAGGGAGGCCAGATTTGGGATGTTTATCCACTATGGGCTCTTCTCGGTGCTGGGAAGACAGGAATGGGCAATGGCTCACGAGCTCTGGCCTGTTTCCGACTACGAGCGCCTGACCGAGGGCTTTTTGCCGAAGCCCGGCTGTTGCAGCGAGTGGGCGCGCCTTGCAAAAGCGGCAGGTATGAAGTATATGGTGCTCACCACACGGCACCACGAGGGATTCAGCCTCTGGGATTCAAAGGTAAATCCCTACAACAGCGTAAACTATGGCCCCCACCGGGACATTGTTGCAGAATTTGTGGAGGCTTGCCGGGCTGAAGGCCTGAAAGTGGGCTTCTACACCAGCCTGATGGATTGGCACCACCCCGATTGCGGGCCTGCGGCCTACGATAGTGCGGCGCGGAAGCGGCTTACCGACTATATACTCGCACTGAATACCGAACTCTTGAGCAACTATGGCAAGATTGATATTCTCTGGTATGACGGCGACTGGCCGCTCCGTAGTTTTGACGGCTGGAACGCCGTGGAGATGAACCAGCGTCTGCGGGCATTGCAGCCGGATATTATCATCAATAACCGCAGCCACCTGGAGGAGGACTACGGCACCCCGGAGGAGAGCATAACCCCGGATGGCAAGCGGGACTGGGAGGCCTGCATGACCTTCAACGGTATTTCCTGGGGCTATGTCGATAGCGAACAGATGGCGCCTTATGCAGTCAATGCCAATCAGATACTGCGTATGCTGTCAATCTGTGCAAAGGATAAGGGTAATCTGCTGCTCAACATCGGCCCCAAGGCTGATGGTTCGGTGCCCGATGAGGCAATAGCCCCATTGACCACGCTGGGTAAATGGCTGGCGCAAAACGGAGAGGCCCTCTATGGCAAGATGGACAAGTTTACTATGACTACCGAACGGGGCCTCTGGGGTGTGGGCGGCATGTTACAGTCGCTAAGCCGGAAGGGCAGCACAATATATGCCTGGCAGTGGCTCTGGCCGCCCAATGGGGAAATCATTATATCCGGTATGGTAGGGAAGTTGTTAAAAGCCCGCATCCTTGGAAGCGGCAAGGAATTGCCTTTTACCCAGGAAAAGTATCGCATCATCTTCCCTAACCTTGATATGAAAGACCGTGACCCGATACTGGGCGCCACGGTTATTGCGTTGGACTTTGAGGCTGAGCCTGAGTATATCGGCTTTGCCAAAATAGCCCCGCTTTTATTTGGACAAGTCTATGAATAAAGCAATGCGTTACCCACCGCTGGTGTCGAACGTCCCTCACCTGCTCCACGGCGGAGACTACAATCCCGAACAATGGATGGTTGAGCCTGTCGAAACCCTTGGGTTGAGCTCTGTCGAAACCACCATTCCCGCCATCTGGCAGGATGACATGCGTCTGGCCGAAGGGGCAGGCATCAATACCTTTACCATCGGTATGTTTTCCTGGTCAGACCTGGAACCGGTCGAAGGCGAGTATCATTTTGAATGGCTTGACCGGGTGATGGATCTCTGTGCAGAGCATGGCATTACCGTGATGCTTGGCACACCATCCGGGGCAAGGCCGCCCTGGCTTAACAAGAAATACCCCGAGGTGCTTCGGGTAAATGCAAACCGGGTGCGAAACCTGCCGGGCTTTCGGCACAACCACTGCCTTAGTTCCCCGGTTTATCGCGAAAAGGTGCAGGCTATCAACACCGCTCTTGCCGAACGCTATAAGGGACACAAGGCACTGGGGATGTGGCATATATCAAATGAGTATGGCGGTGATTGCCACTGTCCCATTTGCCAGGAACGTTTTAGGGACTGGTTGAAGAAACGCTATGGCAGCCTTGACGCCCTCAATGCCGCATGGTGGACGCACTTCTGGTCGCACCGTTACAGCAGCTGGGAGGAAATTGAAAGCCCTTCTGAATTGGGTGACACCTGTGTTCTGGGGCTTAATCTGGCCTGGCGGCGTTTTACCAGCGACCAGTATATCGATTTCTACCGCTGGGAAACTGCTCCCCTAAAGAAAATCACTCCGGATGTGCCCTGCACTACCAACTTTATGGGCACCTACCTGGGTTTTGACCAGTTTGCTCTTGCAAGGGAAATGGATGCCGTGTCCTGGGACAATTACCCTAATTGGCGTGGCACCGAAGAAGACGCCTGGGAAGGAATGCGGGTATCCTTTGTTCACGACCTGAACCGCAGTTTGAAAGGCAAGCCCTTTATGATGATGGAATCATCTCCATCGGCTACAAACTGGCAATCGGTATCAAAACTGCGGGCGCCTGGGATGCATGCCTTACAGTCATTGCAGGCTGTAGCTCATGGCTCCGATTCAGTGCAGTATTTTCAGTTTCGTAAGGGCCGTGGCGGCAGCGAAATGTATCATGGCGCCGTGGTAGGGCACGAGGGGAGCGAACGAGCGCCTCGGACACGGGTCTATCGCGAGGTTGCCGAACTCGGCGCCAGGCTCAAAACCCTGGATGGAGTGGTCGGTTGCAGCACACCGGCAGAGGTAGCGCTGGTCTATGACTGGGAAAATGCCTGGGCAATAGATGATGCAAGGGGCTTTTTGCAGAAGAATACTGCCTATGACCGAACGGTTTTGGAACATTACCAGGCCTTTTGGGCGCAGGCAGTGCCGGTAGACATCATTGACTCTACCTGCAGCCTTGACGGATACCGTCTTGTGGTTGCTCCTATGCTCTACATGCTGCGTGGTGATTTTGCCGAACGGATAGCCGCCTTTGTCCGTGCCGGTGGAACCTTTGTGGCTACCTATATTTCAGGCTATGTGGA
>JAISIL010000189.1 GCA_031262035.1 Spirochaetaceae bacterium | reverse complement strand
CCGGCACCGATGCCGGCATCCATACCGCGCAGACGTTTGTTGATAAGAAAAGATAGAGATTAATGCTTTGGTTAGCCGACCTTGGGGTGCATTGATTTTTTGCCTTTACAAAAGACCACCTCTTGACAAATAACGCAATATAAGTTACAGTAATAGTGGTTACGGTAACCTGTGTTGCGTTGGTAGTGTGTATTACATTATTGAGGGGTTTTTATGAAATTTTACGACAGGGTAAAAGAGCTTGAAGCTCTTAACAAAATTAAAGCTAATAGCCTTAAATCATCCCGAATGACGGTAGTGATGGGAAGAAGGCGTGTTGGTAAGACGGTGTTGATTAATAAAGTATTCAACAGCCCTGATACACTGTATTTTTTTGTCAACAAAAAAAACGAAAGCCTGCTTTGTGCAGAATATATTGAAGAAATGCAAATAAAACTGGGGAAGGCGCCTATTGGCAGTATTAGCAGTTTTAAAGATTTATTCTTGTATATTATTGAACTGGCAAAAGAAAGGCCGATTACCCTAATTATTGATGAGTTTCAGGAATTTCTGGGAATAAACGCAAGTATTTATGGCGATATGCAGCATTATTGGGACTTGAATAAAGACAAAGCAAAACTAAATTTGATACTCTGTGGTTCTGTCTATTCATTAATGAAAAAGATTTTTGAAGGTTACAAGGAACCGCTTTTTGGCAGGGCCACTTCAAAATTACATGTCAAACCTTTTTCTGTGCAAACCCTCAAGGAAATAATGATTGACTATAGGCCTAAATATAAAAACGATGACCTTCTGGCCCTTTACCTTCTGACAGGCGGTGTTGCAAAATATGTTGAAATTCTTGCTTGGTCAAAAGCCTTTACCCTTGATGCAATGTTAAGAGAAGTATTTTCTTTTGATTCTCAATTTATTGAAGAAGGCCGGAATATGCTGATAGAAGAATTCGGAAAGGATTACAAGAATTATTTTTCGATACTGTCGCTTATTGCCGCATCAAAAACATCACGCTCTGATATTGAGTCTATATTAGGAATGCCCGTTGGTGGTTATCTTGATCACTTAGAAAATGATTACAGCCTAATAAGCCGGGTGCGTCCGATCTTGTCAAAACCAGGCAGCAGAAAGGTGAAATACCGCATTGAAGATAACTTCCTGAATTTCTGGTTTCGTTTTATTTATAAATATTCAAGCGCCATACAAATTGGCAACTTCGATTTTGTAAAAAATATTATCAAACGTGACTACGACACTTTTTCCGGAATCATTCTTGAGCGCTATTTCTGCGAGAAATTGATAGCAGAAGAAAATCTTTCAGCCATTGGTTCCTGGTGGGAAAAGGGTAACCAAAATGAGATTGACATAGTCGGTATAAACGAAATAGATAAACGGGCTATAATTGTAGAAGTAAAACGTAACCCTAAAAAAATCAAGATTGATGTGCTAAAGCAAAAGGCAGTAAACCTCGTGAAGCAACTTCCTGGGTATAGTATTGAATACCGGGGATTGTCGATTAGGGATATGTAGTGATAAATAACATTGAGTTTCTTAGTTTTGGAACAGGCTCTATTGCATCAAAAAACTTGGTGATATCCGCTTCGTGATAAGTTGGATAAAGCGCCAGAATGCCGGAGAATGAGATGGTGGTAAGGATATCGGAGAATGTGTGTGCCGAATACCATTGATATTGCGCAAGAACCCAGCCGGCCCAGTATTCAGGCGTTCGGCACTCGTGATACTGCGGCAATGCGGGTTGTTTATTCATAAACTTTAGCACAAGGTTAGCTAACTCGATTCCGCTATGCCCTGCCACAAAATCAGGCTGTCCAATTTCAAAATGGGCTGCAATTCCTGATTTGATGAAATCTGATAAAAAAATGTCACCGGGAATACGACAATCATTTACGGCATAGTCCATCATTTCTGCAAATGTTCTGGTTGCCTGTTCACGGTATAATTCATTGTAGGCGTGGGTCATCGTTTTTTATCTCCTCCCGCATGATATCTAGCATGAATAGGTCTTCTCTGAGATGAAGCCCGCTGCGTTCACCTTGCAGGTATTGTTTGCGCGCTTCTATATCCCGTGCATTTCTTCTTTGAAAATACACAGAACCGTCAACAGCCTCGCTGTTTCTGAACTGTAATGCGGCGAATGCTTTTTGACTTTTTATGACAACCTGTAAACCCAAGTTGCCAAAGTGCATGGCATTTTTTAATTGGCGCAGAGATATGGTGTTGTTAAGGAAGTCCTGAGAAAATGAAAAATAGGAATCATCGGCACGATGGCCGCTAATGATGTCATAGAGGCCGATATCGGGCAGGAAATTGCTGAGCAGGTATGATTTTGCATCCCGTGCAATCGAGCTGCTGATGGAAAAGCTGCGGTTGTTAACCAGGACTGCCAGCCATTGCAGGATTGTATATTTTTCAAGATGCAGGAAGGAAAGGCCGTTTGTATCAAGCAGGTATGAATTTACAAAGCCGCCTTTTAAGTTGATGCATGCCCATTCGCAGGCAAGTTCATAGTCTTCCGTACAATAAAACGCCGGCCCGTAGTCATTGTGTGGGTTGCCTTTCCCGAAGACAGGCTGGAGATTGGATAACACAGAACCATGATACAGCAAGAGGGAATCTGAATCCATGAATAAACGATATAATAAAATTTTCACTTTGTCAACCGTAGTATTACGACCCGTTTTTGTATTACAAGAACGGGTCTGATCTTAAATGAAATCGCCTCTACTTGTCCGCTCCAGCCCTATGCCGGGACAGCGCCGCCTGCTGCGTCATCATCGTCATCGTTTTTGGCCTTTCGAAGGGAAGCAAGGAGATCGGAAGAG
>JAISIL010000150.1 GCA_031262035.1 Spirochaetaceae bacterium | reverse complement strand
GATATTTTACCTTTTCACTAGATTCGGAGCGTCCCCGTCTGACCTTCATGAACACTCCTCATAATTCGTTCAAAGGTAAAATATCCGGCGCCCCCCACACGATAAGAGTAGTTACCCGCCCTTTTCCTCTCCCGCTCCTGCCTCTCTCTGCTGGAATTCAGAATTACAAACGCAATGCGTGGGGCAGGGGGAGCAGGACAATCTTTTGTGAGGGCATTTGAAAGTTGCTGTCATCGCTTTGTCGGTAGGCAAGGCATCAAGATGCCGCCGAAGGCGGAACTTTCAACTAGCCCGAACAAAAGATTGTCCTGTCCCCCGTACGCTTTGCTTGAATTTTTAATTACTGTTCTTGACTTTTTATTCAATTTGAATTATAGTTAAGAGAGGGGAAAAAATGAATAATAAGAAAAATGTATTTTTAATCGGGATGCTGATTTGTATCTTGTTGATGGTATCGACCTTGATGGTATCCTGCGCATCTGAGCCTGAGCCTGAACCGGAAAGTCCTCCTGTGGCGCAAACTCAGCCGGAGCCGCAAGCTCAAGAGGAAGTAAAAACGGAAGGCGAAGCTGAAGAGGCGACGCCGGCTCAAGAGCCGGCTCAAACGGGACACTCGCAGGCAGAGCTCGATGATTTGTATGCCAAGCTGCAAGACCAGGTTGCCAAGTTTCGGAACGATGCAGTGGCAGCCGAAGGGGATAAAATTTTCCCCGAGCTTTTTGGTAAGGCCGACGCACAGGGCCAGAACGCAATAGATTCCTACCATAATGGCGACTATGACGGCCTTTTGGCAAATGCCCTTTTAGCAGAAAAAATGTATATGGCCTTAAGCGAAGGGGCTGCTGCGTATAAGGCGCGTGCAGAGATACTGAACAATCAGTTTGATAAACTCAGTCAGGATGAATTTAATCAGGCTGAAGCTGATGCAAACACTGCGATTGCCGCTTTCAATTCCGGTGATATTGAGACGGCTCTTGCCGGTGCAAAAGATTTGAATAAAAGATATAACGATGGCCTTGTTCGTGCCTGGCGTTACAGTGCAGACCAGATGCGTCTTGCTGCAAAACAGGAACGGGATGCGGCGCTTGCGATAAAGGCAAATGTTGCAGTAAAAAAAGATTTTGCTGCTGCCGATGCAGTTTGGGATGCCGGGGAATCGGCCTATAAGTCGCAGAAGTATGCTGCTGCTGTAGATGCATACAAAAAAGTAGCGCCTCTGTTTAGTGATGCTACACAGGCTGCCGCTATTAAAAGGAAAAATGCCCAGGCTGCCATTGATGACGCCAACAAAAAAATTAAGGCAAGCGAAACAGTAATAGCTGATAATCCTGATGCAAAAGATATTAGCGATGAAATGGCAGAGCAAACTATTAGCACAAATCAAAATGTGGAGGAAGAAAAATGAAAGTAACAGTATTGGTGTGTATAGCATTTGTGCTATTGAGTAGCCCGCTCTTTGCCAGTAATAGATATTATCTTGAAAGTGTCCGTTTGCAGAAGCTTGCAACACAGTCCTTTGATGATGGCGATTATGATATGGCAGAAGAATATGCAAAAGAGGCTGCCAAGTATGCACAGATGAGTGATGACTGGATTGCCACGCAGAAAAAAGGTGCAGAAACATACACAGTCCGCAGTTGGAATGGTTACAAGGATTGTTTCTGGAATATTTCCGGCATGCCGGCAATCTATGGCAACCCCTGGAAATGGCGGCGCTTGTATGAGGCAAACAAAGCACGGCTCCCCGAACCTAATAACCCGAACCTTATTGAACCGGGCTTTGTGCTGACTATACCCAGGCCCTAATTATATACGGTTTACCAAAAAGAGCTCTGCCATAAAGTCGCCGGGTCTTTGTCCGGCATCGAGGAAAAGGCCTGCTTGCATTAATTCTTCGCCGGTCCAGGTGCGGCAGTTGAGTTGTTTGTCTTCGGGATTGTAGCCTGCTTCTTCCCAGAGGGACACCTGGTAGGTTGCATTGGGGTCAAGGCCCTTGAGTTTGAGGCGTCGCAGAAGACGAGCCGGGTGGTAGAGCAGGCGGAAGTAAGCCACAGCGGATTCGGCCGGGGCCTTTGCGCACTCGGTATTTTTCACTACCTGCCAGGCCGCCCAATCGTTACTTGCAACAAGGCTGGGGAAGGGGAGTTCCGCATTCTGCACGGTCTTTAAGCGATAGAAGTCGCCCCTTTGGAATAAACTCCGGTATTTTTTGTAAAAAGCTATTTGCTCTTTTACCGCTTCTTTTTCTTCCGGACTGAGTTTTGCAGGGTCAAGTTCATAACCAAAGGCACCAAAGAAGGCAACAATGGCACGGAACATAATTGGTGTGCTTCTGCCTGTTTGGTGGTTCGGTGTAATTGAAACATGTGCGCCCCAGGATGATTGCGGGTAGATGTAGCTTGCCCCTTCCTGTAAAAGAATCCGCTCTAGCGCATCTGTGTCATCGGAAAGCCAGCTTTGCGGTGCGTATTGGAGAATGCCTATATCGAAACGAGACCCGCCCGAAGAACAGCCTTCGAAGAGAATAGTGGGAAAGGTTTTTGTAAGGCGCTGATACAAATTGTATACACCTAAAACATATTTATGGAAGGTTTCGCCACCTGCAACTTCCGTTAAGCATCGGTTCATGTCCCATTTAATATATGATACTAATGGTGCTTGTGTAGTATTTGTGTCATGTGTAGTATTTGTATCACTTATTACTTTTACTAACATATCATAAATATAATCTACTACTTCAG
>JAISIL010000146.1 GCA_031262035.1 Spirochaetaceae bacterium | reverse complement strand
GTTGCTTCCATTTGAGAAGAACCCATAAGAAGAACATTTACATTTTCCCCTTTTGTATAGTCTTTAATATTATTAAAACCTTCATTGTTCATTTTTCCATAACCGAAACCTTCGGTCATTTTACTGTAGTAAGTGTGAGGTTCCCAATAATAATCTGTTACGCCTGTTTTTGTTGTTATATGAACAGGCAATTTATAGTACGCCAAACATACTATATTTAAAATGATAACTGCCACGACACCCGCAAACATAAATTTGCAGAAGCCAAAAAATAAATAGGTAGAATTAAAGTCATTAGAATGTTCTAAATTTAGCAAGATTATACATCCCTTCTACATTGAATTTTATGTCATGCCTCATAATTACGAATTTATCATTACCGGGAAAGTATGATTTGGTTTGTTCATAGTAGAACAATCTGTTCTATGATCGATGATGTGTGTTCCTATTTTGTTTACAGGCCATTTATCATAATGGCTATAGATATTCTCGTTTTAAATTTTCCTCTGCATTAGGTTACATGAATAGTCATATTGGGTTATTATAAAAGAACCTTCAAACGTCTGAGTAATTAATTTTTTAATCAAAACTTTAATGATCTCACTTAGAATGTATTTAGGATATCCCGAAAAAGATCTATCTGGAAGAAACCAACCTTTATTTCCAATTTTCTGTATTATTCAAAGCATACAAGCCACTTGCAGACATTAATCCAGTTATTCAACAATCTTTAAACATATAGTATTACCATACCCACTGCATATTTTTCTGAATGGCTCATACTGCATGTAGCATTTATTCTAATCCAATCACCATCATCCCGGAGTATTTCTATAAATATAGCGCCATTGTTCAGCCGCTTAATTTGTATATGGTCAAAGGGGACATCTAAGCCGCATTTTATAACCGCCTCTTTTACACACCAACGCCCGGCAAAATGTTGCCTGGGATATTCCGCGACAGCGCAGTATGCTATTTCTTCCCCGGAAAAATGTTTCTGGTAGAAAGGCTCTGTCCAGTAATCATTAGTCTCAGGAAAAACATCTGTATCCTGTATATCAATACCGCATTTTAATTGAAAAGTATCTTGCAATGACCTCGATAGACTTGGTTCTGATTCCGCAGTCGTTTCCCGTTCTTTGACAACATTTTCTGATGTAATATCAGCAGAATTATCATTTATACGATCGCACAACTCACCAAATGTTTTAACCTTGTTGCAATCCACTCGTTTCTTGCATATCTTCTTTATAATATTTGCAAGAATCACGCTACCTGCAGAGCTTTTGAATCTTGGCGAGTCTAGCGGGAAAGTATCGTCTATATCAATATCTCGACAATCAACAACATTTGCAATAGCGGATTTAAGCCTGCCTAACGTCATTTCGTCCATATTACAAACCTTCCATACAAATAGTGCATTGCATCTGCGTTTGTCCGTTACGACCAATTGTTTGGATAAGATACTGGCCCATTTGGATCAATTCATCAATATCACGATAGCATCTTGAACAGAACGGCAATTCCTCTTCTGTGGTTTTTACCGATTGTGCCGCAGGTTTTAGCTCGTCGGATATTAAAACACGGTTTATGTCTGTTGCGTCCTCGTCTACCTGCAACAACTTTTGATGCGATACAAGGCGCTCTTTAAGCTCGTTAAGAAAAGCAGTTGCGGTCATTCCGTCAGTAACACGGTGGTCAAATGCAAGCACAAGCGGAAATGCGTCGCCTTGCGGGTTTTCCCCACCAATACCTAAAATAGCAGACTGCATGTAATTAAGCAAAGGATTAAAAAGCCATGAGCCTGAGGCTGATAAATCCGTTATTGTAAATGTTCCTCCGTCCAAATCCTCCAGCGATAGAGTGTTTGTAATATACTTCTCAAGGAAAGCATCTTTTGCAGACACAATATCATCAAGGCTCATTTTGTCACAGTTTCTGAAAACAGGAACTTTTAAGCCATGCCCTTCCACGCCTTCAATGCACATTGCGTAACCGATGTTTGTGTCAGTATATTGATACGCCTGCCCATTATGATAAAGACATTGCAAATCCGGATACTTTTGTAGAAGCCGGGAAACTTCAAAAATAATCCTGCTTGAGAATTGCTTTGTACACGATGGTTCATTTAAAGCTTTTTTGAAAAAGCCATTAGTGGGTACCAATACTGAAACCTGACTTAAAAGCGCGGAACTGTTAGCGCTAGTCAAAAATTGTATCTCGCTCCTTTTAGCTTTGCTCAAATTGCGCAACTGCATATTCGCCTTGGGAGAAATCTCAAGAATGTTTTCAATTATGGCTGCCTTTTGTTTATTTGATTCGGGTTCCAGCTTTTGCAAAACATCGCTCAATTTCACAAGCCCTCTTAATCCTAACTGTTCTGCGATTAATCCCTTTTCCGTTAGAACCCTTTGAGCTGCCATTGTCGGACGAACATCAGAGTATTCAATCCATACATTTTGTTTTGAAGAGTTAGCCTCTTGCGTTCGTTCTTGTAAAACAGGTATTTCAGTTTGCATATTTGCGATTTTGACAGTTGATTCACTTCTATGATAACTTCCAATGTCCGATTTATCTTTACCGATTATTGCCAGAACATTGCCGACAGGTACTTCACTGCCAATCTCGACAAGAAAATGTATGATTCCGCTCTTCGGAGCGGTTACGGTGAATGTAGCCTTGCTCGTTTCAAGGCAGGCTATTTCAGTATCAGTTTCAACACTGCTCATATCATCAACCATGAATTCTGCTATTACAACAGTTTCATCATTGACATTTTCCTGAGGTATTTTTATTTCCGTTATATTATTTGGCATCTATTGTTCCTACAGGGGCAACCAGTTCCTTCAATGCGGCAAGAACGCTCTTTTCATTTGGCAGCATCTGCAATTCAAGCGGGCCGGAGCAAGGTATAGGGTATTCCGACATTGATACCCGCTTTACATCATGCAAAACGGAAGTCGATCGCTCCAAAATTCTTGTAACAATTTCGCTTCCCCATGCAGCAAATGAATAACCTTCTTCCACAATAAGCATTTTCCCTGACTGTTCAAGTGATTCATAAACGGCTTGTATGTTCATCGGATAAAGACAAAGAGGACAAATGATTTCAGAGACTATTTCGTAGTTGTCAAACGCTTCTATCTGGACTTTTTCAGCTACAGGAAGGATCCCGCCATAACATACGATTGTTACATCGGGTTTCGCTTCCGGTCTTATCCGTATTACCGGCCAATGCTCATTGGAATACTCAAGAACAAAACCTTTTTCAGTCTCGCCATTTAAGCGTTTCGAGTAAAGTTGTTTGTTTTCAAAAAACAATACAGGGTTTTTTATTTCAGAAAACAATTGGTCATACATATCCGCAGGGTTGTAGCGATGGTTCATATAAAGGACTGTCGTCTGAGGTATTCCCAGAAAAAATTTTTCCAGGGATTGGCTATGGGTAGGCCCGTAACCGCGTCCGCCCCCCATCGGAGAACGGATTATAAGCGGATTGTTTATTTGCCAGTTATACATGTAGGGAAACTTGGCAGCATGGTTCATAATCTGGTCAAAGGCAAGCGTCATAAAATCGCCGAACATTATTTCACACACCGGAAGCATACCGTTAATAGCAAGCCCGTTGCCAATACCGGCAATTGCCGCCTCGCTAATAGCGGTATTCAATACACGCTCAGGAAATTCTATCGACAATCCTTTTGTAACCTTAAACGAACCGCCGTAGGGGTCGCGAATATCCTCGCCAATCATTACAATTTTATCATTTTGCTTCATGTTTTTGTTGAAACAATCGCGAATCAATTCGTTAAGCCTTTCGTTTGTTTTAATATCCGGTTTATGCCATTGTAAAATCTTTTCGGTAGAAATTTTTTGTTTGGGTTCTTCCGCATAAGGGGCTTTTAATGCCGTTTCCACGGCTTTGTCAATACGCTTGTTCGCTTCTGTTTCATATTTCTGGTAAAGTTCCGGGTTTTCTTTTTTGAAAATGCTCAACACATCCTTTTCCCAAAATTTTGCCACTGCTTCTTTTGGCCTGTCGTCATCGCCTTTTGAATGCGCCATAAGGCGGTCCGTCTGTATACGCATCACTGCTGGTTTCCCGCTCCGGCAATACTCAACGGCCTTTTGCGCTGTATTGTATAGATTTTCCAGATCCCAGGTGCTTGTTTCAAAACATTCAATTCCAAACGCTGCGAACCGGTCAAGCAATTCGCCCGCTATTGTCATCTCTTGCGGCGTGCTCTGTGAATAGCGGTTGTTTTCAAGAACAATCAGCGCGGGAAGCGCCCACTTTGATATTAAATTAGCGCTTTCATACACTGAGCCTTCTCCAAGTGTCCCTTCCCCAATGAAACAACAGGCTATATTTTTAGTACCCTTCAACTTTTCACCAAGCGCAAGCCCCGCCGTTATGGGAACAAAACCGCCCTGAATACCGTTGCTGAAAAACCGTTGATAGCATAGGTGCTGGCTCCCACCGTGTCCTCCGCATAATCCGGCAGCTTTACCCATCACCTCCGCTATCAACCCTTCGACCTGATCGGTGAACGCGATACAGTGGCCATGGCAGCGGTGGTTGCTGAACTTATAATCATCTTCGTTTAAGAACCGCGCAAGTACCGCGCCGGTTAATTCCTGGCCAATACAGGTATGTACAGTTCCATACAGTTTCCCCTGGGAAAATAAGTCAAGGAGCCGCTTTTCTGTACAACGGATAAGAATAGCTGTCTTTAAAATGTCTTTCTGCGTACTGGTATAATTCACTTAAGAACTCATCATTTTAATTATTTTTGCCGGTATACCCAAAACGGTATTTTTATCCTGCACATCTTTCATAACAACTGAACCAAGTCCTACAGTTGCTGAATCGCCTACTTTTTTATGGTTCATTATTATCGATCCAGGCGCAATATAAGCGTTGTCGGATATAACGGCGCCGCCTAATATCATTGAATTTGCGCCTACAAATACATTGTTGCCAATACGCGAATTATGCGCGATATAGCATAAATTGCCAATTTTCACATTATCGCCTATAACTGTATCAACTAAGCAACCTCTGTCGATGCAGCTATTAGTTCCTACTTCAACATTCTTTCCTATTATCACATTTTTCAATTGAGGAACTTTTACATCCATATTCATCTTATTCTTATAAAAATTCAATGAATCACCTCCAATTACAACACCGCTCCAAATGATTGAATCATCTCCAATAATCGCGGACGTTTCAATGATTACATTATGATGAATACTAACGTTATTTCCTATGACAGTACCTTCGCAAATAAAACATCGGTGTCCGATACTGACATCTTTGCCGATGTTGTGTGTTTCTATTATTGAATCATTTTCAATTTTTATAATTTGCGATTTTATAAAAAAATGCTTTAATAATTCGAAAAAAGCTTCTTTTGGATTCTCGCATTCAATAACATTTATATTTTCACAGCCGGTTTCTTTGCTTTCAATATAATCAACTAAATACAGTACACTATCAGATAATTGCAATGAATCAAAACCTATCGAATTGATATTTTTAATCCAAGTCATACAATTCGTTTCCGTTTCAGCGAAATCGCAGTAACCTTCAACAATGAATCCTGAATTACCGGTATACCTGCATGAAACACCTAGTAAATTCAAATAATCACAGATCTCAGATATTGATATTTTCATACAATTCTTTCCGAAAATGATTACACTCAGTATCTAGTGTACCTATGTATTCCTTGAATTCTTCCTGTATCAGCGTATCGAAGTTCTCTTCACTACCATAGCCTGTTTCCGTCCAGGAATATGGATGAATAAGTATTTGTACTTTATCGTATTTCATAATTGTATCTTCATCAGGATATAAATTGTAATTCCAATGATGCCTTGAGTCAGTCATATACTTTATTTTAGGAGGGTATTTATCAACATCATCCGTAAATTCAAAGAAACTCTTGTCATACGCGTTTATTATTCCAGGAAGCGCAATATTACTGCGCAGAATTTCTTTGGGCGGCCTATGTATGGAGAAACTGGTAATCTGGAAACCCATCATAGCCGACATAGTGTCAATTTCCATTTTTATTCTTTTCTTTATAAGCTCAATATCTTCTAACCCATGCAAATGAAAGTGTAATCCAACCTCATGCCATCCGGTATTACCCGCCATATTACGAATCGCGTTTATCAACCTGAGATTTTTCTCCGACAAAACGTTATACGCGTTATTAGTAAGCTGAAAAAAATATGTTGAATGAAAATCATGTTCATGTTCAACCAATGCCATTTTATAAGCCCGTTCCACGCTAAACTCAACATCATGCCTCACAATAACAAACTTCTCTTTCGGCTTATTTGATAATTGTGCGAACGAATATGCTTTCCCACTATTTTTTATAGAATTAAGTATTTTAACATATTCAGCATAACAAAACGAATTTGTTTTTAATTCCATTATTATTAGACCTGTATTCCTTTTACCCAGTTTTCATTGTTTTTATACCACTGTATACTCTTTCTTAATCCCTCGTCAAATGACACTTGCGGTTTCCAACCAAGCATCGCTTTTGCTTTCGAATTATCGGCCATAGTATCCTTTAAGTCGGTCTTCTCAAAAGGCTTTCGCTCTAGCATTGCTTTTTTTCCTGTTTCGTTTTCTATAAAATTAATCATATAGTTTAAAGCTATAGGCTCATCCCCTCTTCCCAGATTGAATATTTCATAACCCACTGGCTTTAACGCCGCAATTGTGCCACGGGCAATATCATCAACATAAGTAAAATCCCGGGCCTGAGTTCCGTCGCCGTACAATGTTATCGATGTTCCTTCCATCACCCATTTGATAAAACGAAACGGCGCCATGTCAGGCCGCCCAGCCGGGCCGTAAACTGTGAAATAGCGGCATATTGACACATCTATGTCATACAAATAGTGATACGTATACGCCATAACTTCGGCTGCTTTCTTTGTGGCAGCGTACGGAGAGATCGGCGTGTTTACCGGCAACGTTTCCTTGAACGGCATCTCTTGTCCGGCGTAGAGCGACGACGTGGAGGCCAGCATAAACTTTTTGACACCGCGTTCCATCATCACTTCAAGTAGATTGAGTGTTCCCATTGCGTTGGTGGACATATAAATGAAGGGATTTTCCTGGCTGTAGCGTACTCCGGCACGGGCGGCGAGGTTGATCACCGCATCAAATGTATATAGCCCCATGATTTGGCGAAGCACACTGATATTTTCAATATCTTCTTTGTAAAACGTGAAGTTTGGATATTTTTGCAACAAAGACAACCGGTATTCTTTCAGTCTGACATCGTAATAATCGTTCATGTTGTCAATGCCGACTACAATGTGTCCGTCTTCAAGCAAAAATTCACTTGTCTTCGCACCGATGAATCCGGCGCAGCCAGTAAGCATATAGTTCATTTAGTCTCCTTGGAATTAATCACCGTCGTCTGCCGAGCATTAGACTAGTTTCTCGGCAAGATCTTCATAATAATCATAAGAAAGTAACCTTTCAGTAATTCTACAACCGCCCATCAACCTTATCACGTGGCAAATATCCCTTTACATCAAACACAACACTGTTTTCCCGAAGCAGATCTGTTACATTTAAACCATTAAACACATTATGTGCCACTGCTAGTACTATCGCATCAAACTTTTTTGCCGGACATTTGGTCATCACTGATATACCATACTCTAATTCTACCGTCTCACTATTTATCCATGGATCATAGATCGTTATACTACATCCATATTCATCAAGCGCTTTTGTAATATCCATAACTTTTGTATTTCGTACATCCGAACAGTTTTCTTTGAAAGTAAATCCTAGTATCAATACTTCAGCTCTTTTTACCTGTATCTCTTTCTGTATCATTAACTTGACAAGCCGTCCCGCAACATACTCTCCCATACCGTCATTCATACGTCGACCTGCAAGTATTATCTCAGGGTGGTAGCCGTAGGTTTCAGCACACTGAGCAAGATAGTAGGGGTCAACGCCGATACAGTGACCACCAACTAAACCTGGTTTGAATTGCAGGAAGTTCCATTTAGTGGATGCCGCTTCAAGCACATCATAAGTGTCTATACCCATTCGACTGAATATCTTTGAAAGTTCATTTACAAATGCTATGTTTATATCCCGCTGGCTGTTTTCGATTACCTTTGCAGCTTCGGCTACTTTTATTGATGGCGCCAGATGTGTTCCTGCTGTTATAACACTTGCATACACACTATTGATAATTTCTCCAGCCTCTTTCGCGGAGCCGCTTGTCACTTTCTTTATCTTTTCTACGGTATGTTCTTTGTCGCCAGGGTTTATCCGTTCCGGAGAATAGCCAGCGAAAAAGTCAACATTGAACTTCAAGCCCGACACCCTTTCCACAACAGGTATGCACTCGTCTTCGGTAACACCCGGATAGACTGTGCTTTCATAAACGACAATATCACCTGGGCTTATTACCTTCCCCACTGTCTCACTGGATTTATAAAGCGGTGTCAAGTCCGGGTTATTGTGCTTATCAACAGGCGTGGGAACGGCAACAACATAGAAATTACAGTCCCTTATGTCATCCAGGTTTGATGTACAATAAAAGCCGCTCTGCAAAGCGCTTTGTAACAATTCATTGGACACTTCCTGTGTGCTGTCAACTCCAGACATTAACTCTGTTACACGGTCTTTCTTTAGGTCGAAACCCACGGTCTTATACTTTGTAGAAAAGAGCCGCGCCAATGGCAGCCCAACATAGCCTAAGCCGATTACTGCTATTCTAATATCTCTCATAATTATTATCCACTTGGTCATTTCGACAAGCTCAATGACCGATTATAGTGTTACCTCCTTTGTCCAATTGACGACACTTTCTTGGTTGCTGCATAGGGCGATATAGACGTGTATCATCATCTTCCTCCATTTAGTACCTTACATAGTTTAGGACATACTTTTTTTAATAATATGCAAAAAGTCATAATAATAAGAATTGTTACAGTGTTCAAAATAAAGTATTGAATAATATATATAATTCCATTTGCAGGCATTATCATCATAGTTAATCTTATTAGTACTTCCTCAACTATACCGTGTGTTGCATATATATAAAATGTATATGTACTAAGACGTTTTAGTATTATGAACAACTTTTCACATTTTATAATATAATAACTTATGCAAAAAAAGAATATAACTCCAACAACAACGATAAAAGATGATGCTAATGGAATAGTTAATATTTTACTTGTATTTAGAATCAATAATATTAAATATAAAAATATAATATCATATAATTTAATTTCGATAGATTCCATGTCGCGTATATATTTAACGATATAATAACCAAAACAAAATAATGCTAATGCTCGTGCATTTATGATATACATATTAGGATCAGAAACATAAATTGCGCATAGTATAAAGAATATAGAAACAGGAAATTTATCTATTATCTTTTTAAAAAATAAATAGAATAAATTAAATATTATTAAATCTCTTAGAAACCAAAATTGTCCAATAAGAGGAGCATGTAAGTTATTATTACTTTCTGCATAGTTTCCGATAAACGCATGAATCCAATCACTAACTGTGAATTGCCTCACTATGTTAGTCGTAAAAAATGGCTGAAGCATTTTTACGGACTGAGCTAGATAGTAAAAAACAATAACTAAGATTGTCCATAATAAATATGGTAGAATTAAACTTTTAAATTTTGATTTTATAAATTTTAAATATGTCCTCTTTCCTGTGTCCCCTGTATATAATAAGTAGCTTGAAATAAGGAAGAACAAGGCATTTACGCAACTGCAAATACCAAACATGAAATCCCGAAAATAAATTGTATAAGCAGGAAGATTTATGCCACTATCTATGGCTTTACCAATAGAGTTATTATGATAGAAGACAATCAATATAGTCAGAATTGAACGTAAGGAAGTTATACGCTTTGATAATGCAGTATCTATTACAACAGACACACTATGATTCCTCCACCTTCTCGTTTATCCGTTCAATCATCGCGGGAGTCAGCCGCTCCCGAAACAGCGACATCATCG
>JAISIL010000206.1 GCA_031262035.1 Spirochaetaceae bacterium | reverse complement strand
TATAAACTTTCAGAATTGTTTATAGAACTTACCGGGGAGCCAAAACTGGAACTGGAGGTAACGGTATTGAATGTAAACGAGGGGCACAATAGGGAGATAATGTCAAGATCTGAAACATTAAAAGAATATTCTGCCTTTGTGGATGTAGTGAGGCATTACCGGAACGAGAGCGAGGATCTGGAACAAGCGATGAAACAAGCGCTTGGATATTGCATAACACATGGCATATTACCTGAATATTTAAAAGAACATGGATCGGAGGTGATAAGTATGTTAACACTTGAATGGAACACAGAAGACGCTAAAGTAGTATGGCGAGAAGAAGGCAGGCAAGAGGGGCTGCAACAAGGTCTACAACAAGGTGTTCAACAGGGTGTTCAACAAGGCCTGCAGCAGGGAATAGCACAAGCACGATCTATCGGTATTCCTGAAGATACAATTGTCAAAATTTTTGGACACAACTGAGGTAGTTCCACCCCCCCCACTACCGGGGCAGCACTATAGTATTCACAGTGATGCCTCTTTCCCTGGCGGCTTTTAGGGCTATTTCTTCGGTTATTTTGCCCTTGGGGACCGGGTGGGGGGGGGCGTCGCCTATGACGATGATTTCACGGGATTCGGCTATCCAGGAATAGTCGTTTGCCGCAGCGTAGATTGCTTCGTGGACTGCTTCGGGAATATCCATGCCACCGCCTGTTTTGATGCCTGCAATATCAGTGTTAAAAAGCGCCATATTACTGTAAAAGGGGAAGGCCTGGGTCAGGAAATCATCATAGTAATCTTTATACTGTAAAAGCCCGATTCTGAAGGCGGGGAACTGCCCCTGAACCTGGGCCAGAGCTTCGCTGAGGCTGCTCTTTACCTTTGCAATATACTTTGCCATACTGGCCGTTACATCAAGACAAATTACAACATCGCAGGTCTTGTTCCTTGGCAGGGGCCGCAGAATTTCCATAATCTGCCCGACAAGATAATCGGGGCCGGGGGAATACAAGACCTGGCCTTCGCCGCCAAGGCGCCTAAAGGCAGTATCGGTATCACTGGGATAATTTGCCGAAGGCAGCGGCTCGGGGGGCAGAACATTTTCTTCCTGAATGATATGCAGCGTGTAGGGATTATCCTTGAAGCTCCCGTTATAGCTGGCATAGGGCAGGTTAAAGGCCCTGATATTGATATAGGTTCCCTCGCCGACATAGACATCGGCATGCCGGGTATCCGCCGAGCCGTATGCTATTATATAAGGAAGATAGATATGAAAGGCCTGCGCGCCTTCGCCAAAAGCAGGGTAGGGCTCGGGGCTGGAATCAATCAGTGAATAAATATGCATCTCTTTGGGAATAGGCTGGCCGTTAAGCACCCGAACTTCATCGCCGTTTACCGGATTCCAGGAGGGCGAGCGGTAAGCATAGGTATCGTAGATTCCCTCGGGGTCTTTTGTCGATTCGGTAAGCAAAACAGAATTGATACCGGCTTTCTTTCGGATAAAAAGATGATAGCCCCCCGAGGGGTCATCTTCCAGGGCAAGGTCTTCGGGCAATATCGATAAATCCTGTGCAAAAATGCTTAAAAAGGTGCCTGGCACCAAAATAAGAAATAAGCTGATGAAAAAAGTTTTTTTCATATTATAGTATCGGCATGTCAGGGCAAAATCATTTAAAAATTTATAACCACGAATGAACACAAATCGGCTCCGCCGACACGAATAATCTATGATAAGTAAGCGAAAATTCGTGTGATTTGCCGTAGGCAATATCATTCGTGTTATTCGTGGTTTTTTATGATTTCAAAGTTAAATGATTTTGTCCTGTCCCCCCCCCCTTCACATTTATTTTTTATTCATATATACTATTATAAATCATAATAGACAGGAGAGAAAAAATGAATATTAATGCATTGGAAAAAACAGCCTTAAGTATTCGGGCGCTTACTATGGACGCCTGCCAAAAGGCAAATTCCGGGCACCCCGGCCTTCCTATGGGGGCTGCCGAGTTGGGGGCTATCCTTTACGGTGAAATTATGCGGCATGACCCGTCCGCAACGGATTGGCCTGACCGTGACCGCTTTGTGCTCAGCGCCGGGCATGGTTCTATGTTCCTCTATTCAATATTACACATGGCCGGTTACAAAGACGCAAGCATGGAAGCCCTGAAAAACTTCCGTCAACTGGGGTCAAAGGCTGCAGGGCACCCTGAATACGGCCTCTTAAAGGGAATTGAGGCAACTTCCGGCCCGCTGGGGCAGGGTGTTTCGATGTCTGTCGGTATGGCCATTGCCGAAACAATGCTTGCCGCGCGCTTTAATACGGCAAAACAGAAGATTGTCGACCATTATACCTATGCGCTGGTTGGCGACGGCTGCCTTATGGAAGGGGTTTCTGCCGAGGCCTCTTCGCTTGCAGGCCATTTACAGCTTGGCAAGCTGATTGTCTTTTACGATAGCAACAAGATTACTATCGATGGCAGCACCGACATTGCCTTTACCGAAGATGTAGCAAAACGCTACGAGGCCTACGGCTGGCAGGTGCTGAAAGGTTCCATGTATGATTTTAATGAGATTGCAAGCCTGGTAGAAAAGGCCAAGGCTGAAGGCGGAAAACCAAGCCTTATTATTCTGAAATCGATTATCGGTAAGGGTTCGCCGCACAAGCAGAATACGGCAGGGATACACGGTTCACCCCTGGGGGCAGAAGAAGTAGCCGCTGCAAAAGAGGCGCTGGGGATTCCTGCTGGGGAAGCTGGGGAGTTTTATGTAGCCCCCGAAGCAAAGGCCTACTTTGCAGAAAAGGCTCCGCTCTGGCAGAAAGAAAAGGCCGCCTGGGACGCCCTCTTTGCCGATTGGTCAAAGGAAAACCCCGATTTACGAAAAACATGGGATGCCTTTTATGCGGGTGGTTTCGATAATGCCGGGGCGGCGCTTCCTGAATATAAGATTGGCGACAGTATTGCTACACGGGCTGCGGGGAACAAGGCATTGCAGGCGCTTTCCCTGGTGTGGAAGAACCTGGTTGGCGGTGCTGCAGACCTGAAAACACCCAATGCTGTTGGTCTTCCTGATAGTGAAGGCACCTATACCCCAGAGGCGCGGGTCGGCCGCTATATCCATTTTGGCATTCGCGAGTTTGCCATGGCCTGTATCTGCAATGGTATCAGCCTCCACGGCGGGCTTCGTGCCTTCTGTGCCACCTTTATGGTCTTTGCCGATTATTTAAGGCCGGCCTTAAGGCTTAGTGCCCTTATGAACCAGCCTGTGGTCTATGTTCTTACCCATGATTCTATCTATGTCGGGGAAGACGGGCCGACACACCAGCCTGTAGAACACCTTGCCTCATTGCGGGCCATACCCAATGTGCTGGTTCTGCGGCCTGCCGATGGCGAAGAAAGCACCGAGGCCTGGGAAATGGCCCTTGAACGAAAGGACGGGCCAACCTGCCTCTGCCTTTCCCGGCAGAACCTGAAGGTTTTTGAAAAACAGTGCCCGGTCTGGAAAAAGAACATGCGAAAAGGCGCCTATGTAGCCCTTGATACCCGAAAAGTGGACGACAAGGGCGATTCAAACGAGCACCTTGATGTCATTATTATCGGGACAGGCAGCGAGGTAGGCCTTGCCCTGGATGCAGCCCATTTGTTGCAGGCAAAGGGAAAGTCGGTGCGGGTAGTATCAATGCCCAGCCGGGAAACCTTTGAGACCCAGGATGCCGCCTTCCGGAATAAGATTCTGCCCAAGGCAGACAAGGTGCTGGTAGCAGAAGCCGGCATCCGCCAGGGCTGGGAAGCCTTTACCTCAGTAGAAAACATCCTCTGCATGAAGAGCTTCGGCGAAAGCGGCCCTGCGGGAAAAGTGGCGGAGCATTTTGGGTTTAGCCCGGAAGCTCTGGCGGCTATGGTTTAAAGACAACCACGAATAACACGAATCGGCTTCGCCGACACGAATAATCTATAATAGGTAAGTGATAATTCGTGTAGGCCGAAGGCCATTCGTGTTATTCGTGGTTAAAATACTAATATGAGACCAACAAAAGCTATTATCCATCTGGATAAACTAAAACACAATATTTCTCTTGTCAGGCAGATGGTTGGCACACGGAAAGTCTGTATGCCGGTGAAGGCTGATGCTTATGGGCATGGGATGTTGGCGGTGGCCGAGGCGGCTTTGGAGGCGGGTGTGGCGTATCTGGCGATTGCTACCGTGGAAGAAGGCGCTGCATTGCGGGCTGCGGGGATTAGCGCCCCGGTTTTGCTGCTTGGCTATTGCCGGGGAAGCGACATTGAAGCGGCCATTGAAAACAGGCTTGAGTTGTTTGCCGGGGATGCAGGTTACCTGGAAGAAATTGAGAAGGCTGCTGCAAAAGTAGGAAAAACGGCAAAAATACATATTAAAATAGACACGGGAATGGGGCGCCTGGGATGCAGGCCGGAAGATGCAGCCTTTTTGGCAGAGCTTTTGGTTTCCAGGCCAGGTTTGCAGCTTGCCGGGGTATCCACCCACTTAGCAGTATCCGATTCCCTTGATGAAAAAGATATTGCCTGGACCAATTTACAACTAGACCGCTTCGAAAAAGCCTTAAGCGAAATAAGGCAGAAGGGAATAGAGCCGGGTATTGTTCATGCGGCAAATTCCGGCGGGGTTTGCTTTCATCCAAGAAGCCATTACGATATGGTGCGGCCGGGGATTATGCTTTATGGGTATCCGCCGGAAGAGTTTTTAGCCACGAATGACACGAATGACACGAACATTTTAAAAGAATTTTTACCCGTCATGGAACTTGTCACTGCCATTATTACCACCAAGCAGGTGAAGGCTGGGGAGTCGGTTTCCTATGGCAGAACTTGGGTGGCCTCTTCTGATACTACCATTGGGGTGCTGCCTTTGGGGTATGGGGACGGGTTACGACGGGGGTTAAGCGGCAAGCTCAAGGTGCTTATCGAAGGGAGGCTTTACGAGCAGGTAGGGCGAATATGTATGGATCAGTGTATGATTAATCTCCCCTCCCCCAACCCCTCCCAGAGGGAGGGGAGAAATTGCTTTGACTTATCTCACGGGGAAGGGGGAGATTGCATTTGCTCCTCCCCCTCGGGGGGAGGCTGGGTGGGGGTCACCGTGAGCATCTTTGGTGGGGCTGGCGGGATGGATGCAGCAGACCTGGCGGCATTGATTGGCACTATTCCCTATGAAATTACCTGCGGCATTACGGCAAGGGTGCCACGGGAGGCAGTATAACGCATACCCTGCTGCCTTTTCCCAACTGACTTTCCACAGTAACCCTTCCCCGGTGCATTGATACAATCCTTTTCACCAGAGCCATTCCCAGGCCGTTTCCCTCTACTGCATGGGATGTGTCGCCTTGGTAAAATTTATCGAATATATGCCGGACCGTGTTGCTGTCCATGCCTATTCCCGTGTCGCTTATCCAGACCTTCGTGTCCTCGCCTTTTTCCAGTCGTATATCAATAGTGCCGCCTTCTTCGGTAAACTTAATGGCGTTTCCTATTATGTTTATCCATACCTGGTAGAGTAATTCTGCATTGCCATTGTAGCTCTGCTCTGCAAGTTCTGTGGTCAGGTTGATATTTTTCTTTGCAAGCTGTCCTTCCAGCATGACAAGGGATTGCCGTATCTGTTCATCAAGGGAAAAGAGCTTACATTCACCAAGGCTTTCCTGGCCTTCCAGCTTGGATAAAAGAAGAATATTTCCCGACATAGAGCTTAAGCGCTCCGATTCTTTTAGAATGATGTTAATGTATTCAAGGCGTTCTTCTGCCGTCAGGTAGGAAGTGACTATATCTTCTTTTAAAAACTTTGCAAAGCCTTTAATAGAATTAACCGGTGTTTTAAATTCATGCGAGACATTGCTTACAAAATCGCTGCGCATTATTTCCATCTTCTGCAATTCATCGACCATGCTGTTAAAACGGTCTGCAAGGAAGGTAATTTCAGGTTCACCCTGATACAAAACCCTTGCGCTAAAATCGCCTGCTTCAATTTTATTGATTGCCTTGACAAGTTCCTTGTAGGGACGCAGTAAAACCCTTGCCGCAACGGAAGCAATGACTGTTCCCAATAAGATACTGACCAGTAAAATAAAGAGGTAGGGAATATGGCGAAGAAAGCCAAGCGGTATTAAATGAAAAGATGCCAGAGCCAAAGCGGCAATGGTAAAGGTAATAGAAAGGGTCAGGAAGACCAGCACGGTTATTTTAAAAAGCAGGCTAAAGTGAACGAGGATTCGCTTGGAATCATCGGTAAGCATAGCGCTTCTTCTATATTTTTTCATATATAGCGCACAACCTTATAACCAATACTCCGCACGGTTAGTATTTCAAATTCCTGTAAGCCGGTGTATCTATCGCGAAGCCTTTTTATATGCACATCAACAGTGCGTTCATCGGTATCGCTATCCATGCCCCAGATTTCGTCCATCAATTGTGCACGGGTAAAAATCTGGTCAGGGTAACTTAAGAGCTTATACAAAAGATAAAATTCTTTCTGTGGTAGTGTTTCTACTATATCAGCTCTTTTAACACTTAGGGAATCATAGTCAAGCTCAACTGAGCCAAGAATTATCTTCTTTTCACTCACTATCTTTGCCCGGCGAAGCAGGGCCTTAATCCGCAAAACCATCTCCTCATCATCAATAGGCTTGGTCATATAATCATCTGTGCCGACAAGAAAACCCTGTCTTTTATCTCTTTGCTCGGACTTTGCGCTAATCATCAGTATCGGCATATTCTGATTGAAACTACGCAGCTCTTCTGTAAAGCGATACCCGTCCATGCCGGGCATCATGATATCGGTAAGGACACAGTCAATCTGCGTAGTATCAAGAATATTCAGAGCGGAATGACCGTCGGCGGCAAGATAGGGAGTCCAGCCATTTCGTTTAAGCACCGCTTCAAAGTAACGGCGGGTGCTGGGGTCATCTTCTACTACCAGTATATTGAACATGCCTCAATACATATCGCGATAAATCTTTTTGATTCTGTCTTTATCCAGGGCAACAAAGTTATTTGCCAGCAAGCGCTGCTGGTTGGCAATGACCGAATCGCTAAAGATATCAATGTCGGCTTCTTTCATGCCATATTCACGAAGCGGCTTTCGTGGGATAAGACTGTTCAAAATTTTTTCAAGACAGTCGTAGAGCTTTTCAGGCGGGCAGCCGATGATACCGGCCATGTATTTATTCAGCTCGGCAATGGCTCCATCACTTTTAATCTCCAGATAACTGTGCATTACCCCAAAGAACATTGCATAGTTTGATTCGCCATGTGCCACATGGTAAGCTGCCCCCAGCGGATAACTTAAGGCATGCACGGCAGCGCAACCGGCATTACCAAATGCAATACCTGCATAGGTAGAAGCCATAAGAAAGTCGCCCATTAAAGGCTTGCGAGCCTCCATGCCCTTTTCGCTAATGACCTTAAAGCCCCGCAGAAGCATATCCAGGGCCTTATAGCCAAAAAGCTTTGTTGTGCCGGTCGCCTTGGGCGAAAGGCTCGATTCTATTGCGTGAACCATTGCATCGATAGAGCTTGTTGCAAAAACATAATCGGGAATGGTCTGTAGGAGTTCGGGCACCAGACAGGCATAATCGGCAAAGAGGGCCTTTCCGGTAAGCCCCTTCTTTGTGTTCTTCTTCAAAAGGGCAAATATCGAAATATTGGTTACCTCGCTGCCCGTTCCGCAGGTTGTCGGAAGCAGAACAAGGCCCTTGTCGCGCAGAACCAGCTCGGGCCTATCGTAAAGAGCCCCCAAATCGGAAGCGTCTTTCAGGGCCAGCACCTTGGCAATATCGATAACCGTGCCGCCGCCGATGCCAAAGACCCGCTTAAAGCCCTTGCCTGCAGCCTCGTAGATTGCGGCAAACATCTCGTCGGTCGGCTCGCCCTTCCCAAAGTTTTCCTGAAAGACCGTCCGGCATTCAAGACCGAGCTTCCCAAAAAAAGGCTCCCAAATATACTGATTGGTTAATACCAGGTCGTCCTTCCCCGGCTTAAACTCGTCGGCAAATTCCTTGCAGGTTTTAAAATACTGCAATTCCGGTTTAATAAATAGTTCGTTCATTTTTTTCCCCTTGCTTTTTTGAAATTAATAGTGTATACTATCATATTAGATAAAATTTATCAAGGGGGCGAATATGCCATTAAGTAAAGAAATTATTGAAAAAACTGTCGCTCTGCGCCACGAGCTGCACGAGCACCCGGAACTTTCCCTACAGGAAACCTGGACCAAGCAAAGATTGATGGACTTCCTTCAGGATACTACGAGCCTTGAAATATGCGACCAGGGCAAGTGGTTCTATGCGGCCTGGCGGGGCGGCGGCGAGAAGCCCGGCATTGCCTTCCGTGCCGATTTTGACGCCCTTCCTATAAAGGAAGTGACTCCCCTTCCCTATAAGTCGAAGATTGAAGGAGTGTCCCACAAGTGCGGGCATGACGGCCACAGCGCCGGCCTCTGCGCCTTTGCCATGGATGTCTATGCAAAAAAGCCCGAGGCCAATATCTTTTTTGTCTTTCAGCATGCAGAAGAAATAGGCGGCGGGGGCGAGGCGGCGGCGCAGATTAGTGATTTAGAAAATATTGCCGAGGTTTATGGCCACCATAATGCCCCGGGCTTTCCTATTGGCACTCTGATTGCTAAAAACGGCATTATGCAATGTTCTTCCGAGGCCCTGGTGATTGAGTTTATCGGCAAGCATTCACACGCAAGCCTCCCCGAGGAAGGCAACAACCCCGCTCCGGCAATGGCCCAGGTGGTGCTGGCGGTGAATGAGCTCTTGAAAGACAAGAAGAAGTATCCTGATATTGTCCTTTCCACCCTGGTCTATGAGTCTGTCGGCTCGCCCAATGCACTTGGGGTGAATCCCGGCGACGGCATCCTTATCTTTAAAAACCGTGCGGAATATGAAAAAGAGATGAAGCGCCTGCAAGGAGACATTGAAAAGCTTGCAAAAGAAGAGGCCGAAAAACAGGGCCTTAAAGTAGAGTTCAGCTACAAGGACTTTTTCCCCGAAACAAAGAACTGGCCCGAACAGTTCAATAAAATAAAGCAGGTTTCCGAAAACCTGAAGCTTCCCTTTATGGAGATAAAAGAAGCAATCCGGGGCAGCGAGGACTTTGGCTACTTCACCAGAAAAAAACCGGGCTGCTACTTCCACATAGGCGCAGGAGTTGGCCGCACCAACCTCCACACCCCCGATTTCGACTACAACGATGAGCTTATCCCCATAGTAAGCGATGTATACTGGGAATTGCTGAAATTTTAACCACGAATAGCACGAATTGTAAATTATTCGTGTGGCCGAAGGCTATTCGTGTTATTCGTGGTTAATTTTTTGCTTTTTTTGCCGATAATATACTAGAATGAAAATACATGTCCGGCCTTTGTTGTGGGCTTTTTTTGTTTGCCTGTTTCTCATTGCTGCCAAGGAGGCAGGCGCTGCGTCGCTTGCTTCGTATGAGCGGATTTCTGATGATTCGGCGCTTCGCTTGGCTCTGGCCGATATGATACAGAGTCAGAAGCCGGACACTCTTCTTTTGATTCAGCCTTCCTTGCAAAATATTCCGGGAGGCGAAAAGGTTCAGGTGAGGACAGAAGATGGGGGCGCCGAGGTTCTGCTGATTATTGCCCGTGAGCTGAAAGACGCCGCCGGTGCAAAGCTCTATGGCTTTTATCCCGGCTGGGTGCAGGGTTCCTGGGTGATTGCGGTGAACAAGGAGAGCGGCCTTGTCTCGAGGCTCAGGCTTTTTCTGAAGAACGACCCCAATATTTACCTGCAATTCAGCCCTTTTGATGACGGCAGCGAAAAATCTTATTGTAGTATTGTTGTTTATAATGCCATTTTATGCCAGAATTCGATAATTCCCCTTGCTTTTAGCACTATTCTGACTAATCCGCTGGATAAAACCTTGAAGATTGCAGGCCAAACTTGCCCATTAAAGTATTTTGATACCGATAATTTGATAAATACTGATACCATAAACTTTATCAAGACAGTGCAGGAACAAATTAAGGATTTTACCTTTGTTGATGATGGTGCAATGAATGAAAAAGGCCAGTTTGTCTACATTGAAACAGGTGATTTGCAAAAAATAAGTGAATCGCCGGGTGGTTTTAACTGTTCAGGCTTTACCAAGTGGCTTATCGACGGCATGCTCGAACCGGTAAGCGGGGAACTGCTTGCCATTCCGCCCTTAAAAGCCCCTGTTGGCGGCCGTGGAAACAATTTTACCCAAAAGTATGAGTCGCTTGATCCCTTTTTCGGCCTTGATTGGACACGAAACCTTGCCATAATGGCCAATTCTACCCTTCGTTCCCCTTCTTTTGCCACTTTGGAAGAGTTTGAAGTTCGCACTGTTCCCTTTGACCGTATAATTGACCGGAAAAATGCAAATGCGGTAGTAAATTACCCCAATTATCTTGACAATGCCGGCTGGACAATGCCGGGCCTTGAAGCCCTGCTTTTTACCCTTGCCGTAAACCAACCAGGGCGGCTCTACCTTGCTGCAGTGAACAATGTGCAATACGCAAAAACCACCGCGGACAACCCCCGCGGCTTGCCGCATTTACGAACCTACTTTCATGTAGCGGCCCTTATCCCCTACTTTAATGAGTATGGCAACTTCCAGGTAGCCATCTTCGAAAGCGCTGCCGAGACAAGTATAAAAGATTTCGTAGGCCGCTATTCACCTGATACTTGCGTGAATCTCTGTGCGGTGCCTATCGTCTTGCCTTTCGCGGGGCCGTGAAAGAACCACGAATAACACGAATAAGACACGAATATGTCAGGTCCAAAAATTCGTGTTCTATTCGTGTCATTCGTGGTTAATAAAAATTATTACAAACTATCGCAAGCGGGATGAGAGCCACACTCAATGTAATTACGAGAACATCTATTCTGTGCCAGTAATAGACCTTCCTTATAGAATCCCTTGTTCGCAGATGGAAGCCGCGGAGGTCGGCGGCTATGGCGGTGTTTTCTATTTTGCGCACGCTTGAGACAAGGAGCGGGGCGCAGAGGGGGAGGACGAGGCCGATTTTCTTGAAAAAGTTTTTTGTTTCAAAATCGATGCCGCGGGTTTTTTGCGCTTCCATAATGTTATTCATCTCGTTCTGAAAAATCGGGATAAAGCGGATGGCAGAACTTATAGTAAAGGCATACTGGGTAGGAATGTGAAGGTTCTGCACCAGGGTATTGTTTATATCTTCTACCTTGGTTACCGAAAGCATAATTACCAGGGGCAGGGAAATGGCAATAAGGCGAAGGACAAAGAGCAGGGAAAATTGCAGGCCCTTATCGCTTATAATAAGCGGGGGCAGTGCGGTAAAAGGCTGGAAATGCAGCAGGGGATTACCGCTTTGCACAAAGAGTAATTGCACAATAAATATCAGGCAGGATAATTTTCCCAGGGAGGCAACAATGTGTGCAGCAGTTTTTGTTACCCGGGCAATGGCGGCAAAGGCTAGATTGAGCAGAATAATGCTGAGCACAAAGATACAAGACTTGGAAACAAAGCAAACAGCACAGAGTAGAAATGCTGCTGCCAATTTTGTAAGAGGATGCAGGCGGTGTAAAATGCTATTCGCATCCTTGTATTCAAATAAACCTTTCATTGTTGTATCCTCCCGCTGTGCACAGTGATTGTGTTATGTGCGTATTTGTGTGCAAGGTCTAAATCATGGGTAATCATTAAAATGCTTGTGCCCTTGTCGTTAAGGCCTTTGATTGCTTCCATTACCACTTCGCTTTCTGCCTCATCGAGGCCGGTGGTTGGTTCATCGAGTATCAGTAACTTTGGTCCCCGTGCTACAAGCGAGGCAACTGCAATCTTCTGCCTTTCTCCCCGGGACAGGGTAAAAGGGCTTGCTTCGCCGTCCAGGGAAAAAAGGCTTAAAGCATGGTCTACCCGCCGCTTTGTTTCATCGCTATTGCCGGTAATGGCGTCCAGGGCAAAGGCAATTTCGGCCCGGCTTGTCGGCTGGCAAATTTGGCAATCGGGGTTCTGGAAAAGAAAGGCTACATCCCGTGCCAGCGCCGATATTTTTACTTCGCTTGTGTCTTTCCCGCAGGCTCTTACCTTTCCGGCACTGGGTTTTAGTAAACCATTGGATAATCGTGCAATAGTGGACTTTCCGGCGCCGTTTTCGCCAATCATTGCCACAAAATCGCCTGGTTTTATATGAAAATTGATGTTTTCAACAGTGATATTGTCCTTTGTTGAATTATCCCTTCCATAACTAAATGAAACGTTTTCAAAGTGTAACATATTCTACTCCAAACTGTTCAAAGAGTTTTATTTTTTGTTCTGCCAGCACAATCGTTGTGCCCAATTCTGCATTGATTTTTTTTAGCAGTTCATAGACAAGAATACTTGCCTCCGGGTCAAGTTCCGATGTCGGTTCATCAAGCAGGAGAATATCAGGCTGCATGGCAAGTATTGAGGCAATCGCTACCTTTTGCTTCTGCCCGCCTGAAAGCGAAGAAATCATTCTCTTGCGTAAATCGCCAATGCCCAATTGTTCAAGCGCCCGGCTAATGGCGCCTTCGATTTTGTCTTTTGGGTGGGCAAAATTTTCGAGGGCAAAGGCAATTTCATCTTCTACAATACTCATCACTAACTGATTTTCAAAGTCCTGAAAAAGAAAACCTGCAAAGCGTGCAATCTCTTCCGGCTGTGTAGTAATAGTGTTATAACACAAATCCTGCTTAGTATGCACAGTGCACGAACCACTCATCCTGCCCGGATAATGGTGGGGAATAAGCCCTGCCATTATCCGAAGCAGTGTAGTCTTTCCTGCCCCCGAGCGCCCGGTAATTCCCAAAAAAGAACTACCGGGAACAGTAAGGGAATAATCAGATAAGACCTTTTTTGATGAGCCTTCATATAAAAAAGATACTTTATCTAACTTAATCAACTTTGTGCCCTCTGTGCCTCTGTGAGAGAAGGCCGTAATTGCCTGGGCAACACCGCTTTCAGGGGAATATAGAGGATCGATACTATCACCGAATTGATAGTCGCTGTCCCAAAAATGATGCCGAGGAAGATAGCCAGCGGCGTGGGGCTAATGTCGAAGCCTGAATAGTAGAGTAGATACATAATGCCCACAAAACTAAAACCGCTTGCCAGTGTTGAAAGAAAGGTAGCGGCAAAGTTAAAGCCTGTCTCAAGAGCCTTATTCGCAGGCGCCCTTGCAATGAGCATAGTGAAAAGGCACATGACCACAGCTCCGATAAGCTCGCTTGCAAAGTTGAGGAAGGGCTGGCCGGGGAAGAACTGGCAAATAGCCCCTGCCAAAAGCCCGATGATTCCGGCCTTGACAAAGCCCGGCCGAATCAAGAGAATGCAGAGGCAATACATAGCGATGATGAAGTTTGGCTTCATCCCGAAATTGATAACGCTGCCGACAAAAAACTTCAGCACAGCGCCTGCGGCAAGAAGAACTCCGATAAAGAGAACCTCCGTTGTGTTTAAGCCGCCTTTTTGACCTTTTGTGTTACTATTCATAGTAACCCTCCTGTTAATTTTTGAGAAACACTGAATAAATCGATGTTTCTCTTGGTTACTATGTATAGTATCATTTCTTGCAAAAACTGTCAAGTGGTTTTGTAAAAAAAAAGCAGAAAAAAAATAAAAAATGTGTTATAATTAAAGTATAATGGAAGAAGAGATAAAAGTAGTAGAATCTGCCGCAGGCGATGCAGAGCGTGCTGCAGAGGACCTTATCGGTTTTGCCCAAAATCTGGGGAAGGCGGCAGCCTTTGCCGTCGCAGGAATCCTTCTTATCATTCTTCTCTGGAAGCTTTCCCGCCGGCTTACCGACCGTATTGTCAAGCCGAGAAGCAGGACAAACAAGGCGCCGGTTGTCCGGAAGTTCAAGATACTCAGTGCAAAGCAGCTTGGCGCATTTTTCTGCGGGATAATTACCGTCATTAAGGTGCTGCTTACTATCCTTTTAAGCTATATCACTGTGGCTATTGTCTTAAGCATGTTTCCGGTAACGGAAGACCTTGCAGGCAATCTTTTTAGCTACATCTGGAATCCCCTGAAAAACATCGGCCTTTCCTTTGCCCGATATTTCCCCAACCTGATAACCATAGCCATTATCCTGACTTTGACCCACTATATTATTAAGGGCCTTAAGTTCCTTGCCATTCAGGTAGAAAAAGAAAAGATTGTTCTGCCCCATTTTTATGCTGATTGGGCCCGTCCTACCTTCAATATTATTCGGGCGCTGCTCTATGTGTTTAACATTGCGATAATTTACCCCTACCTTCCGGGAAGTGATTCACCGATTTTCCGCGGCGTATCAATTTTTGCCGGTATCATTGTGTCCCTTGGTTCAAGCGGAGCGATAGGAAACCTCGTGGCAGGAATAATGATGACCTACATGCGGCCCTTTAAGATAGGCGATATGGTGCAGATTCAAGGGGTCACCGGTATAATCGTAGAAAAAACACTCACCGCAGTGCGGATAAAAACACACTTCAATGAATATGTAACCTACCCCAATACCAATGTGCTCGGGGGAAGTATCATTAACTACCAGACCTCTACCGATGAAGACGAAGAAGGCCTGATTCTCCATGCAGAAATCACCTTCGGTTATGACACTCCCTGGCAGACCGTGCACCGTTTATTGATAGATGCAGCCCTTAAAACAGACTATGTCCTAAAAACACCCAAACCCTTTGTCCTGCAAACAGCCCTTGACGATAACTACTGCCGCTACCAGATAAACCTCTATACCAAAGAGATAGGCCGAATGCCGTTCATCTATGCAAAGCTCTATGAAAACATACAAGACTGCTTCAAAGCCGAGGGCCTGGATCTCACCGCGCCCGGATATTTAGTCAATATTGATGCGGGGTGTAGGGGCGGATAATTATCCGCCCCTACACCCCGATGTCCATTCTGAAACCCTTGCCTTTGAACGAAACAGCCTGTATTCCCTTGTAGGCTTTTTCGCGGGCTATTGCAGGGTTTTCGCCCCAGGCCGATACGGCAAGCACCCTTCCTCCGTTTGTTATAAGAGAGGCGCTTTCCGGTTTATCGGTATTGTCGAGGACTGCACCGGCATAGAATATGTGGGCATTGCTTTCTTTCAAGGCCGCTTGGTCAATGTTAATAACATCACCTTTTTGGTAGGGGCCGGGGTAGCCGTCTGCTACAAGGCAGGGGGCACAGACAGCACCTGTTTTCCATTGTAATCGGTAATTAGCCAGGGGCGGCACTGTGGGTAAGCCTTCTTTTGCCTTATTTTCATTTCCGCCTGTAATTGCAATACAGAGTTCGGCAAAATCGTTTTGCATCAGGGGAAGGACGGCCTGGGTTTCCGGGTCGCCAAGGCGGGCATTGTATTCAAGCAAATAGGTTTTGTCCTTACTAATCATAAGGCCAAAGAAGATAAAGCCCTGGTAGGAAAGGCCCTCTGCAATAAGGCCCCGCAAGGTCGGCTTTAAAATATGTCCCTCAAAGTCCTGCTGAAAGTCGCTTGTGTAATCGGGCACCGGGGAAATAGCACCCATGCCGCCGGTGTTTGGCCCCTTTCCGCCATCAAAACGGGCCTTATGGTCACGGGCTGAAACAAAGGGAAGTATTACCCCGCTTTTATCAGCGGCATTAACGCTTACTGCGGCAAGCACGGAGACTTCTTTTCCTTCAAGAAATTCTTCAATAAGGATTTTATTTCCCGCCTCGCCCAAGCTCTTATCTTCCATAAAAGAGACGATAGCATTTTTTGCCTCATCAAGGCTCAGGGCCACCACCACCCCCTTTCCTGCGGCAAGGCCGTCGGCTTTTACCACAATGGGAAGGCTTTTGTAGCCCTCAATATAGTGCAATGCGGCTTTTGCATCGGTAAAAACCTTGGAATGGCCGGTTCGCACACCGTATTTGTCCATAAAGTCCTTTGAAAAGACCTTGCTTGTCTCCAATTTTGCTGCGGCAGCCCCAGGGCCCACTACCAAAAGCCCTTTTTCCCTAAAGGTATCGGCAATACCGGCATCCAAAGGGGCCTCGGGACCAATGATCGTCAAATCAGGCTTTAGTTTTAAGGCTATTTCAAGGAGCTCTGCGATGCCGGCCTTGGTATCCGGGCTGTTTTTAAGGGGAATATTTTCACATTTTGCTTCTCTTGCCGTTCCTCCGTTCCCCGGAGCCGCATAAATTTTATCAACACATTTCGACTGGGCGAGCTTCCAGCAAATAGCATGTTCTCGTCCGCCGCTTCCTACGACCAGTATTTTCATGTTCCACCTCTCTTATTTAAACAGGTGCAATTTCTTTTTTGGGGCATTTTCTC
Organism: Spirochaetaceae bacterium; assembly: GCA_031262035.1. Taxonomy (GTDB): domain Bacteria; phylum Spirochaetota; class Spirochaetia; order Treponematales; family Breznakiellaceae; genus JAISIL01. The sequence continues at coordinate 15,168 of JAISIL010000206.1, read as the reverse complement.
CCCTCCCTCTGGGAGGGGTTGGGGGAGGGTGACTGTATTTATCCCCCACCCAACCTCCCCCAGAGGGGGAGGAGTAATTTGCTCCTAAAAAAACTGCACCCTTCTTAAACTATCTACATCTTCCGTGACCCTGGCTTAATTGCTGTGCTCCCTGCCTTGCATAGGGGGCAGTCCTTTGCATCCCAGGTTTGGGCTTCTATGGTGCAGGCCGGGTATAAGGGCCAGTCTAAAGGCTGCTCCTTTCCGCTGCGGTTTACTACACAGGCCTCGGCTACAATTTCTGCACCACAGGCCTTTAGTGCCAGTGCCGCTTCCCCGGATGACTTTCCGGTAGTAACTACATCTTCTGCCAAAAGAACCTTGTCGCCGGGCTTCAGGCTAAAGCCCCTTCGAAGGCTCATTGCTCCCTCCTCGTTTCGTTCGGTAAAGATTGCAGGCAGGCCCAATTGCCGGGCCACTTCATATGCGGCAATAATGCCCCCGATTGCCGGGCCGCAGACATAATCAATATGTAAGCGTCCCTCCTCTATTTCTTTTTTCAGTGTTTTAACCACATTCTCTAAGGCAAGCGCCGCCTTGTCGGGAAATTGGAAGAGCCTTGCACACTGAAAGTATCTGTTTGAATGCCGCCCCGAAGAGAGCAAAAAATGCCCTTCGAGCATTGCATCGCAGTTTAGTAGTATATCACTTACACTAGTCATTCTGATTATTCTCCCATTCATATATAAAGCGTAATCCATATTGTTGAATACCGCCAAAATACTGATTGATAAAATCGCAGAGCGGAACGCCGAGATAGCGGTAGTGCCAGCTTTCCCAGCGATAGCCGGTGATAGCTTCGTAGCCATCGGGAAAGGAAAGCGACCAGCCGTATTCATTTGCATGAGAAGCCATCCATCTTCCTGCGCGTGTTTCGGCAAAGGCATCAGTTATCGAACCAAAGTCGACAACAAGGCCGGTCTGATGCTGGCTATAACCGGGGCGTGCCGATTCCCTGTCCGCCGCTTCGACCCCCATCTCATCGACAATTCTGTTATATACGGTAACCTGATAATCGTAAGAACGATATGTAGACGATGCCATAAGCGTAATACCGTCGGCACGGGCCGCAGCGGCCATCTCCTCTAGCGCCCCTTCCGCCGGAGTGCGCAGATACATACCCGAACGGCTCACCGTATAGGAAGCCTCTTCCCGGGGGAGCAAGACAAGGTCATCGGGCGCATAGCCATCGGGTAGGCGATGCGCCTTATCCACCAAAGCCCGCAAAGCGGCTTCCTCACCAAGAATTTCAAGGAGATTCATGATAAAATCAGGGCTCTCCTGATTTGAAAGCATGATTGCATCGGCCAAATCCTCAGGAATTTCAGCCCTTTGCAGAATATCAAGTAAAAGATTGCTTTTATCTTCTTCCATAGTAACCTGAGTATCTTGACTAACTTGAGCGCTTTGAGAAAGAGCCTCCGGCAAGGCTTCCGGCGCTTCAAGAGGCGCCCCGCTCCCGGTATTTTTTGAGCAAGAAACAAAAAAGAGAGTGATAAGAATCAGCGAACTTAGCTTGCCTGTAGCCATATCATCATTATAAGCATAGAATAGAATAATGTCAAGGTATTAATTAACCACGAATGTCACAAATGGCGCTTCGCGCCTACACGAATATTCGTGTCCGCGTAGCGGATTTGTGTAATTCGTGGTAGATTAACCGCGAACCTCGCCAACCACGCGAACGGGCTTATGCGGGGTTGTCTTTTAGCAATTTGTTGAACAGGTCTGTGCTCAGTGCCTGGATAGTCCAGAAATAGGCATAGGGAACCTTGAGGCTATTGTGACTATCTAGCATATTTTGGGCCGACCTACGCATTGCTTGAATACCAGCCTGCTCACTTTCACGTCCCTCTTTTTCCATTGCATCAGCTAGTGAAAGACGGCCTTTCCGTCTCTCTTCCCAACTAGCTCCTTCCGCTTCAAACTGCTCTTTGCTGACCCTTCTGAATTTATATAGCATGAGCGCGTTATAAGTGTTCTGGCTCGGGTTCATGAAGAAAGCGGTAAGTACTTGTTTAAACTGCGCCTTTTTGTTGCTGTCGACAGGCACGCCCTTAAACTCCGCCTCCACCACGCCGGAGACATACTGGGCGATTTCCGCCTGGGTCTTTCCCTTTGCCCAGGTATCACGCGCGGCAAAGGGAGCCCACTGCGCCTGTTCCTGCGTTATTCTGTTTCGTTCAGCTTGTTCACGGGTTGCTTTGGCCGCTTGCTCTTGGGCTATTCTGTCCTTTTTGGCTTGTTCGCGGGCGGCTTTTTCGGCGGCAAGACGCTGTTGCTCTGCTTGTTCTTCTTCAGTTAAGGGAAGGGCAACGCCATTGCATGTCCAAATTCCATTATCAAGTGTATACGTTCCTGCAAGTTTGCCATTTTTATTATAATGTTCAACTATCCTGTTGGGAAACGCATTATTTCCAACATCAACATTCCCAGGAAGTGTTACAGTCTGTAGGGGGTTATATGTAAAAGCATTAGACTGGATTACCTTTACTCCATCAGGTATTGTTATATTGGTCAAAGAATTGGCTTCAAACGCTTGGCTCCCGATATCAATAACACTTTTTGGAAGTACAAGATTTGTCAATTCATTACCTGAAAAGGCACTATCTTCTATTTCGATAATACCTTCAGGAATAATAATACTAGTTAAAGTAGTATGAATTCCATCTGGGGTAAACATTAAATCCCATAAAGGCGAAAAAGCAGCAAAACCTATTCTGATAACTGGAAGTCCATTAATCCTATCTGGAATTACCACATCTTTTGGGCCATCATTACTGTAACCACTAATGATAATCTCCGTTTCCCATACTTCATATTGAAAATATTCCAGCGGATTAGCATTTGAGCCATCTTCCTCAACCGCCGCCTTGTCCACTGACACACATCCCACCAGCGCCAGCGCCGCCAGCAAAGCAAGGGCGGGCTTTTTCATACAGGGGCATCCTTTAGGCATAAGCCAACTCGTGGCGGAGCATCTCGACAGCCAGTTCCGCAGGCGTCTCGTGGACTTCCTGTGCCTTGACAGACAAGCGTTGCGCTAACCCAGCGTCCAAAGTGACGGTGAAAGTCATCGGCTGGGCGGGTTCTGGCTTGCCTTTTCGCAACAATGCACGTATCTTGGCGTCTTCTTCCGCTGAAACCGGTACCCATTCCTCAGCGTGGTCTTCGATGTCTTGCTCGTATTCGTCGAGCACCATTTTGTCCCAGTCAACCATTCTTTCCTCCATAGAGTTTGTGATATTTGCGGCTTGCGTAGGCAGTCTTCAGCACAAACCGCTCCTCTGCATCCAAAATATAGGGCACTGCATAGGTATAATCTTTGTAACGAATAACGAATATACGTTGTCCAATCCGTGCAGGGTTATCGATTGCACAGATATACTCTCCCCGGTCAATAATCGCCGCTATCTCCGCCATGGAGATGCCGCGCTCGGTCATGAGCTTCGCTTCCTTGTCCGCGTCCCAGATGATGTTCATGCCTATAGTATACCACATTCTTTGGTTTTACACAAGGTCTTTAAGGCCTAATACAGGGTAAAATCATTTAAGAATATTCTCACGCGGAGGCGCGGAGACCGCGGAGTTTTAGCATGAAAGATTTATTTTTATCATTCAAATCTATCGAAATTCGAAATAAAATACAAAAATATTTTTCTCCGCGCCTCTGCGGCTCCGCGTGAGATTCTTAAATTCTTTCTAAACTGCAAATTACTGGATTACTGGGGACAAAATATCCCCCCTTGACAAAAAACCCCCTTTTTCTTACTATATACATAGAGATATATACATAACTTGTGCTACATATTTTGGAAGCATGCTGAATTTTGCTACGCAAAATTCTGTAAGTTTGCCTACGGCAAACTTTTGCAAAGCATGCTGAATTTTGCTATGCAAAATTCTGTAAGCTAGTTTCGGCTCCGCCGAAACTAGCTTTTGGAGCGGTGTCCGAGTGGTCGATGGTGGCAGTCTTGAAAACTGCTGAGCCGAAAGGCTCCGGGGGTTCGAATCCCCCCTGCTCCGTTATGGCTAAAGAAGAAGCAATAGAAGTAGAAGGCGTGGTCCGCGAGGCTCTGCCTAATACGATGTTCCGTGTGGAACTTGACAATCAGAATGGACATACCATTTTGGCTCATCTTTCAGGAAAGATGCGTAAACATTATATCCGTATAGTTCCGGGCGACCGGGTAAAACTTGCGCTCTCCCCCTACGACCTCAGCCGCGGGCGGATTATCTTTAGGGAAAGATAGCAGTAGGGGCTTTGCACGTAGAACCCCTAGGGTTTTGCCACCGACTGCAATAGCGCTGTCCCTTCAAGTATTAATGAAGATGGTGTGTCTCCGCTCACTCTTCCAAGGACTTCCAGGGGTCTTTCGGGAAGTATTTGTAGCGCTCTGCTGTATCTGACAGGCACAGTTCCCTCGACTACTTTTGGGGCATCGGGGCCGACAAGGAGAATAAAGGCGGTTTCTGAATCTTTTGTGAGAATGTTCGAAGGGAAGCCGGGCCAGCGGACAGAGCAGCCTGCATACAGGGCCGGGTCGCCGACTACCTCGGAGAAGCTGAAACTATCTTTTGCATCCAGGGTGTCAAAACCCGGTGTTCTTAGTGAATCCTGTAAAACTCTTGCTTTATTTTTAATTACCGTTGAGGCATTCGAGAGCAGTATCTTATTTAAATTGGCTCTTGCTTTTTCGTCTTTATATTTTGCAAAATAATTCAAAGCTTCACTGTAGGTATCTTCAACCTGTTTTTGTGATAAAAGGTAGCGGAATTCGCCGCCTTGTTCCATTGGCTCTTTTTTGTCTGTTGCGGTAAGAATGGCCGCCGCTATCTCGGGCCGGGTTGCAGGCCGGGGAACAAGGCTTGCAATAAAAGGCTGCACTACAGGCCAGGCAAGGGCAGTGCCTGCAATGAGCACTACTACTGTGCACAGTGTTACTGTCTTTGCCGAGGGGCCGACGAAGGGCAGCGGGGGAAAAAGGCTCCGTATCTTTTTTGATATAACCCAAAAGTTTAATTCTTCGTGTTCATCGTCCTTGCCGCTTTTGGTGCGGATTATTTGCAGGGCCCTTGTGGCAAGGTTCTGCAGGCCCTTGTCTGCATCGGGCATTTCGCTCAGTTCAAGATACAGTTCTACTGCACGCTTGTAATCCCGGTGGCGGAGGTAGAGGCAGGCAAGGGCAGCCTGTAAATGCGGCTCCTTCTGCTTTAGTTGACTCCCTTCGCGCAAGTAGGAATGGGCTTCACCAAAATCCTGGCAATACATGCAGGCCATGGCAGTAATGTAATAGTAGGAAATTGAAGAATGGTAGAGCGAATGATTGTATTTTAAAAGGTCTACTGCCTTTGAAGCCTTGCCTTGTTTAATGAGCCTGACTGCTTTTCGTAAAAAGGGGTCGAGCCTCAAGAGATGGCCTCCACAAAGGTTTTTTTATTGGGGGCATTAAAAAAAGAAGAACCGGTTACCAGAATATCTACCCCGGCCTTTTTGGCAAGGGGCGCTGTTTCAAGGTTTACCCCGCCGTCTATTTCGATAGGGAAGGACAAGCCCAGTTTTTTTCGTATTTCTACCAGTTCCCGGACCTTATCGAGGCATTCGGGTATCAATTTTTGGCCGCCGTAACCGGGTTCTACGGTCATGATAAGGACAAGGTCTATCAGGGAAAGATAGGGTTCAAGCAGGGAGACAGGGCTTAACGGCTTGATACTAACGCCGGCTTTTTTGTCCAGGGAATGAATACTGTCTATAATCCCTTTGATTTCGGCGGCATCCGGACAGGCTTCCAGGTGGAAGGTAATAGAATCGGCTCCTGCTTTGGCAAAACTTTCAATATGATGGCCCGGATTCACTGTCATAAGATGCACATCAAAGACAAGCGAAGACAGGGGGCGCAGGGCGGCAACTGTTTCCTGCCCAAAACTGATTGGCGGAACAAAGACTCCGTCCATAATGTCAATGTGCACATAGCCTGCACCCGATGCATTTATCATTTTGACGCCGTCTGCAAAATTTGCATAATCGGCCGAAAGAATAGAAGGGGCAATAATCATACTATTCAGTGTATCAAATTTTAACCCCCTTGTAAAGATAGTGAAAATTTGCTATCATTATATATGGACGAAAATTCGGGCTCCGGAGCACAGAAGGCATATACTCTCTTGAAAAGCAGCGATGTCCGCTATCCTGAAACGCTCATCCAGGCTGAATCGCTTCTTGAGGAGGCTCTGAAGGAGGATTTCAAGAACCGGGAAGTTATCTTCACTCTGAAATGCCTGAAGTGGTGGGACGAAAAGCTCAAGGAACTGGAAAAGGTCAAGGGCCGCAAGGATAACTACGACCGGGGGGCTTACATCCTCTCGCAGTGGCAGCCCTTCTACCTCTTTTTGGACCGAATTGCCGGCGAAGATGATGCGGGGAACGCCGGGGCAGGCCAGGACGCCAGCCTCTATGCCCTGCGGCGCTATATCTATGGTATTGCGCTGGACTGTTTAAAAGATGTGCTTGGCTCATCGAGCAACACCGAAGATCCCAATCTCTTGCTGCAGGTGGGGCGCTGTTATAAGGGACTGGGGAACTATGAGCAGGCGCTGAAGTATCTGAAACAGGCCGTGCAATTTAAGCGTGAAGACGGCCAGGCGCTTTCAGAAATGGGCGATGTCTGTGCCCTGATTGACGAGGCCGAGGCGGCAAAGCTCTATTTTCGCGAGGCTTTTTTTGTTGACCCCGAGGGGGTCAATCTTCGTAATATGGAATCGGAGCTGATTGTCCGCCTTCGTGACAAGCTTGCCGAAATGGGCTATAGCGGCATGGAACTGAACGAATGGCTTCCTGTTTACGGGGCTGTTTTTGGGGTCTTCAATGTGCGGCGCAAGTTGAAGCCCGGCGAGCTGCAAGACCTGAAAGGCCGTATCTTTACCCTGGAGAACGACTACCAGATGCGGGGCGATAAGGATGCAACCTTAAAGCCCTGCCTTATCAATCATCTTCTGTGGTTGAAGGATTACTACGAAGGGCTTGAGGGAGGGCAGTTTTCCTCGGACGAGGCGGGGCGGCTTATCGACGAGACGATGCTCAAAATTAAAATTTATGAGCCTTCAATATATGAAAGGATTGTTCCCCCACGAAAATAGGGGAGAACAAATAGCTTAGAGAGGAGACTAATATGGCGGAATTGACGGCAAAGGCTGAAGACCTTGTGAAAAATGTTCAAGCGATGTTGAACGAAGAAAAATGGACCCGGGCAACACTGAGCGCCTACTCGAGCACTCAGTTTAAAGAGCTTGACGAGATTTTGGACGAGGCGCGGGCGGAGAAGGCCAGTGATGAGATAAAAAACATAGCGGACGAGCACCTTGCCCACACAAAGAATAGCATCGTTGCCCTGTATCTTTCCGGTATGATAGCGATTTCCCGGCAGTTGGTTGATGATTCGGCCTTGATAAACCTCATTGGGATTTTTACCGATAACCACAAGTGGTCGCTGGTTCGTTTTCTCTGCGACCGGATGCTGGATTACGGCGAGTCGAAGTTTGCCCTGCGCACCCTGATTGATGTCTTGCGCAATGAAAATGATGAAGATTCGATTTGGGCAATTGAAGAGCGGCTGGTGAAGGCCGATTATGAGGAGGCGGACATTGCAAAAGCCCTTGCCGAGCATAAGGAAACCGAGGGAAAGCTTGAAGAAGCTATCGATTATTACAAGAAAGCGACACATCGCTACCTGAATAAGAATGTTTTTACCAATGTTCGTGAAATATGGGCAAAATTATTGGAGCTTGACGGCGATGATATAGACTTTTTTATGCATATTCAGGCAAAAGCGGCCAAGAATATTGATAAAACCAAGGCTATTCAGCTTTTACAGGACCTTTACGAGCATTGCAAGGCCCAGGGACACTACGAGACGGCAGTAAATGTGCTGAAAATGATACTGGACTATGACGATAAGGACGCACATGCACGCCGGGATATTGCAGACTGTTACCGGGAAATTTACAAGAAACATAGCCAGCTTGAAGAATACCTCCGTTCATCGAACCTTGCAACAAACTACCGCAATGTCCATGAGTGTATTGCAGACTTTGAAAAGCACATTGCCTTTGACCGGGGGAATTTTGTCTACCATAGAACCTGGGGGGTTGGCCGCATCAAGGAAATTGTTGGGGATGATATTATTATCGACTTTGCACGGCAGAGAGGCCATAAAATGAGCCTTAAGATGGCCGTTTCTTCGCTGCAGACCTTGAGCAAGAACCATATTTGGGTGCTGAAGGCTACACAAAAGAAGGAAATTCTGCACGATAAGGTAAAAAGCGACCCGGTTTGGGCCTTAAAGACGGTGATTAAGTCCTTTGGTAATTCCTGCGACATAAAAAAGATTAAATCGGAGCTCTGCCCATCGGTTTTAACGGTGGGTGAATGGACTTCCTGGTTCGAAAAGGCAAAGAATGCCATTAAAACCGACCCGCAACTGGGGGTAAACCCTGATAATGTAGAACTTTTAACCGTTCGCGACCGTCCGGTAAGCTACGAAGAAAAGCTTTACAATGAATTTAAGGCGGAAAAGGACTTCTTTAAACGGCTTGCCACCATGCGGGAATTCTGTAACCGCAAGGACTTTGAGCCGGATTCCGATTATTTTACCGAAATGTTTGACTACTTTGCAAGCTTCCTGAAAAATGCCGCTACGAATAAGGTGAGCGAACAGATTTTATCGGCCTATTTTATGGTAAAAGACCTTGCAGGGAGGTATCCGGCATTGCAGCCGGCCCTTACGGTAAACTTTCCCCAGTTGCTGGATAGCATAAAAAACATTCCGGCCATGTATCTTGCCCTGAAAGAAAGCAAACTGAAAGAAGACTTCCTTGCCTCGATTAAACTCTTTACACCATCCTGGCAGGATATCTATATTCAGCTTTATCCCAAGTCTTTAAGCCAGACGATTATCAATAATTTGCTTAAGGATGGTAGTGACAAGAGCCTCGCCAACCTGGTAAAGGATTGCTTTGACCGTTACCGCGACCGGGGCGAGGCGGTGGCACACCTGTATAAGAACTACCGGAATGAGCCCTGGTTTAAGGCAGCGGGTTTAACTGAGGAGAAGCAGCTTATTACCCTGATTCATATACTGGCGCAGACCTTTAACAATATAGACAACCACAAGGAAACAAGCGAAAACAAGAAACTCAATAAGAATGTGGATGACATGCTCTTTAAAGAAGGTTTTATCTACCGGATTATTGACCATGCCGAAATTGACGAGGTGAACCGGGTATATACCTTTATAAATGATGTTCGGGATATAGACCCGGCGATAAAGCTTGAGATGCGAACACGGATTCTCCGGCGCTTCCCCGATTTTAAGTTCTACGGTGCAGAAGAAGAATCGCATGTAGCGACAAGGGGCCTTTTGGTGACGGCAAAGAAGTATGACGAAAAACAGAAGCAGATGGCCCATATCATGAATGTAGAGGTGCCGGCCAATTCCAAGGAAATTGAATTTGCCCGTGAATTGGGCGACCTTCGGGAAAATGCCGAGTATAAGGCAGCCAAAGAAAAACAGGAATTGCTGAACTCCCAGGTGGCCAAGCTGAAGGATGAAATTGAAAGGGCACAGCTCTTTGACCCCTCTACCATAAGCACCGTCCGTGTCGGCTTTGGGACTATTGTCCGGCTGAAGAACAGTGCAAGCGGCAAAGAAGAAACCTACACGATTTTAGGCCCTTGGGAATCCGACCCGGACAACAAGGTTATCTCGTATCTTTCGCCTTTTGGTGCGGCAATGCAGGGTAAAAAGCTTGGTGAAGCCTTTGAATTGGTGATGGGCGAAGACAAAACCGGCTACGAGGTGGTGGGTATCGAGGCTGCGGGTGGCAAGTATTTTTAATTATTAACCACGAATAACACGAATGGCCTTCGGCCACACGAATAACCTATTCGTGTCGGCAAAGCCGATTCGTGCTATTCGTGGTTTTTTTGATTGATAATTCTGCGTCGCTGAGCCTGAGATACACAGGCGCGGAATCGGGGCTGTCTACATACCCTTTTTGGTAGGCCTCTATGCCCAGGGCCAGGAGTTCGCGGGCGCGGCCTTTGTTTGCATCTTTTGCGATCTGCAATGGTTTGCCTAATCGTTCTTGCAGCAAGGCGGCCCCCGGCCCGGTGATGAGGGTATTTGCATCAATCATCTCCCCAACTTCTTCCAAAGTGGCGTCAAAAGCAGGCCGTAGACAAACACCGTCTTCATAAAGGGCTGCATAGAATTGCTGTTTTTTGGCATCAAGCACCGGCAAAATCCGTTTAAATTGTTCGCGAGGTTCGCGTGGTTCGCGGTTAATTTCTACCGGAACAAAACAATCCAATGTAGGCACGGAGACGAGCGGTATACCTAAAGCCATTGCGATGCCTTTTGCCGTGGCAAAACCGATACGGAGGCCGGTGAAGGAGCCGGGGCCACGCATGCAGACTACCAGGTTAAGGGATGCAGGCTGGATATGGGCCTCTTCGAAGAGGGCCTCGGTCATGGGGAGGAGAAGGGAGCCTGCGTTTTGTTCATCGGGTTCTTCCCGGTAATAGACGGCATCCCCGGCCTTTAAGGCACAGGAAATGCTGCCCGAGGCAGTGTCCAATGCCAAGGCTACCATGTGAACCGCCTTTTGTTGCCTTCCAGCACCTCAATGTGGATTTTGATTGCGGTATCGGGGATAGAGTGGGGGAGTCTTTCGCTCCATTCGATGACGCTAATGGCCTTGCCGCCTATGATTTCCGGGCCGCCGATTGCATCAAAATCATCGTCACCTTGCAAGCGGTAGGCGTCCAGGTGATTAAACTGGTCGTATTCGGATACAATGGTGTAGGTGGGGCTGTTTACCGTATCCTGCACCCCAAGCCCTTGTGCAAAACCCTTTGTCCAGCAGGTTTTTCCGGCTCCCAGGCCCCCATAGAGGGCAAAAACGGCCCCCGGTTTGGCAAGGGCCGCCATCTTCTTCCCCAATTCCATTGTCTCTTCCGGACTATTGCTTATCAGTTCATGGCTTATAGTGCCGGTTCCTTGGACAGCGCTAGACAGGGAGGCCTCCGGAGGAATCGGTAGCTATAATTATTCTTTTTACCTCGGTAAGGAGGGGCGCCCTGGGGTAATCAACTTCGCCCATTTCGGTGATAGTTATCTCGGTGCCGCCTGAAGGAAGGGTTTCGATGGTAAATTCGACGGGAACTTCCTGTTCTTTCCCCATAATATCCAGCAGGGCCTGTGCGGTATAGTTCCGGCGGTAGTATATCGGACTGTCTTTATGCGTAATATTGCTTAACTTTAAGGCCTTCATGTTTTTATTATAGTATATTTTGTATTTTTGTTCAATAGGAGAAAAAAAACGCTTGACTTTTGCTATATGCAGATAGTATATTTTAAATATGCACTAATTATAAGTATATACTAGAAATATAATACAATAATTCTGCATTATAAATGCAACAAGGCAATCAAGAGTTTCTTGTTTGTAACCGAAAATAAAGATGAAAAAAGGCTATGAGGAGATAAAGGGAATGAAAAAGAAAAGATCTAAACTGTGGGACAAAATTTTTCTTAAATTGAAAAACCTCCCTTCCGGGGGGTTTTTTTATTGCCTTGTTGCACTTTTATCGCATTTTATTTGCACAAGAAAAAAATCAAGAATCTTATATCTTTTTACGGCTTCTCTTGCCATCATTCTGTCTATCTATAGTTGCCATATCACGGATAATGACCCGGATGAATATGTCGATTTTTGGGCGCAGAAGATAGAGGTAAGCAGTATCGATGAGATTATTCTCTCGCCAAACGGCTTTACCGCTCTGAACCCACCGGATTCAAGCAGGGGAGTAGTACTTGGAGCATCAAAAATTGGGCTCATAGGCGCTACATCGGGCGAAATTATCATCAAAATGGGTATTACTTCCAGTGAAGGCTATATTCCGGACGAGGGCTCGATGGTTACTTTTGATGTGCTTCCTGAAGGGAAAGAACCGGGCGGGCGTTTTGACTTTGACCTGGCCACAACGAGCGCTATTAACCTTATTTTGGATATCCCTGCAGGAGTTATGAGTTTTACCCCAACGGTAACCTTAAGTGTTACAGACAAGAGCAAAAGTTACCTGGGAACAAAGAAGGGGGTGGCGATACAACTCCCTACCTTTTATCTGCCCTCTGCAGGCGGGGAGGACGGTTCAGACTATTCTATTACCGTAACGGCCTTAAATGATAACTCAGGCGGCAATACCGTGCAGGTCCGCAAAGATACAGATACCGAATGGCGAGGAGGCCCGATAACAGGCCTTGCAGCCGGTGATATAGTGCATATCAAGGCGAATGCCGGAACGGGCTGGACATTTCAGAACTGGACTATACTGCCCGAAGTTGCCGCCGATGCATGGCTAGAGGACTCTAATAGCTCAAAAGAAGAATGTTCCTTTAAGATGCCTTCTTTAGATGTAAGCGCTGTGGCCTTTTTTACACAAGATGGGGTCCCGCCTACTTATTCACTTATAGTAGAGGTGTCCCCAAAAGATAGCGGAACGGCTAAAATACTCGGCGAGGCTGACCCCGTTACAAGAAAAGAGGACCTTTCCGAAGGTGATTTAGTAGAAATACAGGCTATTCCTGCAAAAGGTTGGGAATTTGACGGCTGGACCTTTGTTCCGGCAAGCGTTTCCTCGAATGATGGGGATAACCCTAAATTATCGAAGAGTTTTAGTTTTATAATGCCGGCATCGGTTATTGTGGCAAGGGCAAATTTTAAAAAGAGTCAGGTGGAACTGACCCTTGTTACCCTTGCTGCACAAAATGGCTGGGGAACGGTAAGCCCGACAGCAGTTACCATCTATGATTACGGGGGAACGGCGGTGGCAACTGCAAGGCCAAATGCCGGGTATCGTTTTGTGCGATGGACAAGAAACCGTTCCGGCGCTCCCGATGATATGTATGATAGAGCGCCTGCAAATTATAGTTTTCCTATAGAATCCAATTTGGTTTTGTATGCGGTCTTTGAAGCGGCGCCTTATATACAGGCGCCGGCTTCGATTGGCCTTAGTGATACAGGCGATGTTAGCTGGGTATGGGAAGGCGATGAAAGCACTCTCTTACAATATGAAATAGATCTCTATAAAGACGACCCTGAAGTTCTTGTAAATCCTCTGACGACAATAGTTGTAAGTAAAAATGTAGTTGGAAAAAGACAGAATATCCGTTCCGAATTGATTAATGCGGCAAAGGGCTCAAACGGGAATGGTAATTACTATGTAAAAATGCGGGCCTTGTCTGCAAACAAAACAGTGTATAAAGACAGTGAATTATCGCCTGCATCGGCAAGTCAGTTTGTAGGCCAGTTAAGTGTTTCCGGCCTTGAGTGGGAAATTGTAGCAGAACCATTAAGCTTGACAGCCAAATGGGCTGCATCGAATGGCCCTGTGGCCCAATATACAGCCCGGCTGTATTATGGCGGTGCTTTGCTTAAAACGACCGGCAATGCAGATCAGGTAACAGGAGTTAATTATACCGCCGATATGGAAGCTGCCGGGAACTATACCTTTAGTGTGCAGGCCATTGCAGACAACGAGCATCTTTACTACGATTCATTGGCGGTAGAATCATCTGCACAGGCGGTAGACCAAAATAGTATTATTCCCGGTTTTTCTTCCGGCGACTTCCCCGGCGATGTAAAATTTAATGTAACACGGAATAATGGCAAGAGTATTAGCTCAAATGTATTAAGCCAAAAAGATATGGATACTATAACTTATGTATTAACTGAGGGCAGTGCAAGTAATATCCGCTGGTCTGTTGGAGGCGCTCTTATAAGCACCACTAGAGACTGCGTTTTTGATTCAAGCTTGTATCAGGCAGGCACATACACAATTTCTGTGCGTGCAGTCATTGAGGGTATAGAATATTCTGCAAGCGCAAAGGTAGAGGTGGATTTATGAGGCGGCTTTTAAAGGTAGGTATAGTAATAGTGCTCGCGGCGCTTCTGGCCTTCTCTTGTTCGCCGCTTGGTTTTGAGAGCGGGGAAGATAGTTTTACTTTTATCTTGAGCCTTGATACCAATGGTATGAGGACTATTAGCCCAAAGGTTGATGATTATAAATTACTGAACAATTTTGATACCTTTAGTTTGAAGATAGACCAGGGACAGAATAATATATTTACTAAGGATACTATAGAAATAGATAAAGAAAGCGGTGTGATAAGTGAAACCATTACCCTTTCGCCGGGGCAGGTCTACACTGCCACTGCCGGTGCAAAGATTGGCGGTATTCTTGCTGCACAGGGGGTAGCAGAATTTGTCGCTACCTCCAATGAAGGTTCTGTTGCGGTCCGCCTTAAGCCTATACCGGTAAACCTTGAAGGAAATGCCGGAACAGAAAATGCATACTTTCAGTATACTATCACTATACCTGCTTCCTATACTGCATCGGTAAGTTTATTGGGGCCAAAAGCTGTAGGCGCTTCTGCTGAGTTGTTGACAGACCAATTAAATGCTACTATCTATGCTTCGCTTAATGAACTCTGGGCTGATGCACGGATTGCAGGAGAGGGAAGCTATATCTACAATATGCCGCCGCAGTTATTCAAAGAAGGCATATATGACTTTATCGTGACGGTCCGGGACGGCACACATGAAAAAAGAATAGTCGATGAAACAGCGTATTTGTATTCAGGGCTTACCACAAAGGCAGAGGGAGCAAAGTTTAGCTTTACCGAAGAAAGTATTAATTTTACCAATGATGTTCTGCTTAGCGGCACAGTGAATATAATCAATACTGCAGAACAGGACATAGGTGATATTTACATTGCGGTCTATAAAGGGCTTTCCGGGCTAAGCAATTCTTTGACTTTTAATACAATAACACCGGAAAATGATGAAAATCTGCTGACTTTTTGTAAACTGAATGCGGTAGGAAACGCCCAGTTAATTAGTAAAACATGGGGAATGAAAACCGATGCTATCAGTTTAAATGATACGCTCTATTTAAAAGCATTTTCCAGTAAGACTGCCGGTTGTGATGCAAGTGTAGTAGACAGGTATTTTGAGTCTGACAGAAAGGCTGCACAGAACTTACAAACGGTAACATACTCAGGCGGCCCG
>JAISIL010000186.1 GCA_031262035.1 Spirochaetaceae bacterium | reverse complement strand
CGGACTATAAAATAGAAGGCATAAGCGAAAATGACCAGGGATTGATATACGGGAATAAGCTTTTTACCACCAGGTCTTCGATAGACAGCCTTGCAGCAGGCGGGGAAAATGTGTTTTTTATCGATTCGGTTGCCGGCTGGGTTTACCGTTATGCGGTGGGTGATGACCGGGTAGGGGCAGGGCGCGCCCTGCCCCTACAGACCGCCACGGCGGTCTTTCGCATCCCGTCTTCGGCATACCATATTGCGGTAAATGCTGAGGGGAACAAGGCCCTGGTTTCTTCTTACCGTTCTGTCGGGACTTCTTCAATCGGTATTGCAAGCCTTTCAACGGCCATTGTAACAGAATATGCATCGCATAACGGCAAGCCCGACGGCCGCTGGAGGGAAACAGGCAGAAGATACGAGCACCTGTTCAATGGAACATACTTTAAGGACGGTGTTGTAGGTATTGGCAAAGAGGCTAATTATACAAACATTACATACATCGCAGGGGATGGCACAAAGGAGATACTGCAAACCGGCAACAACAAACTCATTTTTGCAAACCCCGTTGCCATAGACGATTCCCGCATTGCCTTTATTGCAGCGGATAAAGGCATTAAAGGGCTTTATATTTTAAACTATAACACCAAAAATGTAGAAAAAATCATGCTTTCAGGTGAAGATAAAGGAATACTCTCTTCGATACGGGGCCTTAGTTATGCGGAAGGGAAATTATACTTTTCGTATAATGACAATGAAAGGCTTTACAAGCTTGCCACACTGGATATAAATACCATGCAACTGAGCCTTTATAACGAAGACATTTCCGGCCAGGTCTTTAACCCCATAGCGCTAAACGGGGAAGTCTATTACAAGGCAGCCTTTTCCCACAGCGACACGGTGATGCGTTATCCGCATGGCGGGGGGGCGCGCCCGTCCGGGCGCGCGGTTGTGGCGAATGCCACAACCGTAGGGGCAGGGCGCGCCCTGCCCCGACAAACCCGCCCGGCCGGCCCGGCATCCACATACAACCCCTTCAAATACGCCAATCCCTTGCAATTTTGGCTGCCCTATCCTCTTGTGCGGCAGGATAGAGAGAATGCGCTGGGGCATGCAGTGGACGGCCTCAATCTTCTTACCGTGTTTAACGACCCAACGGACACAAACCGTGCCCTTGTTACGCTGGGTTTTGATATCAATCACCTGATGGCCCCTTTCAATGTTCAGTGGGTAAATGAATGGTTTGGTTTTCCCCTGCAAATACAGATTACCGACGACATAGACAAATACTCAAGCGCCGAACATTATATCAGGTTTTCAGGCCTTACACTAAGCGGAAGCCTAAGCCCCGCGCTTGGTTCGGGAATTTGGCGCCTTAATACCAGCCTTGGCGGGGCAATTCGTTTTGATGCTTATCAGGAAAGGTCGGAAGCAAAGCAGTTTGCCTCGGCATACACCTGGCCCTATCATGGTTTTGCAGCAGCGGTGAGTATCGGTCTGGGCTTTAGCAATCGTTTTGCCTACATAGGGAACATCAATATGTTCGGAAAGGGCATTTCTTTTAATACCTGGACCCGATACGGTATTTTCAAAGGCCTTAAAGAGGGCAATGGCTATCCGAGCACTTTTCCTTCGATACCCCGTTTTGAAGGGCTTTTTATCGCTTCCGGGAAGCTCGGTATACCGCTCAGGACTGCATTCTTTGGCGCCTATGACAAAATGGGCATGACCGTAGACGGTTATTCGATAGTTTCAGGGGGAAACAGCCTTTACAGCGCTGCAAATTTTGCAAATTACGCTCCCGTGGAATACGGCCCCACGGGCAATAACACAGGCTATTATGCCGGTTTTAAATGGCTTGCCGGAAATGAAACGGCTATTGGTGTTTTTTCCTGGGAAATTCAGGATAATATTGCCTTTCTCTACTTCGAAAGGCTTACCGGCAGCCTTGGCTGGCGCGGTTCACTGGTCGATTTTTCCGAAGACGGCAGCGATTTGCGCTTGTTTCATTCTGTAATAGGCCGGCTTGCCACAAAGGTAGAAGGCATGCTCGATATGGAACTGAGCTTTGCTCTGAAAATCAATGAGCTCGAGGCCCTGCGCAAAAATGAGAGCCTCGGCAATAATTGGTGGTATATAGGCTTTAAGTATTCTTTGTCTTTATAAAAATCAAAAAATATACTATAATAAAAACAATGGCTGCACAGTTGATATTACAGTTTATTCTTATTCTCATCAATGCTTTTTTTGCTTCGGCAGAGATGGCGCTGATTACGGTGAATGATACCAAGATGGAAGCTCTTGCCCAGGGAAAGGACAAGAGGGCTGCCAGGGCGCGGAAGATTCTGGCGATTATCGGGCAGCCGGCGCGCTTTCTTGCCACGATTCAGGTGGGAATTACCCTTGCCGGCTTTCTTGGCAGCGCTTTTGCGGCGGACAATTTTTCTGAACGCCTTACGGCGGCGCTGAGTAGCTTTAATCTGCCTTTCCCCCCCAGCGCTATTCGCACGGCCTCTCTTATTATCATCACGATTATCCTCTCTTTTCTGACCCTCGTCCTTGGCGAGCTGGTGCCCAAGCGCATTGCCATGAAGTATCCCGAGCAGATTGCCTTTGCCATAGCCGGAGTAGTAGGCGGAACGGCAGCAGTATTCAAGCCCCTTGTCTGGCTCCTGACGGCGAGCACAAACGGGCTTCTTCGTCTCCTTCGGATTAATCCTGCCGGTGAGGAACGCACCGTTACCGAAGAAGAGATACGAATGATGGTCGATGCAGGCAGCGAAAAAGGGGTAATTAATGCCGGCGAAAAAGAAATTATA
The DNA here is from genome assembly GCA_031262035.1 of Spirochaetaceae bacterium. Classification (GTDB taxonomy): domain Bacteria; phylum Spirochaetota; class Spirochaetia; order Treponematales; family Breznakiellaceae; genus JAISIL01. Next base: position 987 of record JAISIL010000186.1, on the reverse strand, counting down.
CACAATATATTCGAGTTTGATGACCGGGATGCCGGCGCCGTAATGACCCACCGAACCGATGTTATTTTCCTCGAAATGGACGATGATGACGCCGCCTGGGATAAAATTATCAGGGAAAACCGCTATTCTTTCTTCCCCATTTACAAAAATGGCCCCGATGATGTCTTTGCCGTGCTCAATTCCCGGGAATACCTCCGTTTAGAGGACCGAACGAGGGAGAATGTGATGCAGGCTTGCACAAGGCAGCCTGTTTTTGTCCCCCAAAGCATAAAAACTGATGTTCTTTTCCGCCGTTTAAAGAAAAGCCGTAACCATTTTGTCCTTGTTTTAGACGAATACGGCGGTTTATCGGGAATTGTTACTATGAATGACCTCCTCGAAGCCCTTCTTGGCGATATTGATGATGATTCAGGGGCTCCTCCGGAAAGACCTGACATCGAGTTCCTTCCTGCAACAAAAGAAGCGGCCGGTGGCCCGGCCTGGCGTATCTCGGGCGAGGCCGATTTAGACAAGGTAGAGGAAAGCTTAATCAAGGCCCAGATCGATATTGATCTCCCCCTGGGTGACTTTAACACCTTTGGCGGCTGGGTATTCAGCCTTTTGGATGACGTCCCCGAAGACGGCTGGCATGGCGAAATTACCTATCAAAACCTGCGCATAAAGATAGAAGATGTGCAGGAAAGACAATTGGTCACCGCCCTTGTAGTAACCAATAATTCAAGCTTAGCGCACAGGGCGGGAGAGGAAAAGACTTTCAAATCCCAAGAAAAATAACCACGAATAACACAAATAATATTGCCTACGGCAAATCACACGAATTTTCACTTACTTATCGCAGATTATTCGTGTCGGCGAAGCCGATTCGTGCTATCCTATGTTTTTTGTCAAGCGGTTTTTGAATTTTTTTTAAAATATTTTTCCACTTGACACAAGGACACAAGATATTTCCATCAGGCAGCAGACTCCCATTTCTCCGGTCTTACCCTT
>JAISIL010000052.1 GCA_031262035.1 Spirochaetaceae bacterium | reverse complement strand
CATTTTTTTAACAACTTGTAAAGGGGTTATAAACAGTTTTTGAAAACTTATTATAAACTTTTCTCTTTTATCGTAGTGATAATTTTTTGAATGGTCATTTCAATTCACGGGTCGGCTTTTTTTCTTTCGGCTATTTTATTGCAGGCGCTTATTACCGTGCTGTGGTCACGGCCTCCAAAGTATTCCCCAACTTCGGTTGTAGAATATTCGGTTATTTGCCTTGCAATATACATTCCCAATTGCCGTGGTAAAACAATAGTTTGGGACTTCTTTTTTCCTTTTAAATCATTAATTGAAAGAGCAAAATAGTCTGCAACTACCCGTAAAAGTAAATCAAGGGTAATATTCACCTGTTTTATCGGGCTAAGAATATCTTTTAATTGTTGTTGTGCAATTTCCAGGGTGATAGCCTGACCGACAAGGTCATTATAAGCAATGATTTTTTCCAGCGCTCCTTCAAGATCGCGCACATTGCTGCTGACATTCCGTGCAATCAGCTCAATTATTTCCTCCGGAACGGTTTTTTGTTTGTCAAAGAGTTTTCTCTTTAAAATAGCGATGCGCCCCTCATACGAAGGGGGATTAATTTCTACGGTTAACCCCTGGGAAATCCGTGAGACAAGCCTTTCGGTAAGGTTTTTCAGCTCCTGAACGGGGCGGTCGCAGGTAAAGACCATCTGCTTATTGGCTTTTCTCAAGGCCTCAAAGGTATAAAAGAGCTCATTTACCGTATCCTTTGCATTTGTGCTAAAAAGATGAATATCGTCAATTAAAAGAACATCGGCATGGCGGTATTTGTTGGTAAATTCCTTCATCCGGTTTTTACCGGTATGGGCGCCGACATATTCAATAAACTCATTGGTAAATTCTTCTGCGGTAACACAAATGACAGTAAGGTCTGTATGACTGTAAATATAGTTCCCGATTGCCTGCATTAAATGGGTCTTTCCAAGGCCAACACCGCCAAAAATTAAAAAGGGATTATAGGCAAGACCTGGATTCTTGGAAATAGCATTGGCGGCATTGATAACAAAGGTATTATTGGCCGTTTCCACAAAGGTATCAAAATTAAATTCAGGCCGTAAATGAGGGTTCGCTTGTTTCTCTTTTTTATGGATTGCCGGAGCAGGTTTATCACCTGTTTTTACTTCCCCTCTTCCAGTGCCCAATTTGCCGGTAGTTTTACCCCCGGTTTCTATGTCCAATTCTATGTTTTTGCCGCTTATCTCATGAAACTTTGTTTCGATATAACTGATATAATCTTTATGGGTCAGTTGGTCTTTCAGAAATTTTGTTGCTGCCCGGACGGTAATGCTCTTATCATCGGCCCGGGAAAACTTTAGACCGGAAAACCACATGGCATATTCATCTTCGCCAAGCTCCTTTTCGATAAGAGAGAGCGTATCAGTCCAAATTGTTTCAAAACTCATATCTGCCATTTTTTTATGTCTATCTCTTTATATAATCTAAATTTAATACATTTTCTATATTATTTATCCACAAGTTATCCACAAGGGAATTTTTACTAAAAAAATATAAGTCCAATCTTTTTCTCCTCAATAAAAATTATTCACCTTCCATAAAAAATAGTAGAATAAGAATAAATTATTGTATTACAATAATTTATAATAAAAAAATCTACTAGTTATTAATGAATATTAAATGCAATGAATACGCAATCCACAGAAAAACATTCATGCTATACATTTTATCCACAACTTATCCACAATTTCAGATTCCGGTCATATTTATTATTTAAGTTTTTTATTATAGCATGATTGTTCTTTTTGTGCAAGGGCTCTTGACGATTTTTTTTGAAAAATATATAATGATTTCTATGAAAGTTTATTGGACAGATATGCGCTGTCGTATTGACGACGGCCTCTTGGTTAAGCTTGACCGGCTTATTACAAAAGCTGGTATCAACAGTATTGATTTTAAAGACAAATTTGTGGCTATCAAAATTCACTTTGGTGAACCGGGAAACTTAGCCTTCCTGCGCCCCAATTTTGCCCGGGTAGTTGCCGACAGGGTCAAGAAGAATGGGGGGAAACCCTTCCTTACCGATTGTAATACCCTCTATGTGGGAAAGCGGAATAATGCGCTGGTTCACCTTGATGCCGCTTGTGAAAATGGCTATTGGCCAATGGCTACCGGCTGCCAGAACATCATCGCCGACGGCCTTAAAGGCAATGATGATGTAAAGGTGGAGGTTGAAGGCGCTGAGTATTGTAAAACAGCCTTTATCGGCAGGGCCATTATGGACGCCGATATTGTCATCAGTTTAAACCACTTTAAGGGCCATGAAGGCGCCGGTTTTGGCGGGGCACTGAAGAACCTTGGTATGGGAAGCGGTAGCCGTGGCGGTAAAATGCAGATGCATAATGACGGTAAGCCGGCGGTAAGTCCTTCTGTCTGCATCGGCTGTAAAACTTGTGCAAAATACTGCAACGAAGGGGCTATTTCTTTTGCCCCCGATGCTAGTGGTAAAATCAAGGCGACTATTGACAACAATAAATGTGTTGGCTGTGGGCGTTGTATTGGGGCCTGTAATATTCATGCTATACATGAAGAAAACGGTTCCAGTAATGAAAAATTGAATTTTAAGATTGCAGAATATGCAAAGGCAGTGGTGCAGGGCCGGCCGAATTTCCATATTAATATTGTAAACCAGGTTTCCCCCTATTGTGATTGCCATGCAGAAAGTGACACTCCCATTGTTCCGGATATCGGGATGTTTGCCGGTTTTGACCCGGTAGCTCTCGACAAGGCCTGTATTGATGCGGTAAATGCCGCACCGGGGATTGGAACAAGTATTCTTTCCGACCGCGATTGTAATCATAAAGACGAAAAAGGCCATGCAGATCATTTCTGTGATATACACCCCACAACCGACTGGCGCAGCCAGATTAGCCATGCCGAAAAAATCGGCCTTGGCACGGGGAACTATGAACTGATTAAGGTTATCTAATAATGAACTGGCAAGTTCCTGTTATGCGTTTTTACTCATGGAAAAATGACAGAAAACGTGACAGGGGCTTGTCAGTCCCCGAAAATGTAGAACGCCTTACTAATCAGACTTATGGCCCTTATGGAAAGGATAACTTACTTGATATATATTATCCAAAGGGAACAGAAGGGCCAATTCCTGTTATTTTGAGTATACACGGTGGCGGCTATGTCTATGGCGATAAGGACCTGTATCAATACTATTGTATGAACCTTTGCCAAAGGGGCTTTGCGGTGGTCAATATCAATTACCGGCTTGCCCCAAAATGGAAATACCCTGCCCCCCTTGAAGATGTTAATACTGCACTTAAGTGGCTGGTAATGCAGGCAAAAAATCTTGACTTAAAAAATGTTTTTATAGTAGGTGATTCGGCCGGCGCTCAAATTGCCTGTCAGTATGCTCTGATATTGACAAACCAAAGATATGCCGGGCTTTTTGATTTTGAAGCGCTGGCTGGAGAAAACTTAACACTGCGTGCCCTGGGATTAAATTGTGGTATTTACAGTGTCGAAGGGGTAATTGCATCAAAGAATTCCTTACTTGAAGGTCTTTTGCTTGCTTACTGTGGTTCAGATATACAAGAAAAATGGGGCGAACAGCTTGAACCGAGGCACTTTTTCGATAAAAATTTTCCTCCTTCCTTTATTGTAACGGCAGTCAATGATTTTCTGCGGGAACAGGCGGCTCCTTTAGGGCAGCACTTGACGGCAGCCGGCGTGGAAAATCAGGTGAAGGTTTACGGAAGCGCCGAGGAAAAAGATATAGGCCATGTCTTCCACCTCAATATAAGAAATGATATTGCAAAACAATGCAATGATGAAGAGACAGCATTTTTTAAAAAGCATATAGTGTAAGAAGTATTAAGCAGTATAGATCATAAAAAAGGGGAAAATAAGTATGAAACACAAAGGACATGTCGAGGGTAATCTGATTCCGGGACGTGCCGATTTGACGGCCATGATGCCCTATCTTATGAAAAGGCGTTGTGATAGCCTTATCTTTTTTGAACAAAATATTGATGTGGAACCTTTTTTAGCCTATTCTGAAAAGCGAAAGGCTGAGGGGACAGAGGTTAAATTCTTTTCCTTCTTTGTGGCGGCTGTAGTAAAACTTCTTCGGGAAAGGCCTCAGTTGAACCGCTACATAAAAGGCCGTAAATTGTATCAAAGGGATGATGTTCTTGTCGGAACGGTAGTAAAAAGAAGCATGGACGATAAGGGCCAGGAAAGCAACATCGTCCTGCATTTTAAACCGGAGGATAATTTCCAAAAAGTGTTGCAGATACTGCAAGGCGAAGTCCGGCTTGCCAAAACAGACCCCACCGAACAGCAGATGGAAGATGATAAGGCCTTTGAAGCTTTGTTAAAACTTCCCCGCTGGCTTTTAATGTTCATTGTAAAAATCCTTGACTTTAGCGACTTTTACAAGGCTGTCCCGAAATTCTTCCGTGATATTGACCCAATGCGCTGCAGTATTATGCTTGCAAATTTGGGGAGTATCGGAATAGAGGCGCCCTACCATCATCTTTTTGAATGGGGAACCTGTTCAATATTTGCAACGATTGGCAAAATTCAGAAAAAGCCGGTGGTTGTCAGTGATGAAACAGGTGATAAGATTGTGGCAAAAACAATGGTCAATGTAAAAATCGTCATGGACGAAAGGATTACAGACGGTTTTTACTGCGCCCGTTCCCTTGACCTTTTGGAAAGCTACTTTGCAAATCCGGAGACTGTAGAACAAATATGACCATCTATGAAATGCTAAAAAGTACTGCTCTAAAGTATCCCCGGCTTCCTGCAATAGATTTTATGGGGAGGGTTATTTACTATACAGAATTAATGCAACTAATAGAGGAAAGTGCAGAAGCTTTTAGAGCAATTGGCCTTAAAAAGGGAGACACTGTTCTTGTTGCCCTGCCCAATGTTCCGCAGGCTATTATTTGCTTTTATGCATTAAATCTTATTGGTGTAAAAGCGGCAATGGCCCACCCCCTGTCTACTAGTCCTGAATTTGAACGCTTTGTTGAGATGACCGGAACGCATATTATTGTTACAATGGATATGTTCTACAGTAAATTCGCCAAGATACTCGCTGATGAGACAAAAAAGATAGAAAAACTGATATACTGCAGCATCCCCGATTTTCTCCCGCCTCTGAAAGGGATTGGTTTCAAACTGACGAGAGGTAGAAAAATCCGGAAGCCGCCAAAGACTGGAAAACTTATATCCTGGTATGAATTTGTAAGGGCAGGACACGCCCTGCCCTTACGGGGCGCGACTGCGCCTCCGCGTGAGATTTATTCAAACGACACAGACTGCGCCGCCATCCTTTTTTCCGGGGGCACAACGGCGATGCCTAAGGGCATTGAACTATCTTCTAAAAACTTTAATGCCCTGACCCTTGGTGCAGGCTCAGTGATTCATCCTCAGCCCGGTTATAGCATTGCAGGCATCTTACCCCTGTTTCATGGTTTTGGACTGGGAATTTGCACAAATGCCTGTCTCTATTATGGGGTAAAAATAATTCTTATACCGGAATTTTCAACAAAGAACTATATTAATTGTTTGTTGAAGTATAAACCAAGTTATATGGCCGGTGTTCCCACCCTTTTTGAAGCGCTTCTTCGTGACAGCCGTTTTCATAAGGTTCCATTCGATAAACTGAAAAATGCCTGGTCGGGCGGCGATAAATTGCCCATCACTTTAAAAGAACGTTTTGACCTATTTCTGAAAGAGCATGGCAGCGCTGTAGAATTAGGCGAGGGCTATGGGCTTACCGAAACGGTTACTGCCTGTGTCCTTACGCCGAATACGGGGAACAAAAAAGGTTCCACGGGCCTCCCCTTGCCGGGGAGCAAGTGCAAAATTGTCAATGTAGAAACAGGTGAAACAATGCCGGCCGGCGAAGAAGGTGAAATATGTATTAGCGGGGAACAGGTGATGCTTGGCTATCTGAATGACCGGGAAGGCACGGAAAAGGTTTTACGGAAACACAGTGACGGTATTGACTGGTTTCATTCCGGGGATATTGGTTCAATGGACGAGGATGGTTTTATCTACTTTAGAGGCCGTTATAAAAGGGTGCTGAAAATATCCGGTATGTCTGTTCATCCTGAACAGGTAGAACAGATTCTTGAGGAGCACCCAAAGGTGGAACGGGCCTGCGTTATTGGCATTGATGACGCCTACCAGATGACCAGCCTCAAGGCCTTTATCGTTTTAAGCAAGGGTGAAACTTTATCCATAGAAGAATTAAAGGCCTGGTGCAAAGAACGACTGATTAAATGGAGCATTCCACGGACCTTTGAATTCCGTGATAGTCTTCCAACTACCAAGGTTGGCAAGGTTGACTATAGACAGATGCCAGGCATTCATATATAATATAAATGAATATAAATGAAAGGAGGAACAAAAATGGCATGTGATAACACACACCCTTGCCCCTGTGTAAATACCGCTTGCAGCAATCATGGTAAATGCTGTGATTGTGTAGCGGCACACAAAGGCGGCGGCGAACTGCCTGCCTGTTTACGGTAGTTTAGCTCTGAACGATAGGGAATTATGAAAATACAGGGAATTATTTTTGACCTTGACGGCACTCTCCTCAACACTATCGAAGATTTGGGTGATAGTGTTAATGAGGTGCGTGCCCTTCATGGCCTTCCGCCCTTATCGCCTGCCCAGTATAAACTTAAGGTGGGCTTGGGTTTTAAAGTCCTCATTGAAAAATCCTTTCCGGAAAAGCAATTAAGTGAAAGCGAAATGGAAATTGCCCTGCAAAAATTTCAGGAATGTTATGCCCGGAATTATCTGAAAAAGACTGCCCCCTATCCGGGTATTCCGGACTTACTGGAAGGACTACAAACAATGGGCATAAAACTTGCCGTCAATACAAACAAAAAACAGGCCTATACAGAAAAGCTGATACAGCATAATTTCCCCGGGATTGATTTCAGAGACATTATTGGTGAACAGCCGGCCTACCCGAAAAAGCCCGACCCTGCTGCAGCCATCTCAATTATCAACAAGATGAACTTGAAGTCCTCGGAAGTCATCTACATTGGCGATTCAAAAACAGACATCGAAACAGGCCGCAATGCCGGGCTTGATACTCTGGGCGTTCTCTGGGGCTTCAGGGACGAGGCCGAACTCCGCAGCGCCGGAGCTACGCACATCGTCTCGAGGCCCGACGAGATACTCGAATTAGTCCGCTAAATCTAAGGACAAACTAAAAAATTAACCACAGACCTCACTTAGGGCAAAATCATTTAACTTTGAAATCATAAAAAATAACTACGGATAGCGCTGATAGGGCTAAAGCCCTACGCAGATAATATAAAAACAACCACGAATATTCACGAATCCGCCTATGGCGGACACGAATTTTTAATACAAGTCATAGATTATTCGTGTCGGCGGAGCCGATTTGTGTTCATTCGTGGTTGTAA
>JAISIL010000204.1 GCA_031262035.1 Spirochaetaceae bacterium | reverse complement strand
CCTTACCGCCATTTATCAGGAAGGCCGCGAAAGTGGAATACTTCAAACAAATACAAATGCAACCTCAAACCCAGCTACTGAGGCTTAAGTTTATGATGTTGTATTCGTGGTTAATTATTATATCCTTCCATAAAGGATTCCTGCTTTTTTTAATAAGCTTCATCCTAATCATCTCATTGAGTAGTAATTTAATCTCATTCTCTGTCCAGGGAATAGCGCTGAATTCAGAAAGCACATTTACTGCTTCATACAAAGTATATCTTCGCTTGTTTCGCTTAAAAAAATCCAGGACAGAACGAACCTCCCGAAACCTGAACCGCGTATCTTCTGTAATCTTCGTGTCCTTTGTGGTTCCTCCATTTTCCTCCCTGCACACATCACAACAAAGTTCATTGTAAGGCAGTGGTTCAGGTGGTTCGTAATCCAGAAGATGCAGCAATTGTTCGCGGCGGCATTTGTGTATATTTTGTGCATATTGTAGTATTGCCGAATCTTTTTCCCGGTTATCGTATAAAAGCACTGCGTAGGATTGCTCTCTATCCCGGCCGCCTCGTCCGGACTCCTGTAAATAGGCTTCTACCGATTGCGGTATGTCCCGGTGTATAACGCTGCGTATATTGGGTTTGTCTACACCCATGCCATAGGCACAGGTACTTACCAAAATGCCCTGCTCGCTAGCGAAAAACCATTTTTCTACACGGTCTTTTTCCTCGCGGCTAAGGCCGGCATGGTAGAACTGTATTTCTTCCCTGGGCACTATTTCCGGTTTAATATGGTTTTGCAGGTAGCGCACCAGCCTTTCTGTTCCAGGCCTTGAGGAGCAGAAAATAATTGCCGGGCGGGGGATGCGCTTAAGCAAATCGAGAATGGCTATTTCTTTTAAAATTGCCCCTTCTACCGAATAGTAAATATTATCGCGGCCGGGGTTGCCGATAATCCGGTGTGCCTTTTCGGTAAAAATATACTTTTCAATAGTATCCAGAACCTCATCGCCTGCCGTTGCGGTAAAGGCCGTTACAAGAGGTGGCTTTATTGCGGCAATAATCTCGCCAATCCGTAAATACGAGGGCCGGAAGCTCAGTCCCCATTCGCTGACACAATGCGCTTCATCTATAACTACATGCTCAATACCAAGGCCGGGGAGCTCCTTCAGCATCGCCTCTGTTAAAAGGACTTCCGGGTTGGCAATAATAAACTTGCACTCGCCGGACTTGACCTTCGCAAAAATCGCATCCCGCTCCTCTTTTGATTGCCCGCCCCGCAGGGTGAGGCTCCCCGAAAGCCGCCTTGCCTGGTCGGCCATAAGCGAAAGTATCGGATAAATCACCAGCGTCGCCCCCTTAAGAAGTAGCGCCGGCAACTGAAAACAAAGCGACTTCCCCGCCCCGGTAGGCAGAATCACTATCTGCTTCCCATAGCATGAGGCGTCGCCCTCTCCCTCCTCATCCTCATCCTCCAAAACCCCCGCCGCCCCCAAAATATTGGACACAACCAAACGCTGATAGGGCATCAAATACTTAATCCCAAATTTTTCTTCGAGAATATCATTTATCTTGTTCATATAATAGCTATGGTATCTTTATTGCGCTTGCTTTTAAAACAACCACGAATATACACGAATCGGCTTCGCCGACACGAATAATCAATGATTAGTGAGAAAAAATTCGTGTGGCCGTCAGGCCATTCGTGTTATTCGTGGTTGCTTTTTATAGTTTCAACCCTAGACTTTTTTTGTTTGTTTTGCTATATTGTAGACATGTCTACATTTTCCACTATTCGCAATATCGGCATTATGGCACATATTGATGCCGGGAAGACCACCACTACTGAGCGTATTCTCTATTATACGGGCAAGAGCCATCGTATTGGCGAGGTTGATGATGGCGAAGCAATAATGGATTGGATGGAGCAGGAGCAGGAACGGGGAATTACGATACAGAGCGCGGCGACGACCACCTATTGGACGCGTAACGCCAAATATCAGATTAATATCATTGATACCCCCGGGCATGTTGATTTTACTGCTGAGGTTGAGCGGTCTTTGCGGGTTTTGGATGGGGCGGTGGCTATTTTTGATGCGGTGCGGGGGGTGGAGCCTCAGACGGAGACGGTTTGGCGGCAGGCGGAGCACTATCATGTGCCGGTTATTGGGTATGTGAACAAGATGGACCGTATTGGGGCCGATTTTTACCCGGTGCTGGAAGACATAGAGGCCAAACTGGGCGCACAGCCGCTTGCCATACAAATACCTATCGGCAAGGAATCATCTTTTGAGGGTGTTATCGACCTTATCGACATGCAGGAAATCCGCTGGGACGCAAAAGACGAGGGCGAAACGCTGCTCTATTCTGACATTGCCCCCGAACGAAGGGCTCTTGCAGAGGAGTGGCGGGAGCATCTTATCGATAAGCTTTCTGCTGTTTCCGATATAATCACCGAAAAATACCTTGGCGGCGAGGAAATTGACGGGGCACTTATCCGGAGCGAAATGCGCAAGGCCGTCTTGCAGCGGAAAATCCTTCCTATGCTGGCAGGGGCAAGCAGGCGGAACCTCGGTGTGCAGCCGGTGATTGACGCTGTGGTCGATTATCTTCCCGCGCCTGATGAAACGGAGCCTGCAATCGGCCACCGTGCATTAAAGACGCCGAAGGACGGCAAGGAATACGAGGAAGTTCCCGTTCCCTGTGATGCAAAAACCCCGCCTTTGGGGCTTGTCTTTAAGATTCAGAACGACCGCGAGGCCGGGGCCCTCTGCTATGTCCGTATGTATTCCGGCTCGATACGGCCCGGCGCGGTGGTCTACAATATTGCCAAGAAAAAGCGGGAAAGGGCAAACCGCATCCTCCGCATGCATTCCAATAAATCTGAACCGATGGAAAGCCTCAACGCCGGCGACATCGGCGTTATTATCGGCATGAAGGATGCACAAACCGGCGACACTATCGGCTCTGAGGGCTGGCCGGTGCTGCTCGAGAAGATGCACTTTCCCGAGCCGGTTATCTCGGTGTCTATTGAACCAAAAACTATCTCCGACCAGGATAAACTAAAGGATATTCTTGCAATCCTTTCCCGCGAAGACCCTACTTTTACCACCAGGGAAAACGACGAGACCGGCCAGCTTATCATTAGCGGCATGGGCGAGCTGCATTTAGAGGTGCTGGTTACCCGAATCCTTAAGGAGTATAAGGTTGACGCCAAGGTGGGCAATCCCCAGGTAACCTACCGCGAGTCTATAAGCCGGGCAAACGAACACAGCGAAAAATTCGAACGCCTTATTGCCGGCAAGGAAAACCGGGCCGAAATTACCCTGCGTGTGGAGCCTTTGGAAAGGGGCAGTGGAAACAGGTATAACCTTGACCAGCATGCGGCAAAGGCCGGCCATGGCCAAATTCCCGAGGCTATTTTCGCTGCAATAGAACAGGGCATTATGGGGGCTCTTGGTTCAGGCATTGTCATGGGCTACCCCTGTGTCGATGTCGGCGTAACTGTTTCTTCTATTATATATGATGAAAATACCGGCACCGAAGCGGCCTTTACCGCCTGCGCCAGCATGGCCTGCGATGAAGCCATGCGCGCCGCCGGCCCGGTGATGCTTGAACCGGTGATGTCGGTAGACATCAGCTCCCCCCATGAATCTGTCGGCGACTGCATCAGCCTTATGACCCAGCGCGGCGGCCAGGTTTTAAGCATGGACAGCAAGAACCAGGTAGATGAAGTAAAAGCCATAGCCCCCATGCGCAACATGTTCGGCTTCATGACCAGCCTCCGCAGCGTCAGCCAAGGCCGCGCCACATTCAGCATGGAATTCTCGCACTTCGAAAAGAAGAGCGAAAGGTAAGTTAAGCCCTCGCGTGAGCCCTTGACCTTTCCGTCCGGATGTGGTATATTAAGTATATGAGCATAAACCGCGAATATAAAGACACCGTATTCCGCTTTATCTTTGGCCACGATGTGGAGAAGCTGCGGGAACTTTACTGTGCTATTGAAGATAAAGCCATACCGCCCGGGGAAAGTATCAAGATAAATACTCTGGATTGGCTTTTGGTCCGTGATAAGGTAAACGATATTTCATTTGAGATAGGCGGGAAACTGGTAGTTCTCATAGAGCACCAGAGCACTATAAATCCCAATATGCCCTTAAGACTTTTACAGTATATAGCAGAGCTCTATGAGATGATGATACCTGCGGAAAAGAAATATAGTACGAACAGGATAGAACTGCCGCGCCCTGAATTTATTGTATTATATAACGGGGAAGCGGCATATGAAGATGAGAAGATACTGAGGCTGTCGGACTTATTTGCCGATGCGAGCACACTTGGTTTTGAGGAAAAGAGTGTTTTACCACTTGAATTGATAGCGAAGGTGTATAACATAAATGAGGGGCACAACAGCGGGATGCTTTCGATGAGCCGGAATCTGCATGAATACAGCATCTTTATAGGGAAGGCGAGGGAATATACAAAGAAGCGAGCGCCTGAGGAAGGTACCGGGAGGCTCAGCGAAGCGGACAGTATAGAAGCGATGCTGGAAGCGATAGACTGGTGCATAGGGCATGAGGTATTGAAGGAAGTATTAACAAAACACAGAAAGGAGATAGCAAAGATGTTATACAATGAATGGGATTATGACACAGAACTGGCAGTAGCCAAAAGAGAAGCCCAGGAAGCAGGCCTGCAAGAAGGCAAACAAGTAGGCATCCAGATAGGCTTACAAGAAGGCCGAGTGGTAGGCCGGGAAGAAGGCCGGGAAGAAGGCCGGGAAGAAGGCCGGGAAGAAGGCCGGGAAGAACAACATGAGGCTGATTTTAGAACAATAGCCGACCTTATCAAGTCCGGGTATACAACAACCGATTTGCTTAATATGATTACCAAAGACCTCGCCATCGATAAGTAGGGGCGGATGATTATCCAGGGCAAAATCATTTAACTTTATAGTAACCACGAATAACACAAATGATATTGCCTGCGGCAAATCACACGAATTTTTCCTTACTTATCATAGATTATTCGTGTCGGCGAAGCCGATTCGTGTTATTCGCGGTTCTTTCTTATAATCGTGAGCTTTAAAATTTTTTTTCCGGAAATTACAAAAAAGTTGCGCAAATGTCTTGACAAAAATTATACGAAAGTGTATAATAATGCATAAATTTATAAACGATATGAATTTATGTAAAGAAAGTGCAGCGTTTATAAAAATTTATTAAAAAAGGAGGAAGAAAAAATGGCTCGTAATGCTCGCATTATGAAAAATGCGCCGCATATATATATATATAGTACCTTTATTGCTTCTTACAACTTCCAGTGTAACACAGAAGAAAAATCAAAAAAACAAAACAAAAACCAGAACCAAACCAATAATCTTAAAAACCATAATTACTCCTCCAATTACAAATTTGCTATTTGTTGGCTGCGTTGCGGCTTGCATATAGAAAGACTGTTCAAGAGAGGGGCAGTCTTTGAGCTTGGCCGGAGTTCGGAAAGAACCTTGCCAAGCCATATTCAACTAAAGGAGGAGTTTTATGAAAAAACTTCTTGCAATTTTGCTGTCGGCAGTTATGCTTTCAGCAACATTTCTGATGGTAGCTTGTCAACAACCGGCTGCCACAACAATTAACAATGAGGCTGCCGAGACAGGGCCTGACACTTTAGCCGGACCGGCAAGTGTAGCGGCTACTGTTTATAAGGGAGCCATCGAAGTTAGTTGGACCGATGTGGCAAATGCCGAAGGCTACCAACTGTATCGAACGGACACAACAATCGGAAAGACTGTTGCAATTTCGATTACTGGCACCGACCTATCCTACATTGATGATGTAGAAACCGGTGCAGCAACCCCTGAAAACCTGATTAATGGTCATAGCTACTATTACACGGTGCATTCAATTAGCGGTGACAATGACAGCAATAACAGTACCGGTTCCCGTGCGGTCCTGGTAGACGGACAAGACTATGGGCTTTTGAATGGCAGCACCAACTCGAACACCGTTACGGCGGATGTTCCTGAATATCTGTCACAGGTTGACCTCCCCGGTTCTGTCCGTGTTGAGAGTGCTATCATAAATGGCACACGCTATGCGGTAGTTCGTTTTAATGCCAATAACTGGTATGCAAATTACAGCGTCAGGTTTGTCAATGGCCAGGGCTATGATGATATGTTTGACACCATTAATGAGATTGGGCTCCCGAGTACCGGTCAGCTTTATTCCAGCTTTTCTACTCCTGCTTATGTAAATCCTTACGCTAATTCTGCGAAGTATTTCCTTTCTCCTTTAACTGCAGGAAGTGCACAAACACGCATTCAGATAACTGCAAGCCCTATTGAAAATTACTACAGTGGAAATAGCATGCTTGTTGAAAATAACCTTGTCTACGAAGGCTTGGATATTGTTACAAGCTTCACTGCGACTCGTGACCCTGCTGATGCTACCAAGGCAACATTAACCTGGGGCACAGTACTTGGTGCAACAGGCTATGATGTCTATCAGCTTGAAGAGGCCTATGACACCAGTTGGGGCACCTGGACTGCAGCAACACTGACAGAGCCTGTAGTTGCAACAATTCTTCCCGATGAAGAAGGCTTGACAAGCACTGCTTCCGGTCTTGTTGCTACAAGCAACTATATCTTCCTTATTGTTGCAAAAGACGGCACCGCACCCGAATTTACAGACACAACAGCCCGTTCTATTCAGGCTAGTGGCGCCCGCATTACCGGTGTTGGACTTGGTTCACCGGGCAGTGTAACGGCGGCTCTTAAAGGTGCAGACGAAGATTCAGCCCTGCTTTACTGGAATACAGTGAAGAATGCAACAGGATACAGCATTTACTACCGTGGCACAGGCCTGGATGGTATTATTGACCCCTGGGCACTGGCTACACCGACTGCCGAAGGAGACAATCCTGCGACTAATCTGAATAGTGAAACGAGTTGGGCTATGCTCAGCAGTATTGACCCGCTCAAGACTTATTCTTTCAGAGTCTATGCAACAGATGGGACATATACTTCACAGCCCGGCACCGGGACGCTTGTCCGTTCACAATTAGGCGCGGTTCAAAACTTTGCTGCTGACCGTATTACCACAGGTGACAAGACCAGTGCCTATCTTACCTGGGATGCACTTGCAGGTGCAAGCAGCTATGAGATTTATCGCAATCAGACTTCAAGCGCAGACAGTATGACTAACAACCAGAATTGGGTAGAAGTAACTGCAACACCGGTTTATAATGCAGCCACTGATGAATACTACCTGACCGACACCGGCCTTTTGGTTGCTCAAACATACACATATCGTATCTTCGGTGTAAGCACAACCAAGGGACGTTCAACAACATACGACTCTGATACCGTAGATGCTGCATCTGCTTCTGCCATCAACCTGCGTGTTACCGATAATAATAGCAATGGCGGCACAACCACGGATACCAGCAAACTCTGGTTCAGCTTTGATAGAGTTGAAGGTGCAAGCGACTATGCTATCCAGATTGCAACAATTGATGAAGCTAACTTTGATATTGGGACTTCAAATTATGCCTTACTTACAGAGTTTGCAGCGCCCATTCCTGCACCTGTCCAGGCGGCAGATGACGGTAACAGAGCGGTCTTTAGCGTCAATAAACCGCAAATCCACAATGCCTATATGTATCGCATTATGGCAAAACTCCCCGGCGATGCTGAAGCAACACAGATTGGTTATTGGCTCCTGGGCTACGACTTAGAAAATTCTATGAGTAGTAATTACAATACCCCAACCACCGAGGTGATGGAAGCAGCGGACTTTACCGTTAAGCAGTCTGTAATCCTTAGCTTTGTCGACCCGCAACCCAATGCCTATGCAATTACCATCTTTGTTGATAAGTATACCGGCTATAACGGTTATAATATGACGGCAGATATCTGGCGTGCAGAAGCTGACCAGACTGATGCCGGCAGCGACACATCGGAAATTTCCGCTTGGACAAAGATTAAGACCGGCCTCACTACAGATTCATACTTTATTGACGGTTCTGCTCTGAGCACCGAAGATGACAAGGATGCAGCGGTTGCCGCAACGGCCGACCCGGTACTCGGAAAATACTATGTCTACCGCATTAACTACAAGTCTAATACGAACACTGCAGTAACAGGCACAGCTTATCTGGATGAATACGAGGGTAAATACGGCTTCCAGCCTGCAACACTCTTTGCCCAGTTGAATGAAAATGTAAGTGCTTCTTACTTCACCTTCAGCGCAAACGGCACAGACGGTGCACTGATTCTTCCCGGCTTATCGGCTAACGAAGACCTCTTGACCGACACCGACGCAAACCTGTATCACGGTAGTACTAATGCTTATGATATGGCATCCACCAATGCTGTTCAGTTTGAAAACACCATTGAGCTAGCAGATTTTTCTGGTGTTACAGAAGGTCCAACTACAGCGCCGGTACCTGCGAATACTTACTACATTGTGCTGACGCCTGCCGAAGTTACTACAATTAAGGGCTACACAACGACCGGCTCCAGTGCGGACGTGTATCTGTGGACCGAAGAAGGCAGCGATACCAATAATTTCGACTATGCCAGCGGCCCCTATGATGGTCGGCAAGATTTTACTCGTCTTAATGACATGAATTGT
Source organism: Spirochaetaceae bacterium (assembly GCA_031262035.1). Lineage (GTDB taxonomy): Bacteria > Spirochaetota > Spirochaetia > Treponematales > Breznakiellaceae > JAISIL01. Next base: position 2,751 of record JAISIL010000204.1, on the reverse strand, counting down.
ACACCCGACATATATGGTGTTAGCTATGCTGCAAGCCAGAACTTCTTCTATGGTAGCTCTGCTATTACCTACAAAGCAGACGGAAGCGAAACAGCTATCTACTGGCAGGATTATGACAGCAATTATTCTGGAACCAGAACCGGCTTCAACAATGCTTCCCACGTGGAGTACCAGGTCCTGAAGGGAGAACTCTTCCTCAATGGTGTTAGCATGGGCGTCATCCAGTACACCGGAACTACTCCCATTCCCACTGGTGCCGCCAACTATGTTGACACTATCCCGGCAGGTTACTTCTATGTTACAAAAGCCACAAGCGGATATGCCGATGCATTTGCTGGAACCGACAGTAATGGGCAGTATAACCTCCTCAATGTTGGCAGCGCAGGGCACTACACAAATCCCGGTGACTACGATTATGACGATCAGATCGCCCTTACTGCCGAAGACGTGCTTCTGCTCCAAAAACCTGCACTGGTTAAGAGCCAAGGCACAAGCGGTGTAGCCGCGAGCTATGTGAAAGTTGGCGCAACCTACAGTAATACAACAGATGCTCAATGGGTAAACGTAACACTCTATGCCGGGGACATCACACCGCTTAGTGGAGCACCTAGCAGCATCGGTAATATAACCAAGCAGGCAACAGGTGATGTCACCGCCACAGGTAGGGTGCAGTACGCTTACTACAACAACAGTGCTCTCAACACACCGAATGATCTTGACGATGGTTACATCTATGTTTACTACGAAAACAGTAACTATATCCTCTTGGGTACTGTTGACTGGTAGTCATTCTTAATGCAAAGGCAGCCTAGGCCTCTAGTCTAGGCTGCCAACTCCCGCCGGGGGAGCCGCCCCGGCCAAAAAAATGGTGCCAGGCACCAGTATTTTAGGAACCCTCCTTGAGTGTTTTTTTATAAAAATACTTATGGTTCAGGCCCCCGCAGAGGAAGCGTGGGGGCCATTTTTTTTAGACAACCACGAATAACACGAATCGGCTTCGCCGACACGAATAATCTACGATAAGTAAACAAAAATTCGTGTGATTTGCCGCAGGCAATATCATTCGTGTTATTCGTGGTTGCTTTTTTTCAGCGCATAATGTATAATGAAAGCAACAAAGACATTTCGGCCATACATGGGGTATGGAGAGAAATATGATTATAGAGAAGACTGTTGACCTTTTATTAAATTTTGCTCAACTAATATTTGGCGGTTTAATTCTGGGTAGTGTGATTAATGCATCAATACCACCAGTTTATATGATAACTGGAAGTGGCCTTATTGTTGTATTATTTTTAAGTATAGCTTATATAATAATGCTTAAAGAAAGGAGAGAATAAGAATGACATTTTTAATGATTTGTATGATTCCCGTTGTAGCTTTTGCCATTATTATTCCGGTATTTATTATTTGGCCTGATTATAAGAAAAGGCACAAGCTATGGCATAGTACATAGGGTATAATGAAAGCAACAGAGACATTTCGGCCATACATATAGATTTTTTTGGAGGATAAAAGATGCAGTTAGGTCTTGGCGTAATGATGGTAATTATTGGTTTCGGTTATCTTATTCTCTGCCACAAATGGAAGAAAGAAGAACAACAGCAGCACACCCCACAGGCCGCGTAAACGGCGCCACCAATCGGTGGTTGGGTTGGTTGTTTTTTCGCATAGCATGATGTATAATGAAAGCAACAGAGATATTTCGGCCATACAGAGGGTATGGAGAAGACGAAACACTTTGTTGAAAAAGAGGCTAGTGCCTTAACGGTATTTTTTGAATACTTCAGTAGGTTGTTGCCGGACGTTGGTAAACTTATTTTTGGATCATTGGTTCTGGGAACATTTATTAAAGGCGATATTGAAAGCTCAAAACTAATGATTTTGGGCTCAAGCGCTACAATTATATGTTTTATAACCGGATATATTTGTACGGTTTGTGTCCGAAAGGAGAAAAAGAATGAATAGTTTTGCTTTGGTTATTATTTGCGGAGTAGGGCCATTATTACTCGCCTTTTTTGTCGCAATGGCAATAGAAGCTCACCGTCATAAACAGCATCACAGCCCACGAGTTGCGTAAACGCTTGGCGCCATTATTCGTGTCGGCCTGGCCGATTCGTGTTATTCGTGGTGGTTTTTTTTCAGCGCATAGTGGCTGTTGAGGTCTTGAATAGTAATGTTTAATTCTTTATACTAAGAATAAGAGGTAAGGTTATGGAGTTGGATTATACATTTTGGGAAGCAAAGGAAGGTGGCTATATCGGTTATCTCGATGAGTATCCTGATTACTGGACAGAAGGCGACACAATATCTGAACTGCAGAACATGCTCATTTCTCTTTATTCAGATATAAAGAAGCTGTCATAGATAACAAGATAAAATCTAAGTAATACGGAGAAATTACAATGGAAATATCAATAAATGATGCACTGCCATTGATTGGTACAATCATAGTTATGTTTTGTGTAATTATGACCGGCTTTTTTATTGAACACATGAATAAGCGAAGCCAGGGCAAAATCATTTAACTTTGAAATCATAAAGAACAACCACGAATAACACGAATCGGCTTCGCCGACACGAATAATCTACGATAAGTAAACAAAAATTCGTGTGATTTGCCGCAGGCAATATGGACCTGACCCCGTATGGTAGACAATAGATTAAGCCGCTAACTCCATACATTGTACCTCAATAGGCGCAATATTGTCAATAGCCGAATGACGGCGGATTCTGTTGTAATATGTTTCA
>JAISIL010000171.1 GCA_031262035.1 Spirochaetaceae bacterium | reverse complement strand
CCACGAATATACACGAATCGGCTTCGCCGACACGAATAATCTATGTTAAGTAAGCAAAAATTCGTGTGGCCGAAGGCCATTCGTGTTATTCGTGGTTACTATAAAGTTAAATGATTTTGTCCTGAAAAACATCTTGACCCATTCCACTTGTTTCTATACAATAAAAATAAAAATGAACATTTTTGATATTATCGGCCCGGTGATGATTGGCCCATCCAGTTCCCATACGGCGGGGGCTTTGCGGATTGGCCGTGTTGCCCGTAAAATCCTTGGCGAAATGCCATGCAGGGCGGAAATTGGCCTTGCCGGTTCTTTTGCCAAAACGGGAAAGGGCCATGGCACCGATAAGGCCCTGCTTGCAGGCATCCTCGGCTTTAAGCTGGACGATGAGCGCTTGAAAAACAGCCTGGAAATTGCAAAAACCGACGGTCTTGACTATTCTTTTAGCGAAATTCCCCTGCCAAAAAATGCCGACGGCAGCGAAGGACATCCGAACACGGCAGAAATTACCCTGACAGGCAGCAGCGGCAAAAAATGCATTGTTATTGGGGCATCCGTTGGGGCGGGGAATATTGTCATTCATCAGGTAAACGGTATGGAAACGGTTTTTACCGGTAATGCAGACACCCTTATTATTGCCCACAAAGACATGCCGGGGATTATTGCCGAGGTTTCCACCCTGCTTTCCTGGCACAAGGTAAATATTGGGGCATTCAGGCTTTCCCGGCCGCGTAAAGGCTACGAGGCGGTAATGACCATTGAGGTTGACGGGCTTATTGAAAAAGATGTGGTCAAAGCCCTGTCCGACCTGCCCCATATAAATAGCGTAGTCCATTTAAAGGCGAATAACAATGATTGATTATAATTCACTGGCGGCCATTGTCCATGCTGCAGAAGAAAAAGGCTTGCCCATTTCGGAAACGGTGTTGCAAGACCAGGCGGAAAATCTGGAAAAATCTCCCGATGAATTGATGCAGGAGATGCAGGATAAGCTTGATGTCATGCGCCGTTCGGCAAAAGAAGGCGAAGATGAGAAAAGGCATTCTGCAAGCGGGCTTTCCGGGGGCGATTCCTACAAATTAAGTCTAAACGATGGCATTTCGGGGCCTTTTTGCCATGCCGCTATACGAAAGGCCATTGCCATTGCCGAATACAATGCCTCAATGGGAAAGATTGTTGCAGCCCCTACCGCTGGTTCCTGCGGCATAGTCCCCGGCGCAATCCTTGCCTATGCCGAAACAAAACTTGCTACACAAGACGACAATGCCCTTTGCCTAAGCCTTTTTACCGCAGGCGCTGTGGGAATGGTTATTGCCAAGCGGGCAACACTTGCCGGCGCCGAAGGGGGCTGCCAGGCGGAATGCGGTTCTGCTGCTGCAATGGCCGCTGCTGCATTGACAGAACTTGCAGGCGGTTCAGCTCGCCAGGCCGGAGAGGCAGCAGCCCTTGCCATTAAAAGCATCCTCGGCCTAGTTTGCGACCCGGTAGGCGGTTTAGTTGAAGTGCCCTGCATAAAACGCAATGCCTCATCGGTAATGATTGCCATAGGCGCTGCCGAAATGGCCCTTGCCGGTATAGAAAGCAGAATCCCGGTAGACGAAGTAATTGACGCAATGGATGCAGTGGGAAGAAGCATAAGTCAGGATCTAAGAGAAACCGCCCGCGGCGGATTGGCTGCAACACCTACGGCGCAGCACTATCCGGTATAGACAGGAAAACAACCACGAATAACACGAATGATATTGCCTACGGCAAATCACACGAATTTTTGCTTACTTATCATAGATTATTCGTGTCGGCGCAGCCGATTTGTGTTCATTCGTGGTTGTAAATTTTTAAATGATTTTGCCCTGCTGCCCCGCGTGAGGCTATTGAAAAAAGTTTCTGTATGCACTATACTGTATTATATGACTATACAGGTAGAAGTTGTAAGAATGCCTCATGTAAATGGCTCTAGCAGGCTGTTTGGCGGCCAGTTAATGGCCTGGATTGATAGTTGTGCGGCGGTAGAGGCACGGCGTCATTGTAAAAAGCGTGTAGTAACGGCCAATGTGGACAACCTTGAGTTTTACCAAAGCGCCGGCCTCAATGAAATTGTCCGCCTGGAGGCTCGCCTTACCTGGACAGGCCGGACCAGCATGGAAGTCCGTGTCGACAGTTTTGTCGAACCTCTGACCAGCGAGGAAAGGCTTATCAACCGGGCCTTTCTGGTCTTTGTTGCCCTTGACGAGGAGGGTAAGCCCAGCCCCGTTCCGGCCTTCGTTCCACGGACTGAAGAAGAAAAAACTGAATGGGCCGAAGCGGAAGAACGCCGTCAAATAAGACTAGAGCGAAGACTTAAGTAGGCCGATATATAAATAAGATAGAGGAGACAGAATGAAAGGAGTGGTGATTATGGCTGTTCTTATCAGCTTGGGAGCAGTTTCTTGTGTTGGTGTACCGGCAGCCGATAATGCAGGCAATACAAATGATGCAAGTGTTCCAGCGGCAGGTGAAACGCCGGATCAGGCTGTTCCTATAGAAAACCTGGGAATAGCCTTTAGCAAAGGGGTAAATTTAAGCGGCTGGTTTCAGTATGTTGCTTCCCCCAATGCCATAGCCTTTGGCAGTTTTACAAAGGATGACTTTGCCAATATAAAAAGCCTTGGGGCCGATGTTATAAGGCTGCCGATTGATTTTTATGGCCTCAGTTCCCGGGAGCCAAATTATACCTTTGAGCCCCTGTTCTTTGAGCTCCTTGACCAGATAGTCGGCTGGGCTGAAGACCTTGGTATCTATCTTATTCTGGACAATCATTCTTCCGATGGTTCAAATGGCCAGACGCCTGATAATATCGATACGGTTCTAATACCGCTGTGGACACAAGTTGCCTCACATTTCAAGGACAGCAGCAACTATATCCTCTATGAAATTATGAACGAACCCTATGGAATCAGCAGCAAGCGCTGGGGCGAGGTTCAGGGAAAGCTAATTGATACTATCCGGAGCATCGATACAAAGCACACCCTTATAGTAGGGGGCACTTCCTGGAATTCTATTGATGCACTGTCTGTCCTGCCTCAATACAGTGATACAAATCTTTTGTATACCTTCCATTTTTATGAGCCATTCCGTTTTACCCATCAGGGGGCTACCTGGTCATCGGCAGAAGTAAAAAACCTGAAAAATATTCCTTTTAAGGCAGATGCCAATTCGGTAAATATTCTTGCCAAAGCGCTGGATAAAGTAGTCAACTTCTCACAAACCCGGAATGTGCCGGTCTACTGCGGCGAGTTCGGTGTGTATATGAAAAACAGCCAAGACGAAGACCGTGTTCGCTGGTATAAAACAGTAAGCGGCCTTCTGGACGAAAGGCGTATCGTTCGAACCAATTGGGATTACTTTGGCGGTTTTGGCCTCTTTAAAACCGAGGCCGGAGGGGATTTTTATACCGATCTGAATCTTGGTGTAGTTCGTGCGCTAGGTTTTACCCCACCGACACAGCGGCCTCTGAAGCCTATTGATTCTGCTTTCAGTATTTTTGATGACAGTGCGGCCAATGGAATTACCACTAACTCATGGGATTGTTCTGTTGATTATTTCAGCACGCCTGCAGCCGATGGTAAGTATGCTCTAAAATGGGGCAAGGCCAATCAATATGGCGCATTAACCTTTACCTTTACCCGGCCTGTCAGTTGGAATGCTCTCCAGGAACAGGGATACGCCTTGAGCTTTAAGGCAAAAGCGGCAGAAACTACGCAATTTGATATTCGCTTTGTCGATGCCGAAGATGCGGATGGTTCCCCCTGGCGTTTACGGGCAACAATCAGTTTACCCGGCGGCGACTGGCAAACATTCAAAATACCCCTTGCAAGCATGAATGAGCATGGCGCATGGCTTAATGCAACACAAGAATGGCTTAACCCCGAAGGTAAGTTTTCCTGGGACAGGGTAGAAAGCCTTCAGATTGATGCAGAAAGCGGCCCTATACCGGGTTTTATTGAGCTGGATTCTCTGGAAATAACAAAATAGCTTGTGCTATTTTGGAGCATCTGTGTAACAATTACTCAGATTATTGGTTTTAAGTATGTCATTTGAGGGTTTTTTCTCGTGGCACAAAAATTGCAAGTATATTAATAGGCAGGAATAATGCTAGAGCATAAAAAAATTATAACTCTTTTGTTTTGCACTCTGTTCTTCAATTTATTTTGCATTTCTTCCATTGCCTATGGAGAAGACCAAAGCGCTTCTTCCCCATCCTCCTCTGGGGAAAGCGTCTTGGTCTTAAGCCTTAACGACGCCCTTACTCAAGCCCTGGCAAACAATGCCGGGCTTAAGCAGAGCGCCCTTAGCTTACAGCAATCGGCACGGAATCAGGGGGCGGGCGGGAACCAATGGCTTCCTTCGATAACAGCTCCTTCGGGCAGCGTCAGTATGTCAAGTCAGATTGCCGGAACCGGTGCCGGAATGAGCGCCGGTGATTCATCTGCATCCTGGAGCGCCGGTGCCGGGCTTGGTTTTACCTACAGCCCTACAATGCACACCACACAGGATAATCTGGATGCAACATATAAAAGGCAACTCCTTTCATATCAAACAGCGGTAAATAGCCTGAAAACAAGTGTGGCCTCTTCTTTTTACAGCCTGCTGGCCGACCAGCAGAACATTGATATTCTGCAAAACACGGTGAATGTGCGAAAAGGCCAATGGGATGATGTAAAGAGTTTGCAGGCCCGGGGATTTCGCACCGAGCTTGATGTGCTGATTGCAGAACAGGCTTATCGCAGTGCAGAACAAAACCTCTCCGAGACAGAAAGCGCCCTCGGTCAAGCTATCGGCGATTTTCTGATTCTGCTGGGCCTCCCCAATACTACCAATCTGAGTCTGAAGGGTGATATTGAAACAAGGCAGCTCAGCCTCCCCGATTTGCAGACTATAGTAAATACCTATCTTGCAAAAAGAATTGATATTCTGAGCGCAGAGAACAATGTCCGAATAAGTGAGTTAGCGGTAAAGACAAACGGTCTTGCAAAGCTTCCCTCTTTAAGCCTAACAGACCGATTGAGTGTATCGGGAAGCATCGTCAGTCCAAATGGACAAAATAATAATCCACCTTCAATAAGCAATTCCCTCAGCGTAGGAATAAACCTTCCCCTTGAGTCCTGGTTACCCGGTTATCCTTCGAGCATCAGCGAAAAAAATAATAAAGATGCATTGCAATCGAGCCAAATTGCCCTGGATGCAGCAAAAAAAGAAGCGGAACAGGATATAATAAAACAGATTGCAACACTGGAACAGGCAGCAAGGCGTATTACAGCCGGAGAATTGAGCCTGAGTATAAGTAAAAGAACAAATGAACTTTCCGAACAGCAATACAATGCCGGCCTCCTGAGCGCCAGAGACCTTCAAGACAGCCGCGACAGCTACCTGCAAGCCCAGCAGACCCAATTGCAAAACCGTGTTGCCTATATAAATGCAGTTTACGCCCTTGCCACCGCCCTAAATATAGAAGTAAAGGAGTTGTATACACAATATGGAAATTAATGGAGAAGAATTAGACCGTAAAGGCCTTGCACACAAGGCCCCCATAAATAGCGAAGGCCCCCGCGGGGCCGTAGGGGCGCAGCGTGCTGCGCCCGTGAATGCAACACCGGAAATACCGCCCCTTGCGGGGGAGGCTGGGAGGGGGGCCAAACACAGCCGTGGTAAAGGCGAACAGCTTGCCCGCATTATTGTCATCATTCTAATTGCCGTCTTCCTCGGCATTGCCGCCATCACTATGCTGCGTGGCCAGTCTGGCAGCCCGGTCGGCATGCCCGGTGCTCCATCAGGCGCTCCTTCCGCAAGCCCCGGCATGGCAGGGGCTTCATCAGAAAACCTCAATGCTATTACCGTATCTGCAAAAACAATAGCCCCTGAAACAATCCGCCAATACATCAGCCTCAATGGGGATGTTGCAGCTCAAAGGGAAGTATCGGTTTACCCTGAAACCACCGGCCGCATAACAAGGGTGCTTAAGGCCCCCGGCGATTCGGTGCGTGCCTGGGAAACAATTGCCTACATTGACCCCAGCCGTGCAGGCGCCGTCTATGCAGTAAATGCAGTCACCAGCCCGGTTGCAGGCACCATCATTTCCGTGCCGATTGATGTAGGGACAACGGTAAGCAGCACAAACACCGTGATAGCAACGGTAGGAAACTTAAGCAATCTGAAAATCACCATTTATGTAGCAGAAAAATATTCAGCCTTTTTACGCATGGGCTTACCGGCAGAGGTTACCTTTACTGCCACACCCGGTGAATCATTTAATGCAAGTGTAACAGCCTTGTCGCCGGTGGTAAACAATGCAAACCGCACAGTAGAAACAACTCTCTCATTAAGCGATAGGGATAATCGCATTAAGGCAGGGATGTTTGCCTCGGTGCGGCTGGTGATACAAGAAGCAAAAGACGCTATGATTGTGCCAAATAGCGCTATCAAAGATTACAATGAGGCAAAGGTTGTGTATATCATTACAAATGACAAGGCAAAAAGGGTAACAGTAAAAATCGGATTAAGCAATGATACTGATTCTCAAATAGTAGAAGGTTTAAGTATGGGGGACAGTGTTATTACTGCAGGCAGTGTTACAGACGGCACGCCGGTGCGCATTGCGGGAGCAAAATAAAAAATGGATATAGCGGAATTATCAGTTCGTAAACCGGTTACCGTTACTATGCTCTACCTTGTAGTCATGGTAGTAGCGGCTGTGTTTATACCCAGGCTCAGCATAGAACTCTTTCCTTCAATGGAAATGCCCACGGTAATGGTAATGACCAGTTACAGTAACATAGGGCCGGAAGAAATTGATGAAACAGTAACACAACCTATAGTCAATGCCCTCAGCCGTGTCTCCGATGTAGAAGATATCACGAGCCGTTCATCTTCAGGAAACAGCCAGGTGCAGGTCCAATTTGGTTACAATAAGGATATGGATGAAGCATTCAGTGATGTGCAAACTGCAGTGAACCAGATGATTCGGCAATTACCCGATGGAGCAGACTCACCGACTGTATTCCGTTTTGGTATGAGTGCAATGCCTATTATGCGGCTTGCCCTTACCGGTGATATTGATTTAAACAGCCTCCGTGAAATTGCAGAAAATACCGTTCAGCCATATCTTGAAAGGATTAACGGTGTTGCTGAGGCCGATGTAAACGGCGGGGCTGTAAGCAAGGTTGAGGTAACAGTGAACAATAACCGGCTTGAAGCTTACGGCCTAACGCTCACCAATATTGTCAGCGCCCTTTCCGCACGGAATATTCAGGTGACAAATGGCACCATCACCATGGGCGATATGGATTTTCAGATTATTACCGATGAATACTATAGCAGTCTTGATGATATTCGCGGCACCATAATTACAGGCACCGGCGCTTCTGTCGTCCGTTTAAGTGATGTGGCAGATGTTGCAATGGTCTACGATACCACCGGCAGAAAGGTCTACATAAACGGTGTTCCCGGTATTTATATGAGCATTACCAATGATGCGGCAACAAACCCCTCTGATATTTCAAAAGCAGTTTATGCAATGCTCCCGACTATCAATGAGGCACTGCCTGTGGGTCTTGAGGTAAATGTTCTTTCCGATGACAGCACAATGATTGACTCTACAATGAGCGAGGTCTACTCCTCTTTAATTCAGGGGGCCATTCTTGCAATGCTTGTTATCTTTATGTTCCTCCGCAATTTCCGCTCATCAATTATCATCGGCCTTTCTATTCCTATTTCGATTGTCATCACCCTTGCGGTTATGGCAATTATGGATTTGTCCATCAACTTGATGACCATGTCCGGCCTGATACTCGGTATGGGAATGACCGTCGACTCATCTATTGTTATCCTCGAAAACATCAATAAAAGGCGGAGTTGGGGTGAAAAACCGGCAATTGCAGCCATTTTTGGCAGTAATAATATGCTTTTGGCCATTATTGCATCAACTGCAACCACGGTTTGTGTCTTTGTCCCGATGCTTATTTACCGCGCCGAACTGGAAATGTATGGTATGATGTTTCAGGAACTGGTGGTTACCGTTGTTGCATCTTTAATAGTCAGTTTGATTGTCTCCATTACCCTGGTGCCGGCTCTTGCAGGCTCGATACTTCCGGTGTATACCCGCACCCAAAAACCGCTCAAGTTTAAACCGATAATAAAAATTGATAATATTTTTGCAAGCGGCATTACAAAAATGCAAAATGGCTATGCACGGTCTTTGCAATTCTGTTTAAATAACCGCCTTTTTGTGCTTGTTCTTGTTGTTGCCATGATGATACCTGCCATTCAAAGCCTTAGTATGAGCGGCATGAATCTTGCCCCTGCAAACTCGGCAGACGACCAGGTGAATGTAACAATAACACTGCCTATAGGCACAAATAATGTGATTACCGCAGATTATCTTTTTAAGTTTCAGGATACTATAAAAAAAGAAATTCCACCTGAGGCAATAAAATCAATTGTAATGAATGCAGGCTCATCAAACTCAGGGAGTATTCAGATTAATATGCCGCCGCTGGGCGAACAGCCGATGAGCGCTCTTGAAATTCAGAATAAATTGCGGCCGTTTTTAAAGCAGTGGTCAGATGTAACTATAGCCTTCTCGTCTGGCCGTGGGCCTGGCGGCGGTTCCAATGTTCAGGTGCAGGTGGTAAGCGATAATGATAATGCGGCCGCCCAGGTTTGCGACCAAATTTTAAGTATATTTAATACCATGCCTTCTTTGCAAAATCCGTCAAGCGATTTAAGCAGCGGCAGTCCCCGTTATTCAATCCGTATTGATACCGATGCAGCAGCGGCAGCCGGCGTCAGTGTGAACACTATTTCTAACATACTGCGCACGGCAATTGCAGGCACAACTGCTACCTACTTCCACACCGGTTCCGATGATATTGATATTATTGTGCAACTTGATGAAAACGATTTGCTTGACCCAACCGATTTGGGTGCTATCACCGTTACTACACAGAACGGCCCCATGTCCCTTGATAATTTTATTACTACAGTCCGCGGCGTTTCACCCAGGCAGATACAGCGCGAAAACGGTGTGCGTGTCAGTAATGTCAGCGCTACCCTTGCACAAGGGCAAATAATGACAGTAGTGCAGGTGGAAGTTGAACAAAAGATTAACCAAAACATTGTGCTTCCCGAAGGGGTGACCATTCAATATGCAGGCGCTGCACAGGATTTGCAGCGTTTTGGCGGCGCATTTATTTTGGTTATCGGCCTTGCCCTCTTCCTTGTCTATGCGGTTATGGCCGCCCAGTTTGAAAGCCTTGTCGACCCCTTTATCATTTTTGCCTCAATTCCCCTGTTGGCAATTGGTGTGGCAGCAGTCTACGGCCTTTTGAACCAGACAATGAGCCTTTACACATTTGTTGGTGTCGTAGCCCTTGTTGGTATTGTAGTAAATAATGGCATCGTCCTTGTGGACTTTACCAACCAATTGGTCGAGCAAAAAATGCCGGTAAAAGAAGCCTGTGTCGAAGCGGGCCGAAATCGTCTGGTGCCTATTCTTATGTCAACACTCACCACAGTCATCGGTATGGTGCCCATTGCCTTCTTCCCCGGCGAAGGGGCACAGAGCATGCAGCCAATTGCATTAACTATAGTCGGCGGCATGTCATCCGGGGCCTTTATGACCCTCTTTGTATCCCCCACCCTCTACAGCATCTTCAACAAACGCCGCGAAAAACGCTTCGACGACCCCGAAAGCCTGATGAACCAGCTAGAAGAAGTAGACAAGATAAAACACAGCGGCAATCGTGTCCAGATAATCAACAGGGCCGGGGAGAAATAGCACAGCGGCCCGCAGTAATTCATAATTCAAGCATAGCGCACGGGGGACAGGACAATCTTTTGCTCGGGCTAGTTGAAAGTTCCGCCTTCGGCGGCGTCTTGCTACTCTCCCTCCCGACAAAGCGATGACAGCAACTTCCAAATGCCCTCACAAAAGATTGTCCTGCTCCCCCTGCCTCAAGCTGAATGATGTAATACTGCATTTAAGCACAGCGAGTGGTAGGGGCGGGAGAGGAAAAGGGCGGGTAACTACTCTTATCATGTGGGGGGCGCCGGATATTTTACCTTTGAACGAATTATGAGGAGTGTTCAAGAAGGTCAGACGGGGACGCTCCGAATCTAGTGAAAAGGTAAAATATCCGGTGCCCCCTACGCAGTGATATGTTAGCGAGAAAATTTGCCCTTTTCCTCTCCTGTCCCGTACGCTATGCTTGAATTATGAATTACTAAGCCTTCCATCTGCACTACATATCCTTCGGCCGCTTATCCAGAACCCGCACGGACTTGCCTTCACTTACCGGTAAGCTTCCCGATTCATGCAACTCAACCTTTGGGTTAATGGTAATAGTTGCAGAAAGGGTATGTTTAATCTTATCCATTAAGGCGGTCATTTGCCTTGTATCATCGGTAAATATGCCGGGGCCTGCTTCTACCTTAACGGTAAGGCGATCAAGGCTTCCATCTTTTTCAACAACAATCAGGTAATTATTTCCCACTTCGGGCATCGCCATAACTACTTCTTCTATCTGGCTGGGGAAAACATTCACTCCGTTAATTATCATCATGTCATCGGAACGGCCGGTAAAGCGGTGAAGCTTTCGGTGTGTCCGTCCGCAGGCACAGGGTTCCGTATAAAACGAGGTGATATCGTGTGTCCGGTAGCGCAAAATCGGCGAACCTTCCCGGCAAAGGCAGGTAAGCACCAATTCGCCTTTTTCGCCGTCGGGCAATGGTTCAAGGGTTTCGGGGTTGACAATTTCACCAATATACTGGTCTTCCCATAAGTGCATACCGTCTTTTGCCTGACATTCAAAAGCTACACTGGGGCCGTTCATTTCGGAAATCCCATAGGAATTATAGACATCTATCTTGAGTAATTGCTCAATCCTCTTCCGGGTATCTTCACTATAAGGTTCTGCACCGGCAAAGGCCTTCCGGAGCTTCAGCTTGCTCCTGTCGATTCCTTCTTCCCGCATCTTGCTTTCGCAGTGCAGCAAAAAGCCTGGTGTTGCATGCACCACCGTTGTGCCATAATCTTGCATCATTTTAAATTGCCGTGCCGTATTACCCGCACCGGCAGGGATTACCATCATCCCAACCCGCTCCCCACCCTGATGCAGCCCCAGGCCGCCGGTGAAAAGCCCATAGGTAATCATGTTCTGAAACACATCATCTTTTGTGCAGCCAGTGCCGTAAAGGCAGCGGGCCATATTATCTGTCCAGCGGTCTAAGTCGGCAGCAGTGAGGTAAATGGTTGTGGGAATGCCTGTTGTGCCGCTTGATGCATGCAGACGAACAATATCGGAAAGAGGCAGGGAAAGCAGGCCATAGGGAAAGGAGCCGCGCAAATCCTTCTTTTCCATAATAGGTATGCGGCGCAGGTCGGCCAATGTTTTTATATCATCAGGGCTTTTAATGCCGGCAGCGGGCAGCCGCTTACCATACCATTCTGTCCTTAAAGCCCAGCCAACAGCAGTCTTTAGTTTCTGCAACTGCAAAGCCAGTAAATCCTCCCTGGCCATTTTCTCAATTTCAGGTTTCCAGTATTGAAAAGTGTTCATAATACTCTTTTATACCACACAGAGCCTTTTTATTCAAGTAGGTGATGAACCACGAATAACACAAATGAACACGAATTTTTGCTTACTGGGCATTTATTATTCGTGTCTTATTCGTGTTATTCGTGGCTAAATTTTAAATGATTTCGCCTTGGATTAATTCTTATTCATACTTGACAAAAGCTCCTATTTCTTCTATAGTGAAAGTGTAGATTATGAAAGCAATAAAGAAAAATGTTCTGCTTTTTGGAATTGTCCTGGCTTCCCTTTGCACTGTCGGTTTTGCATCAGAACAGAGCGATCCTTTCCCCCAATGGTATCTTGATTTGCGCGATGCGGTGTATGCCCGGGACCGGCCTGCCGAGCAAATTCTTCCTCTTTTTCGGGCAGCCGCTGCCGAGTCCGAAGCTATCAGCGATTCTTACGAGAAAAACATCATGCTCTCCCGCTGTGAATATATGATGGGACGTGCCTATCAGAATGAAGATCGTAACGAGGAGGCCTCGCCCTGCTATGCAAGAGGGCAAACTTTTGCAGAAAACGCTTTTGATATCAAGAAAACCGATATTGCCTATCAGATGATGGCAGAAAATATATCACAGAGCTGTGCGGTAAATAGCACCTCGTATGCGATGAAATACGGCCTTAAGGTGCTGGAATACACCAAAAAGGCCTTGGAATTAAACGGGAAAAATGCAGCCTGCCTTATCATAAGGGCCGGCCAATATGTGTATTCGCCCTGGCCGCTTTACAATTACCAAAAGGGAATCCGCATGCTCGAAGAAGCCTATAAAACAACAGAAAATACCATGCAAAAAGATGACCGTTTTAATATCTACTGCGGTATTGGCTATGCCTATATACAATGGAAAAAACCTGCCGAAGCGCGCCCATGGCTGGAGAAAGCCCTTGGCGTCTATCCGACGAATCAATTTATAAAGGATTTATTAGAAAAATGATATTTCAACTCCCCCCAATTGGTGAATTATATATCTATCTGCTCTTTTTTGTCGGGCTCTATTTTATCGTTCTGGACAGCCTCAACAGCCGCTCAATGCGCCGTTCCAGCGCGCCGCCTCTTCTCGAGTTTGGCCCCCTCGTATCGGTGCTGATTCCCGCCCGTAATGAAGAAGAAAATATCGAACGCTGTGTCAATTCGCTCTCGAATCAGACTTACAAGAACTATGAGATACTGGTGCTCGATGATAATTCAGAAGACCGGACCGGAGAAATTCTTAAAAAACTTGCCGCCGGACAGCAAAATCTGCGGGTCTTGCAGGGGAAACCACTTCCCGAAGGCTGGAACGGCAAGCCTTTTGCCATGAAACAATTGGTCGAGGCAGCAAACGGTGAAATCCTTCTTATGACAGACGCCGACACGGTACACGAACCGACCAGCGTCTCCTGGGCTGCATCGAACATCATTGGCGTGCAGGGCCGGGAAGGTGTCGAGATGGTTTCAGGCTACACAAAACAGATTTTCGGCTCGCTGGGGGAGTTTATTTCCGTAATGGCAATGTTTATGCTCACCAGTTTCTTTATTCCCATTTTTCTTAACCGGAAAAGCAAGGCCATCTCCTTTTCTGTTGCTGTAGGGCAATATATTGTTATCAAAAAACTTACCGTGCAGAAAACCAATGTCTTTGAGGCGCTGCGGAGCAAAACCGGCGAGGATATTTTTATGGCCCGTTTTATCAAATTTTGGGGCTTTAAAACCCGATTTGCAGAACTGGAAGGCCAGTGTTCCTGTCGAATGTATAAAGGCTATAAAGAAGCGGTGCGGGGTATCGGCAAAAATATTTTCGACTTTTTTGAAAACCGTTCCTGGGTTATGCTGTTGATTATTGCCCTGATTTTCTTTTTTATGTCCCTTCCTTTCCCGCTTTTGGTCTATGATATTATTAGATTCTGTATTTTAGGCGGACAATTCCCCTCCGTTTTGCTTGCCGCCAATGTTTTATATACTATAGCCTGGACAATTACCTTAAAATCTCATAAGTTACCCCTCTGGAGTGGTCTTTTATGGCCTTTGGGCATGCTAAACCTGATGGTTATGGGCTTTTATTCCTGGTTTAGTTCCCTTTTTGGTAAGGGCTACATCTGGAAGGGCCGAAAAGTAGGTTGATTTGGAGAGAAAATGGCGTATAAACACGGAAAACCGATAGTTAATAACAATATCCTGTTCAGATTTGCCTCGCATTGCGTTTTTTATTTTGTAATGATAGTTATGGAAATTCCTCTGAAACTCCTTTTCCAGCGGAAATACAACAACAGGGACAAACTCAAAGGAGTAAAGCGGGCCGTTTTGGTCTCGAACCATACTACTTTTATCGATCCGGTAAATATTTCAGGTATTATTCTGCCGCCGCGCACTTGGCACACACTCCTTGAAGCAACGGTGGAATTTCCCTTTTTGGGCACATTTATTCGTTTGCTGGGCGGCGTTCCCATTCCCCGTGGCCGAATGAGCATAAAAACCCTGGTGGATAGCGCCGATATGCTTTTTAAACACCGAAAATTCATTCATTTTTACCCTGAAGGCGAGTGTTATGTGTATAATCAGGAGATTAGAGAATTCAAACCCGGAGCTTTTTACCTTGCTGCAAGCCTTGGCATCCCCGTCTACCCTATCGTAACGGTGATTCATAAAAAAACATGGCCGTTTTTTAAGTCCTTTCCCCGTGAAACCTTTGTTATTCTTGACCCGCTTTACCCAAAAGATTATATTAAACACGATGAAGACGGCGCTATCAATGCCGATTCGGTGCGCTCTTTTGGCGAAGCGGTTCGCAATGCCATGCAGGCCGAAATTGACCGACGTGGCGGTATAATGGACTATTACCGGGGTGCAATGCCCCGCCTGAAAGGAATAAATGATTGAAGTGTTTCAGATTGATACAGGCCCATTATTAAAAGACACAGACAGCGCTTCATATTATGCAGCCGTTTCAGGCGGCGCCGATTCAACAGCAATGTTGGCAATGCTCTGTCAAACAGTGGAAATAAAACAACACCTTACTTGCATCCACATTGAACATGGAATACGCCCCCCCGAAGAAAGCCTTGCCGATGCAGCATTCGTAGAAGGCTTGTGTAAGCGGCTTGGTATTCCCTGCATCACCAAACATATAGAACAAGGCCTTATTGCCGAGTATGCCCGGCAACACAACCTTGGTATAGAGGCCGCCGCCCGGAAATTCCGCTACGATGCATTTGTGGAAATAATAACGAAGGGGACGGCGGAACCCGCCGACCCCGTAGGGGCAGGGCGCGCCCTGCCCCTACAACGTGCACCGCAAAAAATATATCTCTTTACCGCCCATACAAAAGATGATTTATTAGAAACCATCACCATGCGTTTTCTTCGTGGTTCAGGGCCTGCAGGCTTGGCAGGCATACAAGAAAAACGGCAATTGACAGATAACATTATCCTCTACCGCCCCCTTTTATACATATCCCGAAGTGATATTATCGAGTATCTGCACGAAAAGCATATCGAATATATCAGCGACAAAAGTAACAATGATACAGCCTTTTTGCGAAACCGCATCCGTTTAAGCCTCATGCCCCTACTGGACAAAGCCTTCCCCGGCTGGCGCGAGGCCGCCTTTGGTTTAGGCCAAACCCAGGATTACACGGCAAGCTTCATTGCAGATGAGGCACGTGCACGGGTGCAATGGACCGTAGGGGCGGATAATCATCCGCCCCCAAATAAAGGCCAAAACAAAAACCATTCCCCCCGTAATTACATGTTCACCCCTGCAAAACAATTTTTTACACAGCCGGAGATAATTCGTGAAGAGGCTATTTTTCAGGCTGCCGATATGCTCCTGCCGGACAATGCAAATGATATCAGACGGAAGCAAGTGCGGCGTTTCTGCCTGGGTGAAGGCCGTGGCGCCTGTCGTTGTGTAGAGGTCGGAGCAGTCCGCCTGGAACGTTCCCGGGGCGAGGTGCGTGTCTTATGAACGAATTACAGGCCATCGAAAAATCAAAAGGTATACAAGCAGCCCTCTCCGCCTATGGGGAAGGGCTTTTCCCGTTGGAACTCGATTCAGTCGAGGGTGCGCTGGGTGCATTCATAATTCAAGAATTTTTAACCACGAACCTCACGAACATAATTGCCGTTACTGCCACCGAACATGAAGCCTCTATTTTAGCCCAAGACCTTGATACATTGGGCGTGCCGGTCATCACCTTTCCCTGGTGGGGAATAGCCCCCTACAAAGACGCCGCCCCCTTATCCACTGTCTTCGGCGAACGGATGGCCGCTTTGGCTGCCTTAATTACTAATACACCTGCTGTTTTTATCATTCCCGAGCGCGCCTTCCTCACCCCCGTCCCTCCGCCGGACTACATCCGTAGCCTCCTTTTCAATGTGCAGGTGGGTGACAGCCTCGACACTGCCGCATTGGCAGAGCGGCTAGGTGAATACGGCTACACAAGGGTGCCTCGTGTGCAATTACACGGCGAATTTGCCCTGCGCGGCGAAGTTTTCGATATATGCATGGAAGAAGGCCTCGCCTACCGTATTTTATTGGATTTCGACCATGTAGAAAAAATCCGCCCCTTCGACCCCGCCACCCAGGTCTTTATACAAAATGATGTACGGGCGAATAATTATTCGCCCCTATTAACCATCATCCCCATGAAAGAGGTCATCTGGACAGACGAACGCATAGAAACCCTAGAAAAAACCCTCACCCAATGCCCCGAATTTGACAAACCCGGTATCGAAAACATCATCGCCGAATTATACGCCACCCGAACAATAGCAGGCGAAGAAATGTTTTTCCCATTAGCATTTACCGATGCCAATCTAAATGCCCTTTCTCCTCCCCCCTCTGGGGGGAGGCCGGGTGGGGGGTCTCCGACAATCCTCGATTACATCTCCAACTCCGGCACCGTCATCTACCTCGACAAAGAACGCCTCATCAACGCCCAGGACGCCCTCGACCGGGAATACAAATCCCTCTTCCGCGGCACGAAAAACAAACCCCTGCCTGAGCGGCTTTTGCTGAATTTTAATGAATTGTCGGCCTACTCCCGTCAACGGGTGTCGTTTATGGGCCTCCGTGGCGGCGGCGAAGAAGGCGCCACCCGCATAGACCTCAGCGCCGACCCCCCCCGCAGTTTCTTCGGCAACATCAATTACCTGAAAGACGAATTTACGAACCTCTTAAAAAACGATTGGCAGATTGTTGTCGCCGCCGAATCCGAAGTCCAAGCCGGGCGCATTAACGAATTGTTAAATGAATTAACCGCGAACGACGCGAACCCCGCGAACAATATAAAAAAAACAAACAATACAGACAAATTAAATAATCAAAATGTTCGCGTGGTTGGCGTGGTTCGCGGTTTATCTATTATTCCCGCCCCCTTGTCGGCAGGGTTCGCGTTGCCCGACATCAAATTCATCCTCATTCAGGAAAACGAAATCTTCGGCCGCCGCAGACGCCCGCCCCGTTCGCTGAAAACTGTGCAGAGCGCCGTCATCGATACCTTTGTCGAACTTAACCCCGGCGACTATATCGTCCATGTTAACTACGGCATCGGCCTTTTCAAGGGCATCGAGCGGATTCGTTCTCTGGGGCACGAGCGGGATTATATCAAAATTGAATATGCCGATGAAGAAACGGTCTTTGTGCCTATCGAGCAGGTGAATCTTGTCCAGCGCTACATCGGAAACGAGGGCCTTCCCCCGCGCCTCGATAAACTGGGCAGCAAAAGTTGGGAAAACCGCAAAAACCGTGTCAGTAAATCAGTAGAAGACCTTGCCGAGCACCTTCTGGGGATATATTCAAAGCGAAAGGCCACGCCGGGTTTTGCCTTCGAGAAAGACACCGAATGGCAGACGATGTTTGAGGCGGCCTTCCCCTTCGAGGAAACCGTCGACCAACTCCGCTGTGTCGAGGAAATAAAGGCCGATATGGAAAGCCCTCACCCCATGGACCGCCTCGTCTGTGGCGATGTCGGTTACGGCAAAACCGAGGTGGCCCTCCGCGCCTGCTTCAAGGCCGTTATGGGCGGAAAGCAGGTCGCCTTCCTTGCCCCGACCACGATTCTTGCCGAGCAGCACTACGAAAATTTTGTTGAGCGTTTCAGCAACTTTCCGGTGAAAGTCGCCATGCTCTCCCGCCTTGTCGAGCATAAAGCCGTCAAGAAGACTCTCGAAGACTGCAAAAACGGGGCCATCGACATACTGGTCGGCACTCATCGGATTATCCAAAAAGATGTCGCCTTCAAGGAACTGGGCCTTCTTGTTATTGATGAAGAACAGCGCTTCGGGGTAAAGGACAAGGAGCGCCTCAAGGAACTCAAGGCAAATGTCGATTGCCTCACCCTCAGCGCCACCCCCATCCCCCGCACCCTTCATATGAGCCTTCTTAAAATCCGTGACATGAGCCTCCTTACCACGCCGCCCCAGAACCGCCACCCCATCGAAACACAGATTGATGAATGGGACGAAGAGAAAGTCGCCAAAGCAATCCGCGCCGAGGTCGAACGGGGCGGCCAGGTCTTCTTCCTCCATAACCGCGTAGAAAGCCTTACCGATACCCGCATCAAACTGGAACATCTGGTCCCGGAAATGCTCATCGAAACCGCCCACGGCCAGATGGACAGCCGCCAACTGGAAGATGTCATGCACCGCTTCATCCACGGGGCCTTTCATGTCCTTGTCTCTACGACCATCATCGAGAACGGCATCGACATACCCAATGTCAACACCATCATCATTGACCGTGCCGATATGTATGGCGTCTCGCAGTTGTATCAGTTACGGGGCCGTGTCGGCCGGAGCGACCGTGTCGCCTACGCCTATCTTTTCTACCCCGCCGAGCGCGCCCTGAGCGAACTGGCAATGAAGCGCCTGCAAGTAATAAGCGACTTTACCGAACTGGGAAGCGGCTTCAAAATCGCCATGAAGGATATGGAAATCCGAGGAGCCGGAAACCTCCTCGGCCGTGAACAATCAGGCGACATCTACTCGGTAGGCTTCGACCTTTATATGCAACTTCTCGAAAACGCCGTGCATAGACTAGAGAACCAGCACTATGAGGCCGAAGCCGAACCGCTCCTCGAACTTGAATATTCAGGCTTTATCCCCAATTCCTGGATAGACAGCCCTCAGGAAAAAATGGAAGTCTACAAGAAAATCGCCGCCGTCCTTACCCGCGAAGAACTCGACGCCCTCAACACCCAACTTGTCGACCGCTTCGGCCCCCTCCCCGACGAAGCCGATTCGCTCCTCGCCCTTGCCGAGATCCGCATCATCGCAAAAGAACTGGCCATAGTAGCCATCAAAGAACGCACCGTCAAAAACGCCCCCCGCTGGGAAGAACCCTACCAGGAAATCCACATCGAATTCGGCAAGGTGAGCAAAGTGAAAGTCGACCGCCTTATCCGCCTCATCAAAGAATCCGGCGGCAAAGCCCGCCTCGACCCCAAAGCCCCAAATGTCCTCATCCTCCGCACCGAAAACATCGGCCTAAAAGAAAAGAGCGAGTTCCTCCGCGAAAAACTAGAAGCGCTAACGGATTTGTAGGCAACTCCCGTCGACGGGAGTATCTCCGTTTTTGTTTAAAACAGAAAACTACTACTTGACAAAATAGTGCAAAAACAGTATATTGTAGGTATAAGACATTATTTTAGGAGGTTATATAATGGCAACAACCGTTCAGATTCGTCTTGACGAAGAAACCAAATGGGCTGCAGAAGATTTGTTTGATAGTCTGGGCCTCGATTTATCCACAGCGGTACGCATGTTCCTTGCCGCCTGCATGCGGGAAAATGGCCTGCCCTTTTTGCCAAAACGGAAATTCAATACCGAAACAATAGAGGCAATGGAAGACGCCCGCCTGGGTAGAAACCTTTCCCCTGCATACAAAACCACAGATGAAATGTTTGCAGCAATTGACGCCGAGAATGCAGCGGAGGGTGTATAGGTATGTTAAGTTTAGTATATACAACAAAATTCAGGCGAGACCTCAAACTACAAGAGAAACGTGGAAAAGATCGTTCAAAAATCGATGCTATTTTAAAAAAATTGCAACAAGAAGAACCCCTTGACCCAAAGTATCGCGACCATGCATTAAGCGGCAACTGGCTTGACTACCGTGAATGTCATATAGAGAACGATTGGCTTTTAATTTATAGAATCATCCGCAATGAACTTGTCCTTATTGCCTCACGAACAGGCACTCATTCAGATTTAGGCTGGTAAATCCCGCGACCCCAAGGCCCCCAATGTCTTGATACTCGATTCTGGCCCCCAACCTGATGCAACTATTCGAAAATTTCGAATAGTTCAAACTGAAAGATAGGGAAAGTTCAACGAGATGAAAAAGCAACTATCCGGAATTTCCGGATAGTTCGAATGGCAATAAATCGCGAGAAGGCAGAACAGGGGAACCCCCCCAAAAAAACACCCCTTGACAAGAATTGATGATTAGAGTATATTAAATCTATGACACATATCCAGACTGCCGTTAGGGGCAACACGGTTACTTTGACTTTTCCTCAAGATATACCACAAAAATGTCGGGACTATCATATCGATTTACCGAAAGATTTAAAACAATACATCGCTGTGCTTTTATACAAAAATTCTGCCGTAAGTATTGGAAAAGCCGCAGAATTAGCCGATATGGACCCCGTGGCATTCCAATTTTTCCTTTCCAGCGCCCATATTCCTATCTCCAATCTTTCGTTTCAAGATGTAATGGCCGATGTTAAGAAAATAGAACAAGTTAAGGCTCATTTGTGATTATAATTTCTGATACCGGCCCATTAATCTCACTTGCCCTCATTGATAAATTGCATCTTTTGGATGTTTTTTATGATAAAATAGCCATTCCAACTGCAGTGTGGAAAGAAGCAAAGAAATATATTGATATTCTCGAATTGCTCTCATTACAAGAGTTTGCCGGTCGAGTTATAAGATTAAAGACGGAACACTTACCGGATTTTAACCTGGGCCAAGGCGAAACAGAAGCAATACTCTTATTTGATGAAACTGATGCCGACACACTTCTTATTGACGATAAGGAAGCCAGAGATGTTGCCGAAAAGAGACAAATTCCCTGCATCGGCACTTTAGGTATCCTAATTGCCGCAAAACACGCAGGATATATCGATGTGCTTCGTCCATTGTTCCTCAAATTACTGGCAAGCAACCGATATTATGCTATTTCTTTACTAAATGATATTTTAGTATCAGAGAATGAGCCGGTAATATAAACCCACTTGTAAAAAAAATTCTCACGCGGAGTCGCAGAGGACGCGGAGGTTGTGCTTCGCAATCCAAGCGAAACCCTGCATCCTTGTGTGAACATTTTTCCAACAGAAAAATAATATTGACAAAGAATGCAGGATATGATATAATTGTTAGGAGTATTTGAAAATTTAAATACTTGGTATATCTACCAATTTCTCATGTGGATTACAGTAATCTTGAGGTTTAGCTATAATTAGTTATAGCATTTGCCTAAAAAATTTTTAACGGGATAAAATAAATGGAATTTGAATTATCACGTCCTATTGATTATTCTGATGAGGCCTTATTGGCTGAAATTAGAAGAGTTGCTTTATTGGTGGATAAACCTCTATCCGGCAGTAAATTTGATAAGAATTCAAAGTACAGTTTTTCTACAATACAAAAACGATTTGGTGGATGGAAAAATGCACTTGAAAAAGCTGGTTTAGATGATTCATATATTTATAACGAAAATGAAGAAATAACTAAAGACAGACTTATAAATGAACTACATAAAGTTGCAGAAAAGTTAGGAAGAAAATGTTTTTCGGAAAAAGAGTTTGAACAAATAAGTCATATCTGGAGATCTACGATTTCGAAAAAGTTTGGTTATTTTAACAAACTTATGAATGAAAATGGTTTTTCTGTTCCATTAAAAGGTCGTAAGTATACCGATGAAGAACGATATGAAAATTTACTAACTGTTTGGACATATTATGGTAGACAACCAACTTGTGCGGAGATGAAAAAAGAACCATCTAAATTTGATACGAAGACTTACATCATTCGCTGGGGATCATGGCGTAAAGCACTTTTAACATTTCTTGATAAAGTTAATGGAGTAGAAGAGTATACCAATGGTGATGAGAAAATATCTAAACAAGTAGATATAGTAATGCGAACTAAAGAAAATATAAAGATAGAAGATAGACATGAAATTCCAATTGGGTTAAGATACAAAATACTTAAAAGGGATAATTTTAGATGTAGTATCTGTGGTAGAAGTCCTGCTACTACATTAGGTTTAGAACTACATGTAGACCATATTATACCATTTAGTAAAAGTGGTAAAACAGTTGAAAGTAATTTACGTACTTTATGTAGTGATTGCAATATAGGTAAAGGGAATAGTATATAGCAACGCAAATGCCGCAAACAACACGAACTTTATATTTACAAGTCTTTTTCAAATAACAAGTCCATTTTTTTGTGGGGTTAGCAGCTAAAATTAATTACTCAGAACCAACAAAAACTACTTGACAAAAATTAGCAAAAAATGATATAACATATTCATGCAAAAGAAACAAAGAGAAATTACTATCCGTTCCAGCGCCGCCGAATACCTCACCTTTGTCGCCGCCACAGGCGATAACCCGCAGAGTGTCGAAATGCGCTACGAAGACGAAAACATCTGGCTCACCCAAAAAATGATGGCAACGCTGTATGATGTAGAAGTGAACACTATCAATTACAATATCAAGAAGGTATTTGAAGATTCTGAACTCCAACCGGAAGCAACTATTCGAAAATTTCGAATAGTTCAAACTGAAGGCCAGAGGCAAGTTGAACGAGAGGTTGACCACTATAGTCTTCAAATGATTATTGCTATTGGCTTCAAGGTCAATAGTCAGCGTGCCGTGCAATTCAGAAAGTGGGTAAACCAAATTGCCAAAGACTACACCATCAAAGGTTGGGTAATGGATAGCGAACGGTTTAAACAAGGCGGCTCAATACTGAATGACCAGTATTTTGATGAATTGCTTTGGGAAATACGGGAAATCCGTATGTCTGAACGGAAATTTTACCAGAAGGTAACAGATATTTATACAACTTCTATTGATTACGACCCGACTGCAAAAACTACAAAGGACTTTTTTACAAAAGTGCAAAACAAATTACACTGGGCTATTGTAGGACAAACAGCCGCAGAAATAATTTACACCAGGGCCGATGCAGATAAAAAGCACATGGGTTTAACCACATGGAAACATTCACCTCACGGTAAAATCATTAAAACTGATGTCTCTGTTGCAAAAAACTATCTATCAAAAACTGAGTTAGAAGGCATGGGATTGATTGTCTCAGCCTATCTTGATTTAGCCGAGTCAAGAGCCAGGCGCAAGATGCCGACAACAATGGAGGATTGGGCAAAACAACTTGACCTTATTTTGCAGGCAAGCGAATATGATATTCTGGATAATCCCGGGAAGATTTCCGCCGAAATAGCCAAACTTCACGCAGAAACAGAATTTGAAAAATACCGCATCGTCCAGGACAAATTATTCCAAAGCGATTTTGATAAACTCGTCGCCCTGGAAATGGCAATAAATCGTGAGAAAGCAGAACAGGGAAAACCGAAGAAAAATGTGTAGGTTTTTAGGAGAATATCTCACGCGGGGGCGCGGAGGCGCAGGGTTTCGCTTAGATTGCTGACAATAATCTCTGCGGCTCCGCGTGAGATATTCTCCTAAAAACAGCAGGGCAAAAACAGAAATATATATTGACAAATACTCCAAGATATGCTATAATAAATCCACTAAAAGAGCCAGAAACACAAAACGTTTGTATTTCCGGCTCTTTTAGGAGGGTTATACAAACCTTAAGGGTTAGGTATAACAGGTTATGCGAAATTGGGAATGCCCGGCTTCGCGCATAGAAGATAGCGGCTCTTAGTATGGGGGACGCAAGAGAAAACGTGAATTTTTTCGCGGAAATATATCTTATTTAAGGAGTTTTTCATGAGAAACTGGAAACTAAAATTAATTGGTTTTATGTGTACATTCTTTACGCTACTACTGATTGTCGGGTGTGCCTCAGATGATTTTTATTATAAGTATGGTGCTGATAAAGACCCAAAGCATGGTGATTTTTCCTATCGTATTCGAAAAGATAGAACTGTAAAGATCACCGGATATAGTCAAAAAGGGCCAGCGAATGTAGTAATACCTAATAAAATAATGGGTATGCCGGTAACAGAAATTGGAGAAGGTACTTTTTACCTGCAAGCGTTTAGATCCTATCTTCAAACTGTTGAGATTCCTGAAACAGTTAAAATAATTGCTGATGGCGCATTTGAAGGTGCAGGATTAACTGAAATAATCTTGCCTGCGAATTTGGAGTATATAGGAAAAGAAGCTTTTAATAGCAATAATTTAGAAAAAATAAGCATTCCGAATAGTGTCGGAGAGATTGGAAACTATGCTTTTAGGAGTAACAAATTGACTGAATTAAATCTTGGACATGGAGTGAAGACTATTGGAGAATGGGCGTTCTCAGGTAATTCACTTACTACTGTTAGCATTCCAAATAGTGTTACAACAATTGGAGGAAGTGCATTTTCAGAAAACAAAATATCACAATTGAAGTTACCTGAAAATTTATCTCGTATTGAAGACGGAGCAATATACCAATTTGGAAGTGCAGGCATCCCTTCTCCCAAAGGTGCATTTTCAGACAATGAGCTAACTACAGTTGATCTACCAGAAAATCTTGCCTATATTGGCGATTATGCATTTGCTAATAATAAAATTACTGATATTACATTTCCAGAAGCTACTAAGACGATCGGAAGCGGTGCTTTTTATGGTAATAAGTTAACCAGACTTACTATTCCGGAATCTGTCATCGAAATAAAAGATGGAGGTTCTGTCAGTCCGGAACGAATCCGCGAAATTAATTCAATAAGAGTCTCAGGAAAAGCAGTTGGAGGAAAAATGGAGCCAATAACCGGTTTATTAGGTTATGGAGCATTTGCGAATAATCAACTCACACAAGTAAATATTCCTGGCACCATACGCCAAGTGGGCGATTATGCTTTTGCAAACAATGAACTTACCACTGTAAACATTGGTGAAGGTGTTTGTTATTTGGGCCGTTATGCGTTCTATAATAATAATATATCAACCATATCCTTACCCAAAACCATTATAGGCCTTTTTAATCATGTGTTTGCAGAAAATCAGCTCACAAATGTAATTGTTCCGGACAACATAAATATAACCCAAGTTGGCAAAAATGCATTTGCCAATAATCCAATAATAAGTATTAGTCTCCCCGGGAATATTAATTTAGGAGAAGATGGTTTCTCAAAAATGTTTTCTCTGATATATAATTACTCAGGTAAACTTGCTGGAACATATTCACGTTCTGATCCATTATTAGATGACTGGTATTTGAATGGAAAAAGTATGTCATATAGTATGGTAAAACTTAGTGATACTATTTATGTAGATACAATTGATGGAAATTCACCTGGTAAAAGTATTATACAAAAAGGGAAAAAAATAATGACTAGTGAGGGAAGTAGAGAAGTAGCTTCTACAATTTTACTTCCATCTGGCATGCATTCAATTGAAGTTGGTTACATTAAGCCAACAGGTGGTGGCAGTTATAAGTACTCAGCAGACACAGTAGAAATTATAAAATATCTTTTTGAGGGAGGCTCATATACGATAGGTGCCAAAGTTAGTGGTAATATAATTCATTTTAATGTAAACCAAGTGGACGATTAGTTTAATATTGTCAAATATTTAATACTATTGAATTATATTTATTTTGTGGCTTTGTAGCAGGTTTTTTCTTGCTACACTAATCCTCGAGGCCCTACCCTCATTGAGGCACTGGTTTTACCTTTGACCTCGGTAGGCTTGGAATGGGCAAGCCGAGTAGCCCCTCTTCGGAGGGGCCTTTTTTCATACGCCCTACGCGATGCCTCAAAACTAAATCTAGCCGAAAGGGATGGCTGACTCAAAACTCAATATCTAGTCCAAAATATATAATAGTTCTACAGAGGTGTAGAACAAATGGATGTGGATA